>NZ_JAAQXA010000014.1:0-116219 GCF_012985775.1 Pseudomonas sp. WS 5011
GAGGAAAAACACGGAGGAAGAAGCCGCATCGTGACCGATGCGGTTAGAATTTAAACCCCGCGCAATCGGGTGAAGCCACCGGTCACGTTGTTAGCGAAATGAGCGGTCACGTTCACCGAAATCCGCAGCAATCCGCTCAATCAGCGGTGCCAGGGAAGTGATACCGGGCCGCAAATTGATTGCAGCCAGGATCAGGCCCAGCAACAGCAGGGCCCGCGGGAAAGGTTTCACAGTAAATCCATCAGTTTCGCGGCCATGCCGACACGGCCGCAAACCTTAGAGCGCAAGTACACACCAGACAAGCCCTAAGCGGGATAAAGTTGACCGAGAAATCAGCAGTTAGACCGCTACAAGTCAAATTACTTGGTGCGCGGTGCACGCATCTTGTCGGCCATGGCAGTCATTTCGTTATAGAGCAACTGCGGGTTCTTCTGCTTCAACGCCCAAGCCATACGGCCCTGTTCGTGAGGCAGAATCATGAACTCGCCTTTGCCGATTTCCTGGTAGATGTAATCGGCAATATCGGCCGCACTGATCGGTGAGCTTTCCAGCAGCTTGCCCACTTGCGCTTTCATCGCCGGCGTAGGACCGCGGAAGGAATCCAGCAGGTTGGTTTGGAAGAACGAAGGGCACACCACATGCACGCTGACTTCATGCAGCTTCAGCTCGATCAACAAGCTTTCCGACAGTGCCACAACTCCGGCCTTGGCCACGTTGTAGTTACTCATGGCAGGGCCCTGCATCAAGGCTGCCATGGAGGCAATATTGACGATTTTGCCTTTGCTCTTTTCCAGTAACGGCAGGAAGGCCTTACACCCCTTGACCACACCCATCAGGTTGATCGCAATCTGCCAGTCCCAATCTTCAAGCGACAACTCGCTAAAGAACCCGCCAGAGGCCACACCGGCGTTGTTGACGATCACATCGATGCCGCCGAGCTTCTCCTCACAGGCCTGGGCAAACGCAGTCAGCTGGCTGTAATCACGTACATCACAACGCTGGGTAAAGCCATCGCCACCCGCCTCACGAACCATCTGCAGGGTTTCGGCCAGGCCCGGCTCGTTGACATCCGACAGTGCCAACTGCCAGCCCTCACGCGCCCAACGCAGGGCCATCTCACGCCCCAAACCCGAACCCGCGCCGGTGATCATCATGCGATTTTGCATAGGAAAGCTGCCTTGTGCTGCTGTGATTGATGGAGCCAGTGTAGCCGGGTAAATTATCTTGCCCGCATACCATCATCCATCTGAATAAGGCGGCCTAAGCTCAACTCACGGCCGCTGCCAACGCTGCAACAGCAACACGCCATAAATCAGCGCATTGAGCAGCAGAACAAACATCCCCAAACCAATCTGAATCTGCGGTGTCAGCCCAACCGGGTAGATGATCGGCAGCAAATAGTGCTCAACAAAACCACCGCTGTACCCCGCCTGACCTGCAGCCAGACGCAGGCTGTGCTCCAGCGGCGTCAGCGGACAGGGCCAATGCATCAACTCCACCAACACACCCCATAAGGATGCTGGCACATGCAACCAAACCAACCCGTGCCAACGCCACACCAGCAAGCCGCCCAACACCGCAAATAGAATAAACAGCAGATGAAAGACCACCACCGCATCTGCTACCACTGCCAACCAAACCATAAAGCGCCTCGCGATTAATCCTCAGCCCCATTGTTTCCACATAACACTCAAACAGTATTAAAAACCTGATCGCCAGAAAGCAAAAAGGCCGGTTAATAACCGGCCTTAATTCAAACTACTAAACGCGTTAGTTAATACTCAACTTATCGCGATTCTTTTCCAGCGTTGCTTCGCCGATACCCTTAACCTCCAGCAACTCATCCACTGAAGCAAAGTCGCCGTGCTCATCACGGTACGCCACAATCGCCTGCGCTTTTACCTCACCAATCCCCAGCAACTCACGTTGCAGAGTGGCCGCATCAGCAGTATTGAGATTTACTTTACCGACCGGGGTCACTTCAGCTGATTCAACAACAGGCGCTGGCTGGGTCTGCGTTTCAGCGGCGTAAACCGCCAAAGACATGGAGGCAAGAACAGCGAACAACAGAGACGACAGTTTGACTTTTAGCATGTAGTGCATCCTTTCGTTAGTTTTGTCAGAACGTGGGACTTCCCTCTCCACGCACTGAAAACTAGCTGCTGCCATGCACTTGTCAAATAACTGAATGAATCACGGAGCCAATCAATCGCAACCCGTACCCATGCCTAGGTCAACCGGAGCTTACGGTTCCTGCCTACGCTTCATATGTATCCAGTCGACTATCTCACCTTCGGGCTTGTAACCGCTCACTGTCTCACGGAGCAGTTGCCGAACACGCTCATAGTCGTCATGTTCAACCGCATCCAGCAACTCGCACAAGCGAACCTTTAACTGCTCCCAAGGTAGATGCTCTTCGTTTGCCCGCATGATCATTGGGTGCTCTGTCGGGCTGACGTTATCGCCAATCAATAACTCTTCGTAGAGTTTCTCTCCCGGGCGTAATCCAGTGAATTCAATAGCAATATCACCATGTGGTGCTTTATCACTCCGCACACTCAAGCCGCTAAGGTGGATCATCTTCTCGGCCAGCACAGCAATTTTCACAGGTTCGCCCATATCCAGGACGAACACATCGCCACCCTCTCCCATGGATCCCGCTTGAATGACCAACTGCGCAGCTTCGGGGATGGTCATAAAGTAACGCGTTATGTTCGGGTGGGTAACCGTGACCGGCCCACCCTTGCGGATCTGCTCATGGAATAGCGGAATGACTGAACCAGAAGAGCCTAAAACATTACCGAAGCGCACCATGGTAAAGCGCGTTTTATTAAGCTGATGCACCGCCTCGTCATCAGCAAACAAAACGGGGGCTGCCTCGCGACTGAGTGCCTGCAGCACCATCTCAGCCAATCGCTTGGTGCTGCCCATGACATTAGTTGGGCGGACCGCCTTGTCAGTGGATATCAGCACGAAGTTGGTCACACCCGCTTTAATCGCCACTTGCGCAGTATTAAGCGTTCCCATCAGGTTGTTTAGGACACCCTCGGCAATATTGTGCTCCACCATCGGCACATGCTTGTAAGCTGCTGCGTGATAAACCGTATCTACCTTCCAGGTGCACATCACATCAGCCAGACGCGAGGCGTTGCGAATTGAGCCAAGAATCGGCACCAAACGCAGCGGTAACGACTCACGCTTGATCCTCGACTCTAGCTCACTGTGAATGCTGTATAGATTGAATTCGCTGTGCTCGAACAGCAGAAGAGTTGCGGGACCATTAAGTAGAATCTGCCGACAAAGCTCAGAACCAATGGAGCCTCCAGCCCCGGTAACCATCACCACTTGATTACGAATACAGCGCTCAAACAAAGCCTGTTGAGGTGGTACTGCATCACGGCCAAGCAGGTCGGCAATGTCGACTTCCTGCACATCCTCGACCTTCACCCGGCCGCTGGCCAGATCCATAAAGCCAGGAATACTGCGCACATGCAGGGGAAATGCTTCCAGCGTTTCAAGGATCTGTCGGCGGCGCCCACGTGAAGTAGATGGCATCGCCAAGAGAATCTCATCAGCGCCGGTCTCATCTATCATTTGCGAGATGTGTTTAGGGGTGTATACGCGCAATCCTGCGATGGTGCGATTGGCGATGCCTGGATCATCATCAATAAATGCTACAGGTCGCATGGCACGCCCCATACGTAAAGCCGCGACCAATTGATTACCCGCTGAACCAGCACCGTAAACCGCAATTCTAGGCAGAAGCGGAGCTACTGCAGCTGTTCGCCCTGGATTTAACTCGAACCAATTACCTACAAAATACTGGCGCATGGCAAGGCGTAAACCGCCTAAAAGTAAAAGGCTCAACCACCAGTAATTAAATACCATCGAGCGTGGTACCAGAGCCGTAGGCCCGCGATACCAGTAGACCGCCAAAGCCAGCACCAAGACCGACAACGTAACGGCCTTGGCAATTGTAATCAGCGCATCATTACCCACATAGCGCATCACCGCCCGATACATACCTAAACGAATAAAGATCGGCAAAGCGATAATCGGCGCTAGGATAAATAGCCAACCATGACCGTCAAATGGTTGGGCTGCATCCAGTTCTCCTAGGCGCAGAGCAAATGAAAGCCATAGCGCCAACCAGATCAGAGCGACATCAGTCACCACTTGCAAAAACCGCTTTTGTCGACGCGATAGCTGTAAGAGTCCCTGACGTAGAGCGTCTATCCGCTGGCGAATCATATTTATTCCTCAATATCTGGCTTGCAATGCGGTGCACGGGGCAACCACATCGCCTGATGCAACGCTAACACCATAGCTTGCACTACAACCGGCCTGCAGCCATGCCGAAGTACTCACCTGCCCCCCTGGCCAAATTGACACCGACTCCGAGATGAGCGAAATCATCGATGTTCGTAATGGGCTCATACTTGCTCCAGCGCTCCAGCTCGGAACCTGACAGCCAATATCAGTAGCGGTGTATAGGCCAACAACAGCGCACACAAACCGTCACCACCGAAGGCGACCCAAAGTGCGATTGGTAATAACCAGAAAAAATTGATTGCAACGACGGCCAAAGTCACCGGCAAGTGACGGCTAAAGTGACGTGAGGCGTATTGATAGGCATGGCTACGGTGGGCTTCATAAACCTTATCTCCACGCAACAACCGCCGGAAAAGAGTAAAGGTTGCATCGACAATAAAGACACCTAGCAGAATCAACCACCCCCAAAGTAATGATGCGTCGGTCCAAGCGGCTTGCAGAGAGAGAATGCCCAATACGACGCCGAGGAAACCACTGCCTGCATCCCCCATAAAAATACGCGCGGGAGGAAAATTCCAAAACAAAAATCCCGCAACCGCCGCAGCCAACAACAATGGCAAGAGCAGCATATTTAAATGCCCGAGAAAGCCGTACATCAACGCGCCACCAAGGCAAACACTAATCGCCTCGACACTTGCAATACCGTCAATACCGTCCATAAAGTTGTAAAGATTGAGCAGCCATACCAAATAAAGGGAAGCCAACAAATAACCGAACCAACCCAGATCAACTATATGGCCGAGCACTTGCAAAGGTGGCAAACCATTGAGACAGAACAGAGCCCAAGCAGCAGCCGTGAAATGCCCAAGCAGGCGCCAGCGGGCTGCGATATGCCCATGATCATCAAGAAAACCAAGCAATGCGATAAGCGCACCAGCACCGCTCAATGCATAAAAGTACTCAGTTTGAACTCCCATACCCATGGAGAAAGCTATACACAGCGCAAATAGGTAGGCCAAAACAATAGCCATTCCACCGCCCCGCGGCATGGGTTGGGTATGGGAACTGCGTGCATTAGGAACATCCATCAAGCTGCGAGACAACGCATAGCGCCGCAACAAAGCTGTCAATATCCAGGACAAAAAAGCCACTAAAAAGCTAAAGATTAGAACACTCATGAATGGGCGTCTTCCAGAAAGTGCGCAGCTGTTTTGGCCAGTGCCTGTTCCACAGTAAGTGGCGGCACCCAGCCTAGATACTCGCGAGTTTTATCTATATTCACCTGTAGCGAGCCACACAACCTCTGACTCAGTGCGCGCTGCCCCAATAACCCCGCGCCATACTCAATCCATAACTGAGGAATAGGGACCAACCTGGCCGGGCGCCCCAAGGCACGACTCAAGCGGCGCAACAACTCAGTAGTTGATAGGTCCTCACCATCGCTCACAAGAAAACGCTGCCCATTTGCTGCAGGATGCGTGAGACACAACACCAGTAAATCCACCAGATTATCCAGCGCCACAAAACTACGATGGTTATCGATAGCCCCAAAAGGTAGTGGTATACCGCGATGCAACCAGCGCAGCATGCTGTGGAAGTTTGCCTTCACGCCCGGACCATAAATCAGGGGCGGACGAACAATAACCACCTCCAGCCCAGTCTCGGCAGCCAACGCCCTCAACCCTTCTTCGGCCTCAGATTTGGATATGCCATATGGGTCTACAGCCTCAGGCACGTCATCGGCACAATAGGCATGCCCCGGCAAGGTCTGCTCACCATTGACCTTGATCGAGCTGACGAAGATGAAACGACGTACGCCAGCCTCCACTGCCTGGCGAGCCAGCCGCAGAGTGCCCTCAACGTTGACCTGACGAAACTCGGTAAGCGGGTCAATAGCTTGCTCGTTCATCACATGCACCCGAGCGGCGCAATGGATGACAGCATCGACATTGACCAATGCCGACGACCAATCCGCATCCGAAGCCAGCCCTGGGGACAGGCAAACTTCACAATTAGCAGGGCAAGTAGGCGGTAACTGACGCATGGCGCAGCGCAATTCATGCTTACCATCGGCTAGCAGGCGTGCCTGTACTGCGCGCCCAACGAAACCGTTGGCACCCGTGAGCAAAACACGCATGGCTTTAGCCCTTGTGCCACACAGTACGATTTACATAATCGGTGTAGCTGAGTACGACTCGCACGACCTGCAACGAAACCGGGCCACCTTCATAATCAGGAACCAGCGGAATACGACGCGATCCAGGTTGATGCTGGCTGGTAATAACCTTGACCGCCGGCAACACCGAATCCTTCTTTAATCCACTCATTATCAGAGTGCCCTGGTCCATGCCCTCCGGACGCTCGTGAGCGTTGCGCAGGGTCACTGCCGGAAGGCTGAGTAAAGAAGCTTCTTCAGTAATGGTGCCGCTGTCGGATAGCACACAGAACGCACTCATCTGCAGCTTGATGTAGTCCAAAAGACCGAATGGCTTGGGAAAGCGAATCAGTGGGTGCTCCAGTGATTCGCCCAGCGCCTCCAGACGCTTACGAGTACGTGGATGGGTCGACACGATCAGCGGATAACCATACTCATCGGCCAATGCACGTAGGGTAGCAAGTAGATCGCGCAGATTATCTGGAGTGTCGACGTTCTCCTCACGATGGGCGCTGACAATAAAGAACTTGCCAGCCTCCAGCCCCTCGCGAGCAAGCACGTCAGAGGCCTCGATCTTTGGCCGGTAGTAGTCCAGCACTTCATGCATGTGCGAACCAGTCTTGATGATTGTCTCGGGGCGAATGCCCTCAGCGATCAAGTACCGACGTGCATGTTCGGTAAGCACCATGTTGATGTCAGACAGGTGATCGAGCACCTTGCGATTGAGTTCCTCCGGCACCCGCTGATCAAAGCAGCGATTGCCCGCTTCCATATGAAACACCGGAATCTTTCGGCGTTTGGCGGCGATTACCGCCAGGCAGGTGTTGGTGTCGCCATACAATAACAGCGCATCGGGCTTTTCGAGCTCGAAAATGGCGTCGGACTTGGCGATGACCTCGGCGATGGTCTGCGCAGCAGTCTCACCCGCGGCGCCGAGAAAATGGTCAGGCTTGCGGATTTTCAGGTCATCGAAAAAGACCTGATTGAGCTCGTAGTCGTAGTTCTGCCCGGAGTGCACCAGCACGTGGTTGACCTGGCGGTCCAACTCGGCGATCACCCGGCTCATCTTGATCAGCTCGGGGCGCGTGCCGACCAGGGTCATGACCTTAAGCATTGAGTGCGTCCTTGATGTAATCCAATTTCAGCAGCAGATTCTTGATCCCGGCAACGTCCAGGCGCTCGGTGTTGTGCGAGGTGTAGTCATCCAGTTCGGAGATACGTTGCTCGCCCTCGACGAAGTACTTCTTGTAGTTCAGGTCGCGGTTGTCAGCGGGAATGCGGTAGTAGCGCCCCATGTCCTCGGCCTTTGCCATTTCCTCACGAGACACCAGCGACTCGTAGAGTTTCTCACCATGGCGGGTGCCGATCACTTTCACGGTATTGCTCTTGCCGAACAGCTCTTTCAGCGCTTGCGCCAGATTACCGACGGTAGAGGCCGGCGCTTTCTGGATAAACAGGTCACCTTGCTGACCATGTTCGAAGGCGTGCAGCACCAGGTCGACCGAGTCTTCCAACGACATCAGGAAGCGCGTCATATCCGGGTCAGTCACGGTCAGCGGCTCATCGGAGCGCAGCTGGTCTACAAACAGGGGGATCACCGACCCCCGCGAGGCCATTACGTTGCCGTAACGGGTGGCGCAGATCACCGGGCCAGTCGCCGGAATCATCCGCGACTTGGCGACCATCAGCTTTTCCGCCATGGCCTTAGAAATACCCATGGCGTTGATGGGGTAGACGGCCTTGTCGGTGCTCAATACCACCACGCGTTTCACGCCGGTGGCCACCGCCGCATTCAGCACGTTCTCAGTACCCAGTACATTGGTACGCACCGCTTCCATTGGGTAGAACTCGCACGAGGGCACCTGTTTCAGGGCGGCGGCGTGGAAAATGTAATCCACGCCGACCATCGCCTGGGCAAGGCTGTCGTAGTTGCGCACGTCGCCGATATAGAACTTGACCTTGTCATTGGCCAGGGCGATGCGCATATCTTCCTGCTTTTTCTCGTCACGGCTGAAAATGCGGATCTCGCGCACGTTGGTATTGAGAAAACGCTTGAGTACCGTATGACCGAACGAACCGGTCCCCCCGGTGATCATCAACACCTTGTCGTCGAACATAAAACCTTCCAGAACGTGAGCGTGTTGCCCAGAACACGCGAGTAAACTATCAAAACGCCGCCCTGCCTGGCGATCAATCGATCACTGCGGGCGCGGCACAGCGTGAAACCTGTCAGCGGTGCGCGTGCATCTCGCGGACCAACTCCGGCCACGCCGGGGCAACGTACCCCGTCGCCTGGCTAAAGCGCGAACCATCGAGCGAGCGATCGATCACCAAGGAGTCGTCCGGGCAAATCTCGATCTGCTTGCCATACTGCGCCGCGACCAGACGCAGCAGGTCCAGCTTGGCGATGGGCGTGGCCGCGACATGATACAAGCCACTGAGCTGGGCGTGCGGAATTACAAAATCCTTCATTACCCGCGCCAGCTCCACCGTCGGCAAGCCGGAGAAGATCGCCCGGGAAAACCCCCGTATACTGCCCTCCTGGGCCAGAAACCAATCGACCAGGGCATAGCGGGAACCCAGCTCATGGCCAATGATCGAGGTGCGCAGGGTGATCGCATGCGCCAGATCATGCAACTCGCCGATAAATTTGGACTTGCCGTACAAGTCCTCGGCATCCGAGGTATCGCTTTCTAGATAGCCGCCTTTACTGCCAGCGAACACACAGTCGGTGCTGACATGAATCAACCGCGCGCCGACCAGCTGGCACAGGCGCGCCAGGCGATGGGGCAACATGGCATTGATCGGCAGCGCGGTAAGCGGGTCCTTGGCATCTGCCAGTTGCTTGATCAGGCCGACGCAGTTGATCACCACATCCGGCTTGATGCCTGCCAGGGCTGCAGCCAAGGCGTCCTGATCCAGCACATCGACACCCGCGCGCAACCGCTCATGGCAGGCGGCCGGGAAATGTTTACGGGCTGCCGCGCTACGCAGCGTGCCCCATACCTCGAAGCTGGCGTCGGACTGGAACACACTGAACACCGCATTGCCGAGCATGCCGGTAACGCCAAGCACCAAGATTTTCATAAAGCGTTTTCCCCGCCGGTTTTCTTGTCCATCAAATGATCAATCAGCACCTGCACCTGACGGTTCATTTCGAAATTTGCATCGAAATAGGCTCTGCCCGAGTGGCCCATGGCCGTGCGCTCAGCAGTGCCCAAGGCTTTCATGCTGCGAATGTTCGCCACCAGTGGCAAGACCTTCTGCGCCGGTGACGCAAGCCCCGCCCTGGCCTCACTGACAATACGCGCGCCCTCGCCGTTGAGGCTGGCAATGATCGGCCGGCCCGCCGCCAGATACGCCTGGACTTTGCTCGGCACCGTCTGGTTAAAGACTTCTTCGTCATTGAGCGAGACCAGCAGCGCCGAGGCGTGCTCGAAGATCTGCGGCATCGCTTCGCCAGCAAAGCGCCCGGGCAATATCAGGTTGTCCAGCTCGCGCGCCTGCTTCTGCGCCTGCAACCAGCCCAGCCGGCTGCCACTGCCGACCAACACCACACGGATTTGCGGGTCGTCACGCAAAAGCTCTGCCGCCTGCACCAGGGTTTCCAGCGCCTGGGCCGTACCCAGGTTACCGGCAAAAACTATACAGAAATGCGTTTCCAGCAGACTGACCAATTCCTCAGGCAGCGGCACCGCCACGGTCGGGGGATGCGTATTGATGGAGTTGGGGTAATAGACGATCTTCTCGCGCTTGGCAAAACGCGCCACCGGTTCGATAAACGCGCGCGACTGCACCAGCAAGGTATCGCAGTGGTGGTAGATGGCCTTGACCATCCAGGCCACCATCGTCAGCAACCGCGGGTTCTTGACAAAACCGGTGGCGGCCAGACTCTGGGGCCACAGGTCCTGCACCCACAGCAGCAGGCGCGCCTTCTTCAACCACTTGAGCAGGATGGCCGGGATGGTCTGGGTGATGGGCGATGGCGCGAACACCAGCACGGCGTCGAACTCGCGCTTGCGCAGCATCCAGGGCAAACAGACCAAGCCGGAGACGACAAACGACAAGTAGTTGAGCAGCAGATTCTTCGCCCCGCCCTGCCCGCGCGGCCATAGCGGCACCCGCAGTACCTCGACCTTGTCCAGATAACGCTCGCGCTGACAGCCCCAGGCGCGATAACCGTCGAACACCTTGCCGTCCGGGTAATTGGGCTTGCCCGTAGCAACCACCACCTCGTGGCCCTGCTCAGCGAGCACGCGCACGAAGTCGTTGATGATGAAGTGCTCCGGCCAGAAGTACTGGCTGACAATCAGGATTCTCACGACCGGCTCACTTCTGCTTATCCGTCGACGGCGGGAATGGCACGCCGGAAAGCTCTTCATATAGGTGCCCGGCCTGACGTACCAGCACATCCCAGGTGTAATGGGCCAACACCAGTTGACGCAGTTTTTCGCCGTACAGGGGCAACTGCTCGGCCGCGCCCAGCAACTGTTCGAGCCCCGCGGCTATTGCGTCAGCCCGCGCCGCCACGACCAAACCGCCGCCAGCATCTTGCACCTCGTCGAAACCACACTGATCGGTAAGCATCACCGGCGTGCCGCGCAAACCGGCCTCCAGCGCTACCAGCGACATGGCCTCCTGGCGCGATGGCACCACCAGCAGATCCGCAGCCGCCAAGGCATCCTGCTTCGCCTGCCCGGCCAGGTAGCCAACAAACAGCGCGCGCTGCTGCAGACCGGCTGCAGCCACATCCGCCTTGAGCGTGACCGCCAGCCCTTCCTCGGGCCCGGCGAACACCAGCCTCGCCTGCGGATAGCTCCCGGCAATACTGGCGAACGCCTCGAGCAGCAGATCCGGCCCCTTGATCGGGTTCAAGCGCCCGAGAAACAGCAACAGCTGCTTGCCTTCCAGGCCATAACGAGCGCGGAACGCCTGGGGATCGGGAGTCGCGGTGCTGCCCAGATGCACGCCATTGGGCAAGCGCACGATGCGCTCGTCCGGCACGCCATATTCATGGAATTGCTCACGCTCAAGCTCGGTCACCGTCAGGCAGCGGGTCGCGCCGCTGACAATGCGCCGGCCGACCACACGGTTATACAAGCGCTTGACCCAGGCCGAGCGGCCGAAAATACGCAGTGATCCCGCCGGGCAATAGACATACGGCTTGTTCAAGCGCTGCGCCGCCAGGCAGACACGCGCGCCAAGCACGCTCCAATGACCGGTGACATGCACCACATCCGCCCCGGCCACCAACTCATCGATACGTTGCCCGGAGATCTTGGGCAGCAAAAAGCGGTGCGACAACAACGGCACCACGACCAGCCGCACGCTGGAGAGTTCCGCACGCCGCTTGTCAGTTAGCCCCTGCTCCGTGCACAGCACCGTGCAGCTGACGCCCGCGCGATGCAGCGCCATGGCCAACTGATAGGTACGCTCGGCAGTGCCACCGCCCAGTGAGGGGTCGATGCCGTCGGCTACGTGAAGTACGTTCAAATGTTTGCGTCCAAAAAAACCTAATACCAATCAAGACTTAACAGACTGCGCAGTTAAAAAGTCACGCACCATCTCACCAACGGAATAAACATAGGTAAACCCCGTCGACTCTAATTTTTTACTGGAATAGACGACATCGCCACGATTAGATTTTTTCAGCAAAAGGCAACGAATCCAATAAGGAACAATGGCAGGCAGGGCTATCAATACGGACGAAGTAGCGTTTAACGCTCCGGCTCTCACCAAGCGCCTGACCTTGAGAACGTAGTTCTCCGGGTCTTCATCGCGGGAGACGAAATAGCACTCCCCCCGGCGCGGTGTGTCGATAAAGCTCAGGGCCGCACGTGCCACATCATGTGCATGAACCAAGTGCGCAGACTCTGAGCCTTTCAAGAAGAACTTCAGTTTGGAATAAAAACCGCTCTGAAGTGACTCGCGCAAAAGACCTGGCTTTTGATTGTCCACCACATTGGTAGGTCGCAGCATAACCAACGAATCAGTAGACACCACTTCGCGCAGCAGTGCCTCTGCAGCCAATTTACTGGCCTCGTAAGGATTTCTGGGACGACATATATCGCTTTCCATTACAACGGATTTGTCCGTGAAGCCCACCACACCAGCACTACTGATAAAGCAGAAATAATCAAAATCCAGTTCGTTATAAACCTGCGCCAGATTTTTCGTACCCTGAACATTTACCAGCTCCATCAACGCGGTATCGTTAAGCTCGGCGGCACAATGAAACAGCATTTTTCCGGACGCTAAAAAGGCGCTTAAAGACGCACGATCAGACAGATTACCCAGATAATACTCCACACCTGCTACCGGCTCAGCCGGCATGCTGCGTACTAGCACTCTCACCTGATAACCGGCCGCCAGTAACAGCGAAACGATATGGCGTCCAACGAGTCCGCGCCCTCCGGTTACGCATGCAATCATCATTGACCGTGCTCTCCCAAGAAAAATTCAGATGCCTATCCGAGGCCCGCTCCAATCCAACGGGGGCATGCATTGCGCAATCCATCAATCACCCGCGTAAACGTCTCAAATGGCTGGGATTCAACCAAAGACTTTTCGTTTGAGCAGCCGAGCCGCCCCATACATTTTGAAATAATACAAACACCTGGCAATTGAGGTTCTGGCGTTTAACACAACAAAAAAATTGAACGCACGAACCCTGATCGATAAAGGTGCATGCTTTAACAGTGCCATTGTTTCTCTGGCAAATTGAAGAAAAGGCACAATGTAGTTAAAAAAGCTGGTGCTGAACCTGAGGTAAAAATCAGCCTGAGTGCTCATGCCATCTCGGCCCAACTCGATAAAACCATTATCCACCCGGTTAAACTTGCCTTTTAGCAAAATGGCCAGCACGAAATATATATCGCCCCCCACAAAAGACTTGGCACTATACCGCCAGTCGGCAATCAACTCGCGACGATACATCGAATAGAAACGACCATTGGCACATCGGTAGGTCAACACAGACATTAACCGATCATAAGGATCGGCTTGCGAAACCACGCAATCGCCAACAATGGCAGAGTCCGTTTCACCCGTGGAAAATCGCACCGGACAGGTGGACGCTGCATAGTCGCTGTTTTCAAGCAAGAACTGCAGATTATCTTCAACGTAATTAGGCGAAATAAAATCATCAGCCGCCACATACATAAAAAACTCTGTCGTGGCCGCTTCCAAAATAAAGTCGAAGTTTCCGTTCGCGCCTAAATTTTCACGTTGCCGATGATAAACGATGCGCGAGTCTTGAGCAGCGTACTTCTGACAAATAAGAGAAGTTTCATCAGAAGAACAGTTATCTGAAATTAAAACGACAATATCCCGGCAACTTTGCTGAAGCACCGATAAAAGCGCTTTTTCGAAAAGTGCGCCACCGTTGTAGACCGGCATACCCACTGTAACTTTAGTCAAAAAACACCCCACACAAACGACTTAAAAGAACGCGAAGCGTTTTAGAAATAGATTTCGCACTCGCCCGGCCGCGAGAAAAAACGCAAAAAATATGCTGATCACCGCCACGGAAAAAACCAACAAATTAACGTCGTTGAAGAGCAACCGAAACACGCCGGCTACCGCCACCCCGCAAAAAAGCGGAATGGCGACGTCATTAAAATACCATGTCCACTTTTCTTCCCTCATGATCTTCCTGAACATGAAATGCATACCGAGGAAAAGATAGGCGCAATTCAACACAACCCAAACCCAGGCGACGCCCAGCGCACCATATCGAGGGGCAACCCATACGATAGCCGGCACGATAAATATGATAGCCACGATATTCATCTTCACGCCTAAACTGGTCCAGCCATGAGCCAGCTGCATCTGATAAGGAATCCACAGCAAGCCATTTAATAAACAGCCCAAGGACAAAATGGACAGCAGCGGCGCAGTCGCTATCGACAGTGCTGGGTCACCGGTCCAGATACGCAAGATAAACTCGCTAAAAAAGATCAGCACGACACCACCAACACCCAAGAAAACGCTGACCAACTGTGCACCCAGGTGAAACGATTCAACCAGTTCGACTTCAGACTTACGGGAAAACAGCTCAGAAAAACGCGGAAAAAAAGCTTGGTTTATCGGACCTACAATCATGTAAAGGCCATTGGCCAACAACACCGCCAACGAGTAATAACCAAACTCGGAGAGCGGAAGAAATTTGGAAAGCAGGATTTTATCTACCTGCGTAAGCAGCAACGCTAAAAACGTGATGCTCACCACCCCACCGGCAAAACCACCAATTTCCTGCAGCGCAGAAAAACTGAAGCGCACAGTCTGTTGCCGTGCCGGCATAGCCCTGTAAACAAAACAAAACATCGCCACGACAGAACAGATGGAAACAATCGCCTGCCAGGCAAAAAACGCCAACACTGTCGGCGAGTACCAGGCCAGTACAGCAACGGCCCCTACTCCTCGCAGTGTGGCAAAAAAACTGTTGATGACGTTGTAGGAAAGCTGCAATTGCAACCCGACCAAACAACTCTTGTAGACGTTTTCCAACAACCTGAGTGCCGCGACAAATCCCATTGCAACAACAGCTTGTTGCACGATGCTCGCAGGGATTTTTTCCGTGTTGATCCAATTGACAGAAAGCCAACCGGAAGCCCCATAGGCACATACAACAAAGATGACCGCCACCAGCAGAAGTAAAACTTCGACGCTACGCAACAGCGTCCAGATGGATTCGGCCGAATGTACCCCTCCGGTAAAACGCGACATTTCCCGACTAAGGGCCGGAACAAGGCCCATATCGAGCAAGGTCAGCCAAGCCTGAACAATGGCAAAAATGCCGATTAATCCGTAGGACTCGATCCCGATATACTTGATATAAAGGGGAACGAAGGCCAAACCCATAACAGCGGTCCAGCCTTGGCCGAGGAAGTTAGCTATCAGGTTGCGCCGAAGCATCCTTATTTAGCCAATACGCTTCAAGAAGCCATCCGGCGCGACACTGATCTGCAGTTTATGGTCGATTTTTTTATCAATTTCAAATTCAGGATGCTGTTTCAAATACTCTTTAACCGCACTCTTCGGACTGTTTCCCGGCCCCCATGGACGATCCTGAACCAAGTCAAGCGGCATATCCTCTACCAGGGTATCGAATACCACACAGTAACTGCCTTCACTGACCAGGCCAGCATATGCTTCCAGCTCACGCAGCACATGCTCATGGGTATGGTTGGAATCCAGGCAGACCAATATGCGCTTGTAACTTTTTGCATACTCATGAACTTTGGAAATAGTGTGCTCATCAACACTGGATCCTTGAATCATATCGATCATGTGCGCCATCGGGTGCGATTCGATTGCCTCGCGGTTGTGCTGACGTATATCAATGTCGATACCCAGCACACGACGCTTGCTCGCACGCGGATCAAGCGGGGCGCCCTGCTCGACGGCTTCACAATAATCAAGCATCGCAAGCATGGAGGCACTGAAGATAAGCGAGCCGCCATGGGCAATGCCGGTCTCAATGATCAGATCAGGTTTGATATCCCAGATCAGTTCCTGCATCGCCCATGTATCGTTTGGAAACTGAATGGCAGGACGACCGAACCAAGAAAAATTATAAGCCCACTTATGGCGGCTGATCTCACGGACCCAAACTCGAGAGAGTGCTTGCAAATCGGTATCAGCGCCCAGCGCCTCGATATTTTCGGCGACCTCTTGACGAAATTGCTCATGCGGATTCATTTTCAAAACTTCTCCAATTTATAGTTCCGGAATGGATGGAATCGAGTCCACGCTTTCCACAGTGCGCCACTAGATCCAAAGCAGAAACATATGGAATGAAATCGCCGTGGGCTTGAGGATAGGGCGTGCAGTTGTAATTCATGTATTCGACAGCAACTCCCGACCGCTCAAACAATTCGTGATCAAGATAGCGTCGGGCACCGTGCCCCGTGATGTAGGTGTCGCCTTTCAGATGCTGCACCACGGAAAAGACACGATCGCTGCTACTTCCCGGAATATCCAATGACTGCACATCAATAAAGCGACAGTGGGTGTCCAGGCCAAAATATTTAACCAGCGCCATCAGCGATGCACGAGCTAACGCACCGATATTGGCATAGTCCTTCGCGTAAACAGCCTCGACAAGATCAAGGGCGTCGCGGCGAAACGGAGCGTCTGCAAAGCTACGCTCAAGTAATAGAAGATGGGCAGCTCGCCATTTTTCACTCGGAGGCACCTGCACTTCGTTTATTTTCTGCCCAAGATGCAGGTCCACCAAAGGCACTGCCATCCAACGCACACCTTGAGGTGTCTTGATTTGCACCCGATTGACAAAACTACCTTTTGAAAATTGCACATCGTCATAGTGGACAAATACATCGGCAAGACGTACTTGTTCCAGAAGCCCTACCCAGGGAAAAAACATCGACTGTGAAATAACGATGTTCATGATCCACCTAGCTCAAAAATAATTCCATAAATGCCACATCATGCCAATCACCCGAAATAAACACGTGATTCGAGAGTCTTCCGCAGTGGGAAAAACCCACTTTCTCGTAGCATTTTATAGCGGCGAGATTGTCACTCCTGACCTTCAGCCAGAACTTTTTCATGCCCCATGTATCGCGCATATAAACGCGTGCTAGCTCTATTACTTCGCTACCTACTCCGCGCCCTTGGGCGCTGGAGGCTAGACAGATACCCAGCTCTGTATTTCCACTGACGAAATCCGTATTCCTGAACTGCAAAAAGCCCAAGACCGTATCATCGGAAGGATCTGCCAGAATAAATATGAAATCGCCACTAACAGCGGTAAACGCTCTTAACCAGTCACGCACCTGGCTCTCATCGCTACCCCGCGGACGGGCTAATAACTGGGCCTGCAACAACACATCATTACGCATATCACGCAGCAACGGCACATCCGCTTCTTTCCAACTGCGCAAAACAACAGCCTTGCCGCCAATCATATCGCCTGCTCATCCAAATAGACGACCGAGATGCCGCGACTCGTTAACCACTCAAGGCTATTGATAATCGAGCGAGCAATACTAGGATTTAATCCAACATATAGAACCTTCACATCGCTGGGAAGCAACTCAGGCGCCAGAATCGGCTTGCCAAATAGCTCTTTCCCTTGTTGAAACGGGCTAGCATCCAGGAAGCAGCTGACGTGATCGAAATCGCTCATGGCACTTGCGATATAGGCACCGTAGAAACCCGACCCGTAGATAGCCTTAGTGACACCGGTATGAGCCTTGGAAGTTTCAAGAATACGGCGATTGACTGACGTCCAATACTGAGCCAGAGATGCTGATTTTTCTAAGGTCTCGGTAGGATCAACAGTAATTTCCTTGTTGCTGCCTTTGCGGGCGGTAAAGACAAGCGCTCCTCGGTGTACGCTGTCGTCAATCTGGATATCAGTAAATCCAGCAGCATCAAGCAAATAGGTGAGCGAAGGCGTTGTGAAATGGTTGACATGATCGATCACGACAAAGTCAGCAACGTTGCCAAACGTGTCTGGTACAATGCCATAAAACACGCCGCCATCCTTAAGCAGGGAATAAACCTTCTTAACTGTATCGACGGGCTGAGGAATATGTTCCAAGGCAAAAAATGAAGTCAGTACATCAAACCGCGCATCCCACGTGGAAGGCGTTGTATGAATGGCGTACCGGTCGACGCTGACAAATTTTTCCCAGTACGCTTTATACATCGAACTTACATCAAACAAGTGTATGTTCAGATCAGGTCGCTGGCTGCTTAACTTCTTTAATGTAGAAGCCTTCGCGCAACCGTAGTCGAGAACGATAGCGCCATCAGGCAAATTGAGCTTGCTAAGCAGAGTATCAATCTGATGATTGGTGCGATAGACAATTTCCCCATTCCTCACTTCGTAAATCTGATCTTCCTCTTCTTCACTCAGAAGAATTTTGTAATCAGACTCATAGTAAGCAACGGTATCGGCAAACGCTTCGCTGAGCAGATGCGAACATACGGGACATGACCAAACATTGACTTTTCCATCGCGCAGTTCGCACAGCGAAGTCAGAGACTGGTTTGAGCTAGCCGAATAAATTGGCTTGCCGACTTCAGCGAGACAAACATTGCAATGCATATTCTCTACTCCACATAAAATAATTCTGGGTGTATATCGCGAAAATCAACGCCAGCCGCATACGACCCTTTCCAGCCGTGGGAACGGCCGATAGGATCTGCAAAGTTGAAATACCTGAACTGCATCGACCAGCGCGCCCTATCGCTTTTATTGTAGCCCGAGCAGTGCAAGAGCATGAAATCAATGATTACCAAATCACGTGGCGAAGTAAGTGGTGCAGTTTTAGCGTATTGATCTAAATAGTGCTGCTCGTCTTTGATCATTAACGCATACGCGCCGGTTCGTCCCGCGCCTTCAGGGTCGGCGTTGAATACAGGCAGCGGTCCCAGTTTATGAGACTCAGGGCAAAGGACGACTGGGCCCAACGCCTCTGTCACCTTAACCAAAGGACTCCAGAAAACCAGCCCATCGACACTGCGCAGTTGAGCAGGATATTCCTGATGCCACATCGCTCGGTATTTATCCTCAAATGGACAATCAATACGAATGCCATAACCCCCGGCCGCAATACCCGGCATGGACCCCTGCCTTAACTGCGAAAACAACAATTCATGACTGGGATGGGCGACCAAGCGCATAAATGCAGGAATCTGCTTCACCGCATCATAAACCTCCCCTCCCCAGGCGCGGTTTACTTTGATCAGATCCAGATAACCCTCGTCGAATGACTGCGCTTCATAGGCAGCTCGCTGATCAGCTACACCATGCCTGATCATGACTTGGCCAATGACATTGTAGATACCGCGCTGAACTGCATCGATATCACACTCGCTATAAAAGTCGCGCAAAATCAAAATACCAGTACGCTCAAACTCAGCAATCTGCTCTGACGTCAAATAATTATTCATAGCGCGCTCTGAATCCGGGGTTACGGGGAGTTGGATAACTCAGACGATTTCCAACGTCGAAAAAACTGAGCATACGCGGTCCAACTCGGCGATTGTGAGGTCGTGGTAACTCGGCAAATTGATAGCACGCAAAGGAATGGAGTAAGCATGGACGTTCTCAAGCCGCGCCTTAAACATGGGCAAACTGGAAAGTGGGTGAAAAAACACCCGTGCATCTATATTTGCGGCCTGAAAAGCAGTTTGTAACCGCTCACGAGTCATTCCCGTTTGCTGTGCGAACACAACAGTAGGCATCCACGCGCCAATTACTGTTCCTTCATGTTGCGCGTTGAGTTCGATATCTGGATACGCGCTGAGACGCTCGCGATAGAGCGACATGATCTCGCGCTTACGCTGTATCAAGTCGGCGATACGCTCCACTTGTGCGCAACCGATTGCCGCCTGGATATTGGACATCTTGTACTTGAAACCCACAACGTCCGGCCAAAACTGCTTAGTCTGGCCCCGGGCCCTACCGTGATTTGAAAGCGTCAGCACCTTTTCATACAGCTCGGCACTATTGGTAACAAACATGCCGCCTTCGCCGGTGGTTAACGTTTTAGTGCCATGAAAAGAAAAGCTGCCGAATATCCCCATACTGCCAGCGCGCTTGCCCTGATATTCCGATCCTATCGCTTCAGCCGCATCTTCGATAACAGGAATACCATGGCGCTTACCGATCTCCAGCAGTCGGTCCATGTCACACAAGTTTCCGTAGAGGTGCACAGCAATGATCGCTTTGGTGTGAGGAGTAATTGCAGACTCGACCTGCTCAGGATCCAGACACCAGGTATCAGGGAGGATATCGACAAATACAGGTGTAGCACCCAGGTGCTCTACAGGAGAAACAGTCGCCACCCAGTTCGTGTCAGCCAGGATGACTTCATCACCGGGGCCAATATCTAGGGCCGCCATTCCCATATGCAGCGCGCCGGTACAGCTCGAGGTCGCGATTGCGTATTTCACGCCTAGGTGAGCCTTGAACAACTCTTCAAACTTGTTGATGTACTCATAGCAACGCTCGCCCCAGCCATTTCTCGCTGCATCGGTGGCGTATTCGACTTCAAGGTCGGTAATGGAGGGTTTGGTGTAATAGATGCGCTGGCTCATTTGACCTCCAATGCAGGAACAGCAATGGCGTACTTGCCGCCCCATTCACGGATATAGGCGGTATGGCTCATCACTTCGCTGGCAATGTTCCAAGGCAAAATCACCACGATATCTGGACGCTCTGTTTTCAATAGTTCGGGCGCAAACACTGGTATATGACTGCCCGGCAGATATTTGCCTTGCTTGGAAGGCGCGGCATCGCAGACGAACGCCAGCAGATCCGGCTTTACCCCGGCATAGTTCAGCAGCGTATTGCCTTTGGCGGCTGCACCGTAAGCCGCCACTTTTTTGCCAGCGCGCTTTTGTTCAATAAGAAAGCTCAGCAAGCCGTTCTTGACGGCATCGGCGCGCTGCTGGAAACCCTCATATACGGCAAGGCCTTGCAGACCCGCGCTGGCTTCAGCATCCAACACCGCGGCGACCTTGTCGCTGACGGCCGGCGCACGTTCGGCATGGGTGCCGAATATCCGCAGGCTACCGCCGTGGGTAGGCAGTTCTTCCACGTCGTAGATGCACAGGCCCGCCGCAGCGAAGATTTTTGCCACGGTGTACAGCGACAAGTAGGAAAAATGCTCGTGATACACGGTGTCAAACTGGGTGTGTTCGATCAGGCGCATCAGGTGCGGAAACTCCAGCGTAATGGTGCCGCCGGGTTTGAGCGCCGCTTTCAGACCACGGGTGAAGTCGTTGATATCCGGCACATGCGCATACACGTTGTTGCCGGCGATCAGGTCTGCCAGCCGCCCATCGCCTGCTAGACGTTTACCCAATGCCTCGCCGAAAAATTCGCGCAGCACCGGAATACCGAGGCTTTCTGCAGCGGCAGCCGTGCTGGCGGTCGGCTCTACACCCAAGCAAGGGATATTGCTGGCAACAAAGTTTTTCAGCAGGTAGCCGTCGTTGGAAGCAACCTCAATGACAAAGCTGTCGCTATTCAGCTCTAGACACTGGGTCATGGTTTTAGCGTAGGTCGCGGCGTGCTCCAGCCAACTGGTGGAGGTCGACGAAAAATAAGCGTAGTCCTTGGAAAAGAACAGATCGGCCTGGGCGTAATCTTCCGTTTGCACCAGCCAGCAGTGGCTGCACACTTTCAGTTTGAGCGGGAAATATAGTTCCGGTGAGCCAAGCTCCGCTTGGCTGAGATAGGCATTCGAAGGTGGCGCAAAGCCTAGGTCAACAAAGGTATGGTGCAGCGGCTCAGCGCAGTGACGACAGTTCATACATAGAGTCCAGCAAAGTCAGTAGATAGCAGCGCGTGTTCCCTATCGCGCTGCGATAAATCTGTTACGGGCAACGGCCAGGCGATGCTCACCAGCGGGTCGTCAAAACGAACTGCGCCTTCGGCCTTTGTCTCGTAAAAAGCGGTGTGCAGGTAGAGCAATTCGCTATCCGCCTCCAGCACCTGAAAGCCGTGTGCACAGCCCTCCGGAATCACCAGCATTTTCGCAGATTCGGGACTTAGCTCTTCCGCATGCCACTGCAGGAATGTCGGTGAGTTCGCACGCAGATCTAGGACTACGTCCCAAACCCGGCCTTTCAGGCAGCGAACCATCTTCATTTCGGCATGGGGAGCATGTTGGAAATGCATGCCACGAACTGCGCCAACCGCACTGGTGCGCGAGTGATTGATTTGCACGATATGGCGTGAACCCAGCGGTTCAGCCAGGCTTTTTTGGCAAAAAAGCCGGCCAAACGCGCCGCGGCTGTCCTGGAAAGGAAGCTGCTCGGCAACTACTGCGCCAGGGATTTTGGTAGCCGTCATAATCATGCTTCGACCCACACGCAACCGGCATCACGGGCAGCTTCGAAATAATGTTGCAGTTGCTGGTCAGTGATCACGGTGCCGGTGGAGTGGTGGTATTTGTACCACTGGGCGGTCATGGCCAGACTTTTGGTAATCGTCCACACCGGACGCCACGACAGCTGCGCATGGGCCTTTGAGCAATCCAGATAAAGCAGATTGGCTTCATGGGGTTGAACGACGTTCGCGCTATGCCACTTCAGCTGTTCCCAGTGGGTTTGTAGGTCCTTGAGTACCTCGGCGACGGTGCGATTGTCGTCCGGTGCCGGCCCGAAATTCCACGCTACGGCCGCCGCCCGGTCGCCCGACAGCAGGCGCTGCCCCAACAGCAGATAACCGGACAGGCAGTCCAGCACATGTTGCCAAGGGCGGGTCGACTGCGGTGAGCGTATTTCCAGAGACACCCCGGCGGCGACAGCGCGCACAAGATCTGGAACCAGGCGATCTTCGGACCAGTCGCCGCCGCCGATTACATTCCCGGCACGGGCAGATGCCAGCAGCGGAGCGTCATCGCGAGACCAGAACGACTTACGATAGCTATCGACCACCAGTTCACTCGCCGCCTTGGAAGCGCTGTAGGGATCATGGCCGCCCAGCCGGTCGACTTCACGGTAACCCCAAGGCCACTCGTTGTTTTCGTAGACTTTGTCGGTGGTGATCACTACCACGGCACGCACGCTGGCTGTGGCTCGGCAGGCCTCGAGAATATTGGCCGTGCCCATTACGTTGGTAGACCAGCTGTCCAGTGGCTCGCGATACGAGCGACGGACCAAGGCCTGAGCGGCGAGATGAAAGACGATATCGGGTTGCACGCGATCAATTACATCCTGCACCAACTGGGCATCACGGATATCGCCGGTGATATCCGTAGCCGAGGTATCAATCAGCGACCAATGTGCAGGAGAAGTGCTCGGTACCAAGGCAAAGCCGGTCACTTCCGCGCCCAACTGGGTAAGCCATGCGACCAGCCAACTACCTTTGAAGCCGGTGTGTCCTGTCAACAGCACTTTGCGACCGCGGTAGATATCGCCGAAAAGTTTCATGCCCAGCGTTTCCAGGGTGGCGTGCCGCTACGCCAGAGATCTTCCAGGTGATTCTTATCACGCAGGGTATCCATTGCTTGCCAGAACCCGGTGTGCTGATAAGCCATGAGATTGCCTTCGGTGGCCAAACGCATTAATGGGTCGGCTTCCCAACTGCTTTTATCGTCAGCGATATAGTCGATTACCGAGGGGTTCAGGACGAAATATCCGCCGTTGATCCATGCACCATCGCCGGCCGGTTTTTCCTGGAAGCTTTGCACGCAAGCGCCCTGAAGATTTAGCGCACCATAACGACCAGGCGGCTGGATGGCGGTTACGGTGGCAGGCTTACCATGGGAGTGATGAAAATCGACGAGTGCGCGAATATTGACGTCTGCCACACCATCGCCATATGTAAAACAAAACGGCTCATCACCCAGATGCTCGCGGACACGCTTCAGGCGTCCGCCGGTCATGGTATCTTCACCGGTATTAACCAGCGTGACCCGCCATGGTTCAACATAACGCTGATGAACTTCCATAGCGTTGTTAGACATATCAAATGTTACATCAGACATATGTAGGAAATAGTTGGCGAAATACTCTTTGATTACATAGCCCTTGTAACCACAGCATATTACGAAATCATTGATCCCGTAATATGAGTATATTTTCATGATGTGCCACAAGATTGGCTTGCCACCGATCTCGATCATTGGCTTAGGCTTGAGATGGGACTCTTCGGAAATGCGCGTGCCGAGGCCGCCTGCAAGAATTACCGCTTTCATGAAAAACCCTTACCTGCCAATGCTTATGAAAACTCGCAAAAACCTAGTTGGTAATAGCGACGAATAGTTTAGGCAGGCGGGGAGTATGAAAGGTCAAAGACACATGAAAAATCTATAGTTTTTTCATTAACTTAGCTGGAAAACCCATCATATACCAAGCCTCAGACATGTAAGCTTGGACCGTCCTGCACAACCGAATTCTATCCTAATCTGCATGTAATTCGCGAGAGGCAGTCACAGCGCACATCGAATCTCTTACAGAACAAGGCTAAGGCTAACAATGAACCTATGAGAATGCGTGACCTGATCAAAAACCGTACACACCAAGCAAACATAAGTTCACTCGTCTTCATTTACTCGATCACGCAACTCTTTCCCCGGCTTGAAATGCGGGACAAACTTCCCATCCAGCGTGACTGAGTCGCCCGTCTTAGGGTTACGCCCGACGCGTGGCGCACGGTAGTGCAGCGAGAAACTGCCGAAGCCTCGAATCTCGATACGATCACCGGTCGACAGCGCCTGCGACATCTGTTCAAGCATGGTCTTGATCGCCAACTCAACATCCTTCGACGAGAGCTGCCCCTGATGGGTGACGATGCGCTCGATCAACTCCGACTTGGTCATGGTTTTCCCTTCTTTTTCAAGCGGCTAGATCACTAGATGAAAAGGTTTTAGCACGCCTCGTCAGATTTGAACAGCCTATAAAACAACACCTTAGCGATTTTTAGGCACAAAAAAGGGCGACCGAAGCCGCCCTTTTTCTGGATTACCTGAACTTAGTTCTGGTTTTCCATTTGCGCACGAATCAGATCACCAATGGTGGTCGGACCAGCAGAAGCAACTTCGTCCTGCTTAGTACGCATTTCTTTGATAGCTTCTTTTTCGTCTTCAACGTCTTTCGACTTAACCGACAAGCTGATTACGCGGCTCTTACGGTCAACGCTGATGATCTTGGCTTCAACTTCTTCGCCTTCTTTCAGAACGTTGCGCGCGTCTTCAACGCGGTCACGGCTGATTTCGGAGGCTTTCAGAGTGGCTTCGATGCCTTCGGCCAGAGTGATGATGGCGCCTTTGGCGTCAACTTCTTTAACGATACCGCGCACGATGGTGCCTTTATCGTTAACAGCAACGTAGTCGGAGAACGGATCTTCTTCCAGCTGCTTGATGCCGAGGGAAATGCGCTCACGCTCCGGATCAACGGAGAGGATAACGGTTTCCAGCTCGTCGCCCTTCTTGAAGCGGCGTACAGCTTCTTCGCCTACTTCGTTCCAGGAGATATCGGACAGGTGAACGAGGCCGTCGATGCCGCCATCCAGACCAATGAAGATACCGAAATCGGTGATCGACTTGATGGTGCCGGAGATCTTGTCGCCTTTGTTGAACTGACCGGAGAAATCTTCCCACGGGTTAGTTTTGCACTGTTTGATACCCAGGGAGATACGACGACGCTCTTCGTCGATATCCAGAACCATAACTTCCACTTCGTCGCCGACGTTAACGACTTTCGAAGGATGGATGTTTTTGTTGGTCCAATCCATCTCGGATACGTGCACCAGGCCTTCCACGCCTTCTTCCAGCTCTGCGAAGCAGCCGTAGTCGGTCAGGTTGGTTACGCGCGCAGTAACACGAGTGTCCTGCGGGTAACGTGCCTTGATGGCAACCCATGGATCTTCGCCCAGCTGCTTGAGGCCGAGGGAAACACGGTTGCGCTCGCGATCGTACTTGAGGATCTTGACGTCGATTTCATCGCCAACGTTGACGATTTCAGACGGATGCTTGATGCGCTTCCAAGCCATGTCGGTGATGTGCAGCAGGCCGTCGACGCCACCCAGATCCACGAACGCGCCGTAGTCGGTGAGGTTCTTGACGATACCTTTGACTTGCTGACCTTCCTGCAGGGATTCCAGCAGAGCTTCGCGCTCGGCGCTGTTCTCGGCTTCCAGCACGCTGCGGCGGGAAACGACAACGTTGTTGCGCTTCTGGTCCAGCTTGATAACTTTGAATTCGAGCTCTTTGCCTTCCAGGTGGGTGGTATCACGCACTGGACGGACATCGACCAAGGAACCTGGGAGGAACGCACGGATGCCGTTAACGTCGACAGTGAAGCCGCCCTTAACCTTACCGTTGATAACGCCCGTAACCACTTCCTCTGCGGCGAAAGCTGCTTCCAGAACGATCCAGCACTCGGCACGTTTGGCTTTTTCGCGGGACAGCTTGGTTTCACCAAAGCCATCTTCAACCGCGTCCAGGGCAACGTGAACTTCGTCACCGACCTTGATGGTAAGCTCGCCAGCGTCGTTGTGGAACTGTTCCAGCGGAATGAGGCCTTCAGACTTCAAACCAGCGTGAACGGTTACCCAACCAGCTTGGTAATCGATGTCGACGATGATAGCGGTGATGATCGAGCCAGCCTGAAGATTCAGGGTTTTTAGGCTTTCTTCAAACAGTTCAGCAAAGCTTTCGCTCATTTTAATTCCTGTTGATTCAGGGCAGGGAATCCGCCCAAACCACATTCCAGACAATGTGGGTACGTTCATTTAAAAAGAGGCAAACGGGACTAGGACTGGGTTCCCGTGCGCCTCCTTGCGAGCCGGTCAGCTTAAGCAGCTGTGGCTCTTATCATCCGGCGAGATCGCGATTGGCGACCTCACTCAGAATTCGTTCAAGCACTTGTTCGATGGAGAGTTCGGTGGAGTCCAGCTGGATCGCATCGGCTGCCGGCTTGAGCGGAGCCACTGCACGCTGGGTATCGCGCTCATCGCGCGCCTGAATCTCATCAAGAAGACTCGCGAGATTAACATCATCGCCCTTGGCCTTCAACTGCAAGTAACGGCGACGGGCACGCTCCTCGGCGCTGGCGGTGAGGAAAATCTTCAGCGGCGCATCCGGAAACACCACAGTGCCCATATCGCGGCCATCGGCAACCAGTCCTGGCATTTCTTGGAAGGCCTGCTGACGCTGTAGCAGGGCTTCACGCACGGCAAAGAGCGAGGCCACCTGCGAAGCACCGGCCCCAACCTGCTCATTGCGGATGAGATCAGTGACCTCTTCGCCCTCAAGAATGATGCGCTGACCATGGCCATCGCCCGCAGCAATAAATTGCACATCCAGATGAGCGGCGAGCAGCTTCATCGCCTCTTCGTTGGTCAGGTCAACGCCGTGATTGCCCGCAGCAAAGGCCAGCAGGCGATACAACGCACCCGAATCCAGCAGATTCCAGCCCAGTTGTTTGGCCAGCAGACCGGCAATGGTGCCCTTGCCCGAGCCGCTCGGCCCGTCGATGGTGATGACCGGTGCAACGATCATGCTTTGCCCTCCTCGGCCACACGAATGCCAACATGAGCCGACAGCGCGAGGAAGTTGGGGAACGAAGTGGCGACGTTGGCGCAATCATGGATGCGGATCGGCGCAGTGGCGCGCAGCGAGGCCACGCTGAACGACATGGCGATGCGGTGGTCGCCATGCGCCCAGACTTCGCCGCCACCGATGCTGCCGCCTTCGATAATGATGCCGTCCGGCGTTGGCTCGGCCTTGACGCCCAGAGCAATCAAACCATCAGCCATCACCTGAATCCGGTCGGATTCCTTGACCCGCAGCTCTTCGGCGCCACGCAGCACAGTACGACCTTCAGCCACCGACGCAGCAACAAACAGCACCGGGAACTCATCAATAGCTAGGGGCACCAGGTCTTCGGGGATATCAATACCTTTGAGCTTGGCGCTGCGCACGCGAATATCAGCCACGGTCTCGCCGCCGACTTCACGTTGGTTTTCCAGGGTGATGTCGCTGCCCATCAGCTTGAGGATATCGATGACGCCAGTACGGGTCGGGTTGATGCCTACGTGCTCAAGCACCAGCTCCGAGTCTTCGGCAATGCTGCCGGCCACCAGAAAGAATGCTGCCGAGGAGATATCCGCAGGCACTTCGATATGGGTAGCAGTCAGTTTGTGGCCCGACGTGACGCTGGCGGTGCTGCCATCCACGGTTACCGGGTAGCCGAAGCCGCGCAGCATGCGTTCGGTGTGGTCACGGGTCGGTGCAGGCTCGGTCACCGAGGTGGTTCCGGCGGCGTAGAGACCGGCCAGCAACAGGCAGGATTTAACCTGGGCACTGGCCATGGGCATTTCGTAATCCATACCAGTCAGGCGCTGGCCGCCTTTGATCATCAGTGGCGGGCGACCTTCCGGACCGGTTTCGATCACTGCGCCCATTTCGCGCAGCGGCTTGGCGACACGGTTCATCGGCCGTTTGGACAGCGAGGCATCACCGGTCAGCGTGGTGTCGAACGGTTGCGCTGCCAACAAACCCGAGAGCAGGCGCATCGAAGTACCGGAGTTGCCCATGTACAGCGGACCGGCCGGCGCCTTCAGACCATTCAGACCCACGCCGTGAATGGTCACGCGGCCATGATGCGGGCCTTCGATGACCACCCCCATGTCGCGGAACGCCTGCAACGTCGCCAGCGCGTCTTCACCTTCCAGAAAACCCTCGACATGCGTGGTGCCTTCAGCCAGCGAGCCGAGCATGATCGAACGGTGAGAGATGGACTTGTCGCCCGGAACGCGAATACGCCCGGAGAGTTTGCCGCCAGGGTTAGCCAGAAAAATCAGATCGTTCGAGTGCATAGCGTCCACATAGGCCCTACGGGCCAAAATTTTGCCGAAATGCTCACGGGCCACGCGGGCGCGGGTGAATACGCCCAGCAATTGATGCCCATCCCCTGCGTCAACCGCGTCGCGCAAGGCGTCGAGGTCGTCGCGAAATACGTCCAGCGTGCGCAGCACCGCCTCGCGGTTAGCGAGGAAGATGTCGTGCCACATGACCGGATCACTGCCGGCGATCCGCGTGAAGTCGCGAAAACCGCCGGCGGCGTAACGAAAGATCTCCAGGTTCTCACTGCGCTTGGCCAGCGAGTCAACCAGAGTAAAGGCCAGCAAGTGCGGAAGGTGACTGGTCGCAGCCAGCACCTGATCGTGATGCTCGACCTCCATGTGCTCAACATCCGCGCCCAGCTCGCGCCACAGGGCGTCGACCAGCGCCAGGGCCGACTCATCACTCTGCTCGCAAGGAGTGAGGATGACCTTATGGCGGCGGAACAGCTGCGCATTGGATGCTTCCACCCCGCTCTGTTCGGAGCCGGCAATTGGGTGGCCCGGCACAAACCGCACCGCTTTACCGGTAAAGGCCAGGCGCGCAGCACGCACCACATTGCCTTTGGCGCTGCCCACATCGGTGAGCACCGTCGTACCCAGGTCAAGCTTGGCCAGCTCTGTGAGCAGCTTTTCCATGGCCAGGATAGGCACCGCCAGCTGGATTATATCGGCACCCTGACAGGCGGCAGCCAGATCAACCTCGCAGCGATCAACCACGCCCAGCTCCACTGCCAACCGGCGCGACTCGGGATCGAGATCGACACCTATCACTTCGCGGTACAGGCCGCGCTCACGCAAACCCTTGGCAAAAGAACCACCAATTAGGCCCAGGCCGACAACCACCAGGCGGCCGAGCTTAGGGGCGGCAGGTTGCACCTGAGTGACAGCAGATTTGGCTTCACTCACGCGCTCAGCACCTTGGCCAGGGCGTCGAGGAAGCGCGCATTTTCAGCAGGCAGACCAATCGACACCCGCAGGAAGTTCGGCATGCCGTAACCAGCTACTGGCCGCACGATCACCCCAGCGCGCAGCAGCGCCTGGTTGATTGCCGCGGTATCACGGCCAAAATCCACGGCAATAAAGTTGCCTTTCGACGGAATCCAACTCAGCCCCAACTCGCGCAAGCCGGCCTCCAGCTGCGCCATGCCGGCATCATTGAGCTGACGGCTTTGCGCCAGGTAATCGGCATCATCCAGCGCCGCACAGGCCGCGGCCAGGGCGAGGCTGTTGACGTTGAATGGCTGGCGTACACGGTTGAGCACATCGGCAATCTGCGCCGAGCTGAGCGCATAACCAACGCGCAGCGCCGCCAGGCCATAGGCCTTGGAGAAGGTGCGCGAGACCAGCAGATTGTCATAACGCGCCAGGTACTTGAGGCCGTCCGGCAGCTCATCACCTTCGGCGAACTCGATATAAGCCTCATCCAGCACCACCAGCACATTGCCAGGTACGCGCGCGAGAAAGCGCTCCAGCGCATCGGGGCCGAACCAGGTGCCGGTCGGGTTGTTCGGGTTGGCGATAAACACCACGCGGGTGTTGGCGTCGATGGCCGCGAGCATGGCTTCCAGGTCGTGACCGTGATCCTTGGCCGGCACCACTTTGCCCTGGGCACCTACTGCCTGGGTCGAAATGGGGTAAACGGCAAAGGCGTACTGACTGAACACCGCATTAAGGCCTGGGGCCAGATAAGCGCGGGCGACCAGATCGAGAATGTCGTTGGAACCATTGCCCAGCGTGACCTGGTTGATCTGCACACCGCAGCGCGCAGCCAGTCGGGTTTTCAGCTCGAAGCCATTGCCATCGGGGTAACGGGTCAGCTCGGCCAGTTCGCCGCGAATCGCTTCCAGCGCCTTGGGGCTTGGACCTAGCGGATTCTCGTTGCTGGCCAGCTTGACGATGCTGGCCGGGTCCAGATCCAGCTCACGGGCCAGCTCATCCACCGGCTTGCCCGGCACATAGGGCGACAGCTGCTGTACGCCTGGCTGGGCCAGGGCGAGGAAATCGGTCATAGCAAAGCCTCACGCTTAAAGCCGCAAGCCCCAAGTACAGCCCGGCGTCGATGCGCGTATAGCTTGAGACCTGAGGCGTGCCGCAGCAGTTTTAAAGTACCGCTTTCGGGTAGGAACCCAGCACCTTGAGCGCCACGGCTTCCTGATTGATCTTTTCCAGCACGTCCTTGATCAGCGGGTCGCGGTGGTGACCAACGAAGTCGATAAAGAACACGTAGGTCCACTTGCCGCTGCGCGAAGGGCGGGTTTCGATGCGGGTCAGGTCGATGCCGTTGTTGTGGAACGGCACCAGCAGCTCATGCAGCGCACCCGGCTTGTTGCGCATGGAGACGATGACCGAAGTCTTGTCGTCGCCGGTCGGCGGTACTTCCTGGCTGCCGATGATCAGGAAGCGCGTGGAGTTATCCGGACGGTCTTCGATCTTCTCCGCCAACTTGGTCAGGCCATACAGACTGGCTGCCATATCGCCGGCAATCGCCGCACTGTTCCACTCGCTTTTCACCCGCTTGGCTGCATCGGCATTGCTCGACACCGCCACGCGCTCAACGTTGGGGTAATGCGCATCCAGCCACTTGCGGCATTGTGCCAGGGACTGGGCATGGGAATAGATGCGGGTGATCTTGTCGGTCTTGGTGGTTTCACCGACCAGCAAGTGGTGGTGAATGCGCAGCTCGACTTCGCCACAGATAACCATGTCGTGTTCGAGAAAGCTGTCCAGCGTGTGGTTGATCGCGCCTTCGGTGGAGTTCTCCACCGGCACCACACCGAAGTTCACCGCACCGGCGGCCACTTCACGGAACACTTCATCGATAGCCGCCATCGGCACGCTGATTACCGCGTGACCGAAGTGCTTCATCGCCGCAGCCTGGGAGAACGTACCCTCTGGGCCGAGGTAAGCCACTTTGAGCGGGTTTTCCAGGGCCAGGCAGGAGGACATGATTTCGCGGAATAGCCGCGCCATTTCCTCGTTGCCCAACGGCCCCTGGTTGCGCTCCATGATGCGTTTAAGCACCTGGGCTTCGCGCTCCGGGCGGTAGAACACCGGCTTCTCGCCTTCCGGCAGGGCCTTCATCTTCACCCGCGCGACTTCTTCAGCGCAGCTGGCGCGATCACTGATCAGCGCGAGAATCTTCTCATCGAGGTTGTCGATGCGCAGGCGCAGGGCCTGCAGTTCCTGCTCGGAAACTGGATCGGTCATCAACCGTGCTCCTTCTCGAACTCGGCCATATAGGCCACCAACGCTTCAACGGCATCCAGGCCCACGGCGTTATAGATGGAGGCACGCATGCCGCCGACAGAACGGTGGCCTTTCAGGTTGAGCAGGCCGCGCGCATCAGCACCGGCGAGGAACGACTTATCCAGCTTCTCGTCGGCCAGGCGGAACGGCACGTTCATCCAGGAGCGGGCGTTATGGGCAATCGGGTTGCTGTAGAAGTCGCTGGTATCGATGGCCTTGTACAGCAGGTCTTTCTTGGCGCGGTTGATCCGCTCCATGGCGGCCACCCCGCCCTGCTCTTTCAGCCACTCGAACACCAGGCCGGACAGGTACCAGGAGAAGGTCGCCGGGGTGTTGTACATCGAGCCGTTATCGGCCGCGATCTTGTAGTTGAGCATGGTCGGGCAGACGCTGCGGGCACGGCCGAGCAAGTCTTCACGCACGATGGTCACCACCAGGCCGCTGGGGCCGATGTTCTTCTGCGCGCCAGCGTAGATCAGGCCGAACTTCGACACATCGATCGGGCGCGAGAGGATGTCGGAAGACATATCCGCCACCAGCGGCACGTCACCGACTTCGGGTATCCAGTCGAACTGCAGGCCACCAATAGTTTCGTTGCTGGCGTAATGCAGGTAGGCGGCGTCTTTCGACAGCTGCCACTCGTTCTGCCCGGGGATGGCGAAATAGTCATAGGCCTTGGCGCTGGCAGCAACATTGATATTGCCGTAGCGGCTGGCTTCTTCGATGCTTTTCTTCGACCAGATACCGGTGTCGATATAGTCGGCGACGCCGTCTTCCGGCAGCAGGTTGAGCGGGATTTCAGCGAACTGCTGGCTGGCCCCGCCCTGCAGGAACAGCACCTTGTAGTCGGACGGAATTTCCATCAGGTCGCGCAAGTCCTGCTCGGCCTTTTCCGCGATGGCGGTGTACTCGTCGCTGCGGTGGCTCATCTCCATCACCGACAGGCCTTTACCCTGCCAATCGAGGAGCTCCGCCTGGGCGCGTTGCAGAACAGCTTCAGGAAGCGCGGCCGGGCCGGCGCAGAAGTTAAAGGCTCGCTTGCTCACATCCACTCTCGCTCAAAATAGTGGGCGGGCTGGTGCGTGCCAGCAGCCGCCAAATCCTACGCCGTCAGGGGCGAGCGCACTCGCCCCGACAGATCACTCTTCGCTGATCGGGCTTTCGTCAGCCGCGGCTTCGGGTGCATCACCTGCATCCTCAACTGCGCCGTCAAAACTCTCTTCGCCTTCCAGCAGCTCTTCGTCGTCTTCCGCCGAAGGCTCCTGCACACGCTCAAGACCCACCAGGGTTTCATCCTTGGCCAGCTTGATCAGGGTCACGCCCTGGGTGTTACGACCGAGGCTGGAGACTTCGCTGACGCGGGTACGCACCAATGTGCCCTGGTCGGAAATCAGCATAATTTCCTCACCTTCGAGCACCTGTACGGCGCCGACCAGCTTGCCGTTACGCTCGTTGCTGACCATGGCGATTACGCCCTGGCCGCCACGACCGCGACGCGGGAACTCAGCCATCGCCGTGCGCTTGCCGTAGCCACGCTCGGAAGCAGTGAGAATCTGCGCATCGGCTTCAGGAATCAGCATGGAGATGATTTCCTGGCCTTCCGGCAGACGCATGCCACGCACACCGCGAGCGGTACGGCCCATGGTGCGGACCTTGCTTTCCTTGAAGCGAATCACCTTGCCGCCATCGGAGAACATCATCACTTCGCGGGCCCCGTCAGTTACGGCAGCGGAGATCAGGGTGTCATCTTCGTCCAGCTTGAGGGCAATCAGGCCCGAGCTGCGCGGACGGCTGAACTGCACCAGCGGGGTCTTCTTCACAGTGCCTTTGGCCGTGGCCATAAAGATGTAGGCACCGGTCGGCTCATCCGGGGTTTCGTCGTCGGCGTCATCGCCTTCGGCCAGGTCTTCGACTTCTTCAGCCTCGACCACTACGCCTTCGATATCGTCCTGCTCGTCACCTTCCGGAGCCTGCTGACGCAGGGCTTCCAGATCGACCTGGAGCATGGCGGTAATGCGCTCGCCTTCGTCCAGCGGCAACAGGTTGACCAGCGGACGACCACGGGCAGCGCGCGAGGCTTCCGGAATTTCGTAGGTTTTAAGCCAGTAGACCTTGCCCTTGCTGGAGAACAGCAGCAGCGTGGCGTGACTGTTGGCAACCAGCAGATGCTCGATGTAGTCCTCATCCTTCACGCCGGTGGCCGACTTGCCCTTACCGCCGCGACGCTGCGCCTGGTAGGCATGCAGCGGCTGGCTCTTGGCATAACCACTGTGGGAAATGGTGACTACACGCTCTTCTTCGGTGATCAGGTCAGCCAGGCTCAGATCCAGACGGTTGTCGAGAATCTCGGTACGGCGCGCATCGCCGAACTCGGCTTTGACCGCTTCCAGTTCTTCGCGGATCACTTCCATCAGGCGCGTGGCGCTGGTGAGGATGCGGATCAGCTCGCCGATCTGGGTGAGGATTTCCTGATATTCGGCCAGCAGTTTTTCATGCTCAAGACCGGTCAAACGGTGCAGACGCAGCTCGAGAATGGCCTGGGCTTGTTCCGGCGAGAGGAAATACTTGCCGTCGCGCAGACCGTATTGCGGATCGAGATCGTCCGGACGGCAGGCGTCGGCACCGGCGCGCTCGACCATGGTTTCCACTGCACTGGATTCCCACGGCGTGGCGATCAGCGCCAGCTTGGCTTCGGCCGGGGTCGGCGAGGCCTTGATCAGAGCGATGACCGGGTCGATGTTGGACAGGGCAACCGCCTGGCCTTCAAGGATATGGCCACGCTCACGGGCCTTACGCAGCTCAAATACGGTACGGCGGGTGACCACTTCACGGCGATGCAGAATAAAGGCTTCGAGCATGTCCTTGAGGTTAAGGACCTTCGGCTGGCCGTCGATCAGCGCCACCACGTTGATGCCGAACACGCACTGCATCTGGGTCTGGGCGTAGAGGTTGTTGAGCACCACTTCCGGTACTTCGCCACGACGCAGCTCGATGACGATGCGCATGCCGTCCTTGTCAGACTCATCGCGCAGCTCAGTAATGCCTTCGAGCTTCTTCTCTTTAACCAGCTCGGCAATCTTCTCGATCAGGCGCGCCTTGTTCAGCTGATACGGCAGCTCGCTGACGATGATCTGCTGACGGCCACCGACCTTGTCGATGTCTTCAATGATGGCGCGGGCACGCATATAGATGCGGCCACGGCCGGTGCGGTAGGCCTCGATGATGCCGGCGCGACCGTTGATGATCGCCGCAGTCGGGAAGTCCGGACCGGGGATGTATTGCATCAGCTCATCGACAGTCAGCTCGCCGTTGTCGATAAGCGCCAGACAACCATTGATCACTTCCGTGAGGTTGTGCGGCGGAATATTGGTGGCCATGCCCACGGCGATACCGCTGGAGCCGTTGACCAACAGGTTCGGAACCTTGGTCGGCATAACTGCCGGGATCATCTCAGTGCCGTCGTAGTTCGGCACCCAATCCACGGTTTCTTTGTGCAGGTCAGCCAGCAACTCATGGGCCAGCTTGGTCATGCGCACTTCGGTGTAACGCATGGCGGCTGCGTTATCGCCGTCCACCGAACCGAAGTTACCCTGGCCGTCGACCAGCAGGTAACGCAGCGAGAATGGCTGCGCCATCCGTACGATGGTGTCGTATACCGCAGTATCACCGTGCGGGTGGTACTTACCGATTACATCACCGACCACACGGGCGGACTTCTTGTATGCCTTGTTCCAGTCGTTGCCCAACTCACTCATGGCAAACAGCACACGGCGGTGCACGGGCTTCAAGCCATCGCGTGCATCCGGCAGCGCTCGCCCGACGATTACGCTCATCGCGTAATCGAGGTAGGACTGCTTGAGTTCGTCTTCAATATTGACCGGGAGGATTTCTTTGGCCAGTTCGCCCATGAGTAGCCTTGTTCCTTTTTCTGGTGAAACTCCGCGCCGCTCGTCCTGAGTGGTGTGGAGCCTGTCGCCGTGCCTTGAGGCTCATAGCGACTCACGACAAATCAATAAGTTATGCCATGTATCTGCGCAGGTAAGAGGCCCATAACGGGCACCCCCGAAAACCGCCGGAGCTTACCACAATCAGTGCGTCGCACCTATCCCCAGCGCAGCCCTACCGACTAGGTGTGCGCACCCGCAGAAAAACTCAGTGCAGGCGCTTGCGACACATCAATTGCGCCATTTTTTCCGCATCCGGACGATCAACCACACCCTTCTCGGTGACGATAAAGTCGATCAGGTCCGCCGGGGTCACATCGAATACCGGATTAAGCGCCTCGATCCCGCCGGCGATGCGCTTGCCGCCCAGTTCCAGCAGCTCGCTGGGGTCGCGTTCTTCCAGGACGATATCGTCGCCATGCTCCATGGCCATGTCGATGGTCGAGCTGGGAGCGACCACCATAAAGCGCACGCCATGGTGCATGGCGTTCACCGCCAGCTGATAGGTGCCGACCTTGTTGGCCACATCGCCATTGGCAGCAATGCGGTCCGCCCCAACGATGACCCAGGTGATGCCACGGGTTTTCATCAGATGGGCGGCAGCCGAATCGACATTGACCGTCACCGGGATGCCGTCAGTCGCCAGCTCCCAGGCAGTCAGGCGCGAGCCCTGCAACCAAGGCCGGGTTTCGTCGGCATATACCCGCTCAAGCAAACCCTCATGAAAAGCCGCACGAATCACCCCTAGCGCGGTGCCAAAGCCACCCGTGGCCAGGGCGCCGGCATTGCAATGGGTCAGCAGGTTCTGCTGATTGCCTTGGTGCTTGCGGATCAGATCGACGCCCAGCTGGGCCATGGTCAGATTAGCTTCACGATCACTTTGATGAATGCCGATGGCTTCAGCCTCCAACAGCGCCAGCGGGTCGTCATGGCTTTTCAGCCGACCCAGCCGCTCACGCATGAGCTCAAGCGCCCAGAACAGATTGACCGCGGTCGGCCGCGATGCAGCCAGCAGGTCGAAATCCACCTGCAATGCCGCTCGCCAGTCGCCGCCTTCCTGCAGACGAGCCCTTACAGCCAGGACAATCGCATAGGCCGCGCTGATGCCGATGGCCGGCGCGCCGCGCACCACCATGCTACGGATAGCCTCGGCGACATCTGCCGCTGAGTGATAGCTCAGCCAGGTTTCCTCGAAAGGCAGCGCGCGCTGATCCAGCAAGAGCAGAGCGCCGTCACGCCACTCGATGGCCTTGACCTTCTCTGCCGCTAGCAGTTGCTCGCGCATGACACACCTCCGCCGGAAAAAGCCGACGATTATACGCACAGCACTGGGCACATCGCGCCAGATCAGCTGTATGCAGCTTCAAGCCTAGGGCGTTCCCCTATAAACTCGCCACTCTACTGACCGCCGGAAGCCTTCCCATGCCCCAAGCTCCGCTCGATTTGCTGCTGCTGCCCACCTGGCTGGTCCCGGTCGAGCCAGCTGGCGTGGTGCTGCTGGAGCACGGCCTGGGCATCCGCGACGGGCGCATCGCACTGATCGCACCGCGCGCTGAAGCGCTTAAACACGCAGCCCTGCAGGTTCTTGAGCTACCCGGACGACTGCTCACGCCAGGCCTGGTCAACGCCCATGGGCATGCGGCAATGACCCTGTTCCGCGGCCTGGCCGATGATCTGCCGCTGATGACCTGGCTGGAGAAGCACATCTGGCCGGCCGAGGCCAAATGGGTCAACGAGCAGTTTGTGCAGGATGGCACCGAGCTGGCCATCGCCGAACAGCTCAAGGGTGGCATTACCTGCTTCTCCGACATGTATTTTTTCCCGGAAACCGCCAGCCAGCTGGTGCACAGCAGCGGCATCCGCGGGCAGATCACCATTCCGGTACTGGATTTTCCGATTCCCGGCGCCCGCGACGCTGACGAAGCACTGCGCAAAGGCCTGAATCTGTTCGACGACCTTAAGCACCACCCGCGCCTGAGCGTCGCCTTCGGCCCGCATGCGCCCTACACGGTGAGTGACGACAAGCTAGAAAACATCCGCATGCTCGCCGAAGAGCTGGACGCCGGCATTCATATGCACGTGCACGAAACCGCCTTCGAAGTGCAGCAGAGCCTGGAGCAGCGCGGCGAGCGGCCACTGGCGCGCCTGGCGCGCCTCGACCTGCTCGGCCCGCGCTTCCAGGCCGTGCACATGACCCAGATTAATGATGAAGACCTGGCCCTGCTGGTGGAAAGTAACAGCAGCGTGATCCATTGCCCGGAATCCAACCTCAAGCTGGCCAGCGGCTTTTGCCCGGTGGAAAAACTCTGGCAAGCCGGGGTCAACGTCGCCATCGGTACCGATGGCGCAGCGAGCAACAATGATCTCGATCTGCTCGGCGAAACCCGCACCGCCGCCCTGCTGGCCAAGGCCGTTGCCGGCTCGGCCACGGCCCTGGATGCCCACCGCGCGCTGCGCATGACCACCCTCAACGGCGCCCGCGCTTTGGGTCTGGATGAGCAAATCGGCTCACTGGAACTGGGCAAAGCGGCCGATATCGCCGTATTCAATCTCTCCGGCCTGGCCCAGCAACCAGTTTATGACCCGGTTTCACAGCTGATCTATGCAGGTGGCCGCGCCTGCGTCGAACACCTGTGGGTCGGCGGCAAACAATTGCTCGACGGCGGCCAACTGACGCGCCTGGACGAACAACGGATCATCGCCAATGCCCGCGCCTGGGGCGCGAAGATTGCCGGCAAGTGACAGCCAGCCCAGAGAATTCGGGCACTGCGACAAACTGACATACATTGGACGCATAACAGGCGTCCAATCCACCCGGCGAAACTGGCAACATGAGTCTCCCGCCGCCGCCTGATTCAGGGATTTATATGAGCAACGTCGACCGCGCCGAAATCGCCAAATTTGAAGCCCTTGCCCACCGCTGGTGGGACCGTGAAAGCGAATTCAAACCGCTGCATGACATCAACCCGCTGCGCGTCAACTGGATCGACGAACGCGTCGGCCTGGCCGGCAAGAAGGTACTCGACGTTGGCTGCGGCGGTGGCATCCTCAGCGAATCCATGGCCCAGCGCGGTGCCAGCGTGACCGGCATCGACATGGGCGAAGCACCGCTGGCAGTAGCCCAGCTGCACCAGCTGGAGTCCGGCGTCAGCGTCGAATACCGGCAGATCACTGCTGAAGCCCTGGCTGAAGAAATGCCAGAACAGTTCGACGTGGTCACCTGCCTGGAAATGCTTGAGCACGTACCCGACCCGGCGTCGGTGATCCGCGCCTGCTACCGCATGGTCAAGCCTGGCGGCCAGGTGTTCTTTTCCACCATCAACCGCAACCCCAAGGCCTACCTGTTTGCCATCATCGGTGCTGAGTACGTGATGCGCCTGCTGCCGCGCGGCACCCATGACTTCAAGAAATTTATCCGTCCGTCCGAGCTCGGCGCCTGGAGCCGCGAAGCGGGTCTTGAGGTCAAGGACATCATCGGCCTGACCTACAACCCGCTGAGCAAACGCTACAAGCTGGAAGCCGATGTCGACGTCAATTACATGATCCAGACTCTCAAGGAGGCGTAGGGCGTGCCATCCGTTATTTCCCTGCAGCGTTGCTGCCAGAAAGCCGGCCAGGCTAGGCGCTGGCCGCAGGCAATGGTTGTTCCATTGCCAAGGACAGCAACAACGCATGGCCGGCTTTCTGGCGCAACCCGTAGGGCCGGGTCTGTTTTGGCGCGATGCTGCGTTTCTCGCCACTCATTTGGAATAACCAAACTTCACGGCTCGTGCCTGGCCTCGCGCCAAAACATACTCCGGCGCTGCAAGGGAAATAACCAATGACACGCCCAATGCGCTTGCGCGCGGTTTTATTCGATATGGACGGCACCTTGCTCGACAGTGCGCCGGACTTTATCGCCATCAGCCAGGCCATGCGTGCCGATCGCGGCCTGCCACCGATTGCCGAAAAACTGATCCGCGACCAGGTATCCGGCGGCGCGCGCGCCATGGTCGCTGCCAACTTCTCCATGGACCCCGAAGCCGAAGGCTTCGAAGCCCTGCGCCTGGAGTTTCTCGACCGCTATCAGGCGCATTGCGCGGTACTGACGCGGCCGTTTGACGGCATGGATGAGCTGCTCAATGACATCGAACAGGCCAAGCTGATCTGGGGCGTGGCAACCAACAAGCCGGTGCGCTACGCCGAACCGATCATGCAGCAACTCGGCCTGGCGCAGCGCTCGGCCGTGCTGGTTTGCCCAGATCACGTCAGCCGCAGCAAGCCCGACCCCGAGATGATCCTGCTGGCCTGCGCAAAGATGGGCGTAGAACCTGCAGCCACCCTGTTTGTGGGTGATGACGAGCGCGACATCGAAGCCGGTCGCGCGGCAGGCTGCAAGACCGCCGCTGTCACCTACGGCTATATCCACCCGCAGGACAACCCACGCAACTGGGGCGCCGACGCGGTGGTGGACCACCCACTGGAACTTCGCACCGTGCTCGAACAAGCCCTGTGTAGCTGTTGAAGACAGTTTACCGGACGCGCATCAAGTGCCACCCGCTTTTGAATTAATGAGGCTTTACCCATGCATGACTATTCCGCCCGCCCCGACCTGCTAAAGGGCCGCGTGATTCTGGTGACCGGCGCTGGCCGTGGCATTGGTGCAACCGCCGCCAAGACCTTCGCCGCCCACGGCGCAACGGTGCTGCTGCTGGGCAAGACCGAAGACAACCTCAGCCGCGTCTATGACGCCATCGAAGCCGCAGGCCACCCGCAAGCGGCAGTGATCCCGTTCAACCTGGAAACCGCCCTGCCGCATCAGTACGACGAACTGGCAGCGATGATCGAAGCCGAATTCGGCAAACTCGACGGCGTGCTGCACAACGCCTCGATCATTGGCCCGCGCACACCGCTGGAACAGCTGTCCGGCGACAACTTCATGCGCGTGATGCAGGTCAACGTCAACGCCATGTTTATGCTCACCAGCACCCTGCTGCCGCTGCTCAAGTTGTCGGCAGACGCCTCGGTGGTATTCACCTCGAGCAGTGTCGGGCGCAAAGGTCGCGCTTACTGGGGGGCTTACGCAGTATCCAAGTTCGCCACCGAAGGCCTGATGCAGGTGCTGGCCGATGAAGTCGACGGCATTGCCAACGTGCGCGCCAACAGCGTCAACCCAGGTGCAACACGCACTGATATGCGCGCCCAGGCCTACCCTGGAGAGAACCCACAGAACAATCCACTGCCTGAAGCCATCATGCCGGTTTACCTGTACTTGATGGGACCGGACAGCACAGGCGTTAATGGCCAAGCATTTGACGCGCAATAAACCATGACGGCTACCGCCGGTTTTCCGGCGGCAGCCCGATCCACTGGCATCAGATTGCCAGCAGTCCCGCCAGTTAACCGGCAAATCCTTGCCGCACGCCCGCCTAATGAATCGCTAAGCCAATGAATTAAAAGCACTTTTAAAGTGACTTTGAAATTGGCACGGAATTCGCTCTAGCCCAACTATCGCCGCGTACTGCGCTAGAGGTAGAGCTTCATGGCCCCGCACAACCAGTCCAACACCATTGATTTCGACGCTGCCAAACTACAGCGCCTCGGCTATGCCGGCCGCCTGCAGAAAAGCCTGAAACCAGTCAGCCTGGCACAGTTGCGCCAACAGCTGAGCCTGCGCCTGCAGACCTCACTCGAAGCCGAACGCATTCTTGAGCTGTTCTACAGCGAAGTGCAGCGCCTGGTGCCGCTCAGCTCCCTGAGCTACCAGCTAGCCTCCTGCGACCTGCGCCTGGAGCTGGGCGAGCGCGCGAACCATTCGGCTGGCTATCGATTGAATCACGACGGCGAATTCCTCGGTGAACTGACCTTCCGCCGCAACGTGCGCTTCAGTGAAGATGAGTTGGGCCAACTCGAATCGCTGCTCGCCAGCCTGCTGTTCCCGATGCGCAACGCCCTGCTCTACCGCGCAGCCGTGCAAAGTGCATTGCGTGATCCGTTGACCGAAACCGGCAACCGTATCGCCATGCAGCAAACACTCAAGCGCGAAGTCGACATCGCCCGACGCACCCTGCAGCCACTGTCCGTGCTGATGGTCGACATCGACCACTTCAAACGCATCAACGACACCCACGGTCACCTGATCGGCGACCAGGCGCTCAAAGCCGTCGCCAGCGCACTGAAAGAAAGCCTGCGCAATGTCGACATGGTGTTCCGCTTCGGCGGCGAAGAATTCATGGTGCTGCTCTCCAACACCAACCGTGAAGCCGCATCCATGGTTGGTGAGCGCCTGCGTATGGCCGTTCTCGGCATCCAATACCTGGTGGAAAATCGTGCTATCGAGCTGTCGGTCAGCCTCGGCTGCGCCACTTTGCTGCCGGGCGAATCCATGGAAAGCCTGCTGCGCCGTGCGGATAACGCGCTGTACGTGTCCAAGCGCGATGGCCGCAACCGCCTGTCGATGGCCGGATAGAACCGCCAACCACACAATGGCTGCGAGACATTTTTAATGTCGCGCAGCCACGACCCGCAGGTTGGCAGCCATGAATGGCAGGACATAAAAAAGGCGACCCGAGGGTCGCCTTTTTACATCCACCGTAATGGATTACTCCGGCTTAGGACCGCGACCAAAACCTGGACGCTGACCGTCGCGGGTTGGCTGGCTGCGGCGCTTGACTGGCGCACCCACTGGCTTACGCGAAGGGCGATCAGTCAACTCAACACCTGGGCGTTGCGCACCCGGCTTGGCCGGACGTTTCTTGTTGACATCACTCGGACGCTCAGCAACCGGCGTCCCTTTGCTCTGATCCGCACGCGGTGAACGCGGGGGGCGTACTGGACGCTCGCCACGCTCATCACTTTCACCACGAGCAGGACGCGAGCGCCCCTGATCACCGGCCGCTGCCGGGCCGCCGCCATGAGCCGGACGCAAAGTCCGCTCTGGACGTGCCGCACGCCCCACCGGCTTGGCCGATTTGCGCTGCAGACGGTCGATCTTGTCGCGGGCTTTCTCCTTCATATCCGGCAAGGCGACCGGCTTGAGGCCGACTTCCTCACTGAGGATATCCACTTCGCGCTGACTCATTTCGCGCCAGCGACCCATGGTCAGGTCCGAGGTGATAAACACCGGACCGAAACGCACGCGCTTCAAACGGCTGACCACCAGACCCTGGGATTCCCACAAACGGCGCACTTCGCGGTTACGGCCTTCCATGACCACGCAGTGATACCAGTGGTTGAAGCCAACACCGCCCGGTGCGACCTTGATGTCGGTGAACTTGGCCGGGCCATCTTCCAGCATCACGCCGGCTTTCAGGCGCTCGATCATCTCTTCATCGACTTCGCCACGCACGCGCACGGCATACTCGCGGTCCATCTGGAAAGAAGGGTGCATCAGGCGGTTGGCCAGCTCACCGTCGGTGGTGAACATCAGCAGACCGGTGGTGTTGATGTCGAGGCGACCGATGTTGATCCAGCGGCCATCTTTCGGCCGTGGCAGACGATCAAATACGGTCGGACGGCCTTCTGGGTCGTCACGGGTGCAGATCTCGCCTTCAGGCTTGTTGTAGATGATGACGCGGCGCACGCTTTCGGCAGCTTCTTCGCGGCGGATCACCTTGCCATCGACAGCAATCGCATCGTGCAGGTCGACGCGTACGCCGAGGCTGGCGACTGCGCCGTTGACCTTGACGCGGCCAGCGGTAATCCAGGCTTCGATTTCACGGCGCGAAGCCAGGCCCATACGCGCCATGACTTTCTGCAGTTTTTCGCCTGCGGGGCTGTATTCTTCGATTTCTTCACTCATCTGGGCACCTCCCGGTGTTTTCTTTAGTGATTGGACGACTCGAGTCGTCGAAGGGTCGCGGAGCATACGCGAAACGCGGCGCTTACGCACGGGTTGAGGCTAGTCGCCTGATCGGTGGCCGTCAGCCTTTGCGTCGACCGATGGTCGCCAAACTCAGCAAGCGCATATCCGCTTCGGCCAGAACGGCACGTCGGGCAGGCTTGTCGAGCTTCTTCCAGCCTTTGATCTCGGCCTTGCTGCGCCCGCAACCCAGGCAGATATCGCGCCCGAACTTGCACAGCTTGATGCAGGGGTCTTTCACCACGCGAACGCCTTCATTGGTCCCACCCGCACTTCAGTCAGGCAGCTGCTCTTTATCCAGGGTTTCGTGAGGATCTTCGGCATCGTCACGCTCATCGTCCTGCTCGGGTAAGTCGTCAAAGTCAGTCTTCAGACCCTGCTCCATCGAGTCGAGTTCAGCCAGCAGGCTGCTGAAGCTGGTTTCTTCGCTCGCTTCCACCGCGGGCTCATCGGCCAGGGCCAGGTCGGCACGCGCCTGCAGGCTTTGCGGCGCCTCCAGTTCCTCTTCAAAGGCCAAGGCCGGCTCAGGCTCCAGTTCGCGCAGGGCGGCTAGGGGCGGTAACTCGTCGAGGCTTTTTAGGTTGAAGTGATCGAGAAAGGCTTTGGTGGTGGCGAACATCGCCGGTTTGCCCGGCACATCGCGGTAACCCACCACACGAATCCACTCGCGCTCCAGCAGGGTTTTGACGATATGGCTGTTCACCGCCACACCGCGCACATCTTCGATCTCACCACGGGTGATCGGCTGGCGGTAGGCAATCAGCGCCAGGGTTTCCAGCATGGCGCGCGAATAGCGCTGTGGGCGCTCTTCCCATAGGCGACCCACCCAAGGCGCAAACTTCTCGCGCACTTGCAGGCGGTAACCGGACGCCACCTCGATCAGCTCGAAGGCGCGCCCTTCGCAGGACTTGCCCAGATGCGTCAGGGCCTTCTTGAATACCGCCGGTTCCGGCCGCTCGGCTTCTTCAAAAAGCTCGAACAGGCGCTCCAGCGATTGCGGCTTGCCGGATGCCAGCAGAAAGGCTTCGAGCAGGCTGGCCAGCTCACGAGGTTCGTTAAGGTTCATGCTTATTCAGCTCGCGCACGCACATGGATTGGCCCGAAAGCCTCATTTTGCACCAGTTCAACCAGGGATTCCTTGATCAACTCGAGCACCGCCATAAAGGTCACCACCACCCCTAGCTTGCCCTCTTCAGCGCTAAACAGGCTGACAAACGGCACAAACGCGCCGCCTTTGAGACGCTCAAGCACTTCGCTCATGCGCTCACGGGTCGACAGCGCCTCACGGGTGACCTGGTGGCTTTCGAACATATCGGCGCGGCGCAGCACCTCAGCCATCGACAGCAGCACCTCTTCCAGGCTGACATCCGGCAGCAGCTTGCGCGCCCGCGCTTCGGGCGCGTCCAGACGCGGCACCGTGACGTCACGGCCAACCCGGCTAAGGCCGTCGATACCTTCCGCGGCGGCCTTGTAACGCTCGTATTCCTGCAGACGGCGGATCAGCTCGGCGCGCGGGTCGTCTTCCTCGGATTCCGCCTCACTGGAGCGCGGCAACAGCATGCGTGACTTGATCTCGGCGAGCATGGCCGCCATCACCAGGTACTCGGCAGCCAGCTCCAAGCGCACCGACTGCATCAACTCAACGTAGCCCATGTACTGGCGGGTGATTTCCGCCACCGGGATATCCAGTACGTCGATGTTCTGCTTGCGGATCAGGTAAAGCAGCAGGTCCAGCGGCCCTTCGAAGGCTTCGAGAAACACTTCCAGCGCATCCGGCGGGATGTACAGATCGAGCGGCATTTCAGTGACCGCCTGGCCATACACCAGGGCAAATGGCAGCTCCTGCTGCGCATTGGCCTGATCCTGGGGATGGCTCTCGGGATGTTCCTGGGCTGGCACGCTGGACATGGTCACTCTCGAAGGTAGATTCAGCGTTAGGTTCAGCGGTAATTCAGGCCAAGGGCCAGGCGCACTTCGGTGAGGGTTTCGCGCGCTTCAGAGCGCGCGCGCTCAGCGCCGTCGGCGAGAATCTGCCGGACCAGATCAGGGTTGTCCTGATAATCCGCAGCACGCGCCTGCAGAGGTTGCAGTTCCTGCTGCAGCGCTTCGACCAAGGGTGCCTTGCACTCCAGGCAGCCGATGCCGGCGCTGCGACAGCCTTGCTGTGCCCAGTCGCAGGTTTCATTGCTGGAATACAGCTGATGCAGCGACCACACCGGGCAGTTCGCTGGGCTGCCCGGATCATCACGATGCACCCGCGCCGGATCAGTCGGCATGCGGCGGATCTTCTCCTCGATCGCCGAACCGCTGTCACGCAGGAAAATCGCATTGTTATTGGATTTGGACATCTTGCCGCCATCAAGCCCAAGCAGCTTGGGCGAATCACCCAGCATGGCCTGCGGTTCGATCAGCAGAATCTTGCCGCCACCTTCCAGGTAGCCGTAAAGGCGCTCTTTATCGCCCAGGGTGATGCTCTGCTGATCCTTGAGCAGCGCTCGCGCGGTTTCCAGCGCCTCAGCGTCGCCCTGTTCCTGATAGGCCCTGCGCAGGTTGTTGTAGAGCGTCGCGGCTTTCTTGCCCAGCTTAATGATCGCCGCCTCGGCCTTTTCCTCAAAGCCCGGCTCGCGGCCATATAAGTGGTTGAAACGCCGCGCCACATCGCGGGCAAACTCGATATGCGCCAGCTGATCGCTGCCAACCGGCACCACGCCGGCGCGGTAAAGCAGAATGTCAGCCGCCTGCAGCAAGGGATAACCGAGAAAGCCGAAGGTGCTCAGGTCCTTGCCGTGCAGCTGCTCCTGCTGTTCTTTATAGGAGGGCACGCGTTCCAGCCAACTGAGCGGGCAGATCATCGACAGTAGCAGGTGTAATTCAGCGTGTTCAGGGACTTGCGACTGGATAAACAGCGTCGCTGAGCTGGGGCTCACGCCGGCAGCCAACCAATCCACAGCCATGTCCATGACGCGCTGCGACAGTGGGCCGACATCGTCGTAATCAGTGGTCAGGGCGTGCAGGTCAACGATGCAGAAGAAGCATTCATAGGTGTGTTGCAGCTTCACCCAGTTCTTCAGCACACCTTGGTAGTGCCCCAAGTGCAGCAAGCCACTTGGGCGCATGCCAGACAGCACGCGGCGCTCAGCGTCAACAAGACTCAAAACGGATTACCTGAAAACTCAAAGGAGCCCGATTATAGCCAGGATCAGTTGCCATTCGTAAAAGGCGACGGATCACCGCACCCCACTCGAAACACCTCGGGCTCATCGTTGAGCAAGCTGACCACAGTGGAGGCTTCCAGGCCGCCGAAGCCTCCATCGATGATCAGGTCGACCTGATGCTCAAGCATCTGACGCATTTCGTAAGGATCACTCATCGGCAGCGTTTCGCCCGGCAAAATCAAGGTCACGCTCATCAATGCCTCATCCAGCTCGGCCAGCAAGGCCATGGCAATCGGATGATTGGGCACACGCAGGCCAATGGTGCGGCGTTTGGCATGCAGCAGCATGCGCGGGACTTCACGGGTGGCATTGAGGATAAAGGTGTAAGGCCCCGGGGTATGGCTCTTGAGCAAGCGGAAGGCGGCGGTATCGACCTTGGCAAAGGTGCTGAGCTGCGACAGGTCGCGGCATACCAGGGTAAAGTTGTGTTTGTCATCCAGTTGGCGCAGGCGGCGAATACGCTCCACCGCGTTCTTGTCGCCAATATGGCAGCCGACTGCATAGGAAGAGTCGGTCGGATAGACCACCACACCGCCATTGCGGATGATTTCCACGGCCTGTTTGATCAACCGTGCTTGCGGGTTTTCCGGATGAATCTGGAAGAATTGGCTCACGCTAGGCCCCGGGTCAAAGTGCAGTAGGCTGCTGGACATGTTGGAACCGTGCCCATAAGGGCGGTAGATCCTCGGGCACCGGGCGGTAAACGCCCAGTTCAGACCACTGGCCAGGTGCATGGAAATCACTGCCAGCGGTGACGAACATGCCGAACTCCCTCGCCAGAATCGCTAGACTGCCCACCTGATCAGCGGGCTGCATGCCATTGACCACTTCCAATGAATGCCCACCCGCGCCGACAAAATCGGCAATTAACTTACGCCGTTTACTGCGAGTAAAGTCGTACTGCCAGGGATGCGCCAGGCTGACCCAGGCACCTGCTCGGCGCAACGTATCCACAGTTTGCGCCAGCTCCGGCCAATGCTGTTTCACATCCCCCAACTTGCCTGAACCCAACCACTTGCGGAACGCTTCAGCACGGTCCTTGACGTACCCACTGCGCACCAGAAAGTCGGCAAAGTGCGGACGTGCCGGAGCATTACCACTGTCGCCCAACTCCTGCTGCAGAGCACGCGCGCCTTCCAGTGCACCCGGCATACCTTTGGCTTCCAGACGCTTACTGATTTCCGCAGCGCGCAGCCAGCGCCCATCGTGCAATTCGGCAATTGCCTGCTGTAACGCCGGCGCATCACGATTAAAGGCGTAGCCCAGCACATGAATGGTCGCGCCGCCCCAGGTGCAGGACAGCTCGATACCGTTGATCAACTGCATGCCCAATGCCTGGGCCGCTGCGCCCGCTTCATCGAGGCCATCAAGGGTGTCGTGATCGGTCAACGCCAGCACACGCACACCGCGCTCAAACGCCCGCGCCACCACCACAGCGGGCGCGAGTGCGCCATCTGAAGCGGTGCTGTGGCAATGCAAATCAACATCCATAAGGGGCGCTTTCCGAGTCATTTATGTTTGATATTATGCCGCCAGATGCGGATTCTTGCTGGCTTGCACCAATATTTCCTCGACTTTGCCTGACCGGGCTGCTTTTCTCCCCAAGCAGCGGCCTGCGCCGACGACCCTATTAAGGATTGAAATGCTCTACGCGATCATTGCCACCGATGTGCAGAACTCCCTGGAAAACCGCTTGAATGCCCGTCCGGCGCACCTTGCGCGCCTGGAGCAACTGAAAAACGAGGGTCGCCTGATCCTCGCCGGACCGCACCCGGCCGTCGACAGCAATGATCCAGGTCCAGCGGGGTTTTCCGGCAGCTTGATCGTCGCCGAGTTCGACTCGCTGCTAGCCGCGCAACAATGGGCTGAGGCCGACCCTTACCGCGCCGCTGGGGTGTACGCCTCGGTGCTGGTAAAACCCTTTAAATTGGTCTTGCCTTGAGCCAATCTCCCGCTGAATAACCCATAACAACAATTACAAAGATAGGAGTTCCGATGCGTCCAGGCCCGCTGTTTCTGCTCTTGACCCTGTGCTTGCCAGCCGTCACTCAGGCCGAGGAAAGCCCTCCGCTGCCATTGGCAGAAGCCACTTCAGCGCAGACGCAGATTGATGAACTGGAGCAGCGACTGGCGCTCAGCGAAGAGCAACGCGAAGCCCTCGCGACTGAACTGCAGACCAGCAGCAACGAACGTGACACCGTGCAGCTGCAGCGCCTGCGCCAGGAAAACCAGCGCCTCAAGCTGCAGCTGAAAAAAGCCATCGCCAGCGCCCCGCAACCGCTGATCAGTGAACAGCAGATGTGGTTTGCCACGGGTGCCGGGGCCGGCTTACTCGGGGTGATCATCGGCGCCCTGCTACGCCGTGGCCGTCGTTCACGCAGCGAGTGGCTTAACTGACCCATGAGTGATCTGCTGTTAATCGACGACGACGTCGAACTCTGCGAACTGCTGACCAGCTGGCTGACCCAGGAAGGCTTTCAGGTCAGTGCTTGCCATGATGGCCACAGCGCGCGCAACGCCCTCGCCAAACACAGCCCGGATGCCGTGGTGCTGGATGTGATGCTGCCCGATGGCAGCGGCCTGGAGCTGCTCAAGCAGTTACGCAGCGACCATCCGGAGCTGCCGGTGCTGATGCTTTCGGCGCGCGGCGAACCGCTGGACCGGATTCTCGGTCTTGAACTGGGCGCCGACGACTACCTGGCTAAACCCTGCGACCCCCGCGAACTCACCGCACGCCTGCGCGCAGTGTTACGCCGCAGCCTGCCAGCCACACCCAGCAGCCCACTCGACCTGGGTGACCTGCATTACAGCCAGGCACGCGGCACCGTTACCCTGGGCGAACAAGAAGTGCTGCTGACGCTCTCGGAAAGCCGCATCCTCGAAGCCTTGCTGCAACAGCCGGGCGAACCGGTGGATAAACAGGAACTGGCGCAACTGGCCCTTGGCCGCAAACTGACCCTGTATGACCGCAGCCTGGATATGCACGTCAGTAACCTGCGCAAAAAACTCGGCCCGCATGCCGACGGCCGCCAGCGAATTTTGGCGCTGCGTAGCCGCGGTTACTACTACAGCGTCTGAGCCGTGGTTGTGTAAATCAGCTGCGCCGCGCTCTTTACCTAAGCTTTACCTTGCCCTGACCGCCCTTGACCTTGACCGCCCTAGACTGGGCTCATCCGGTGTTTACCGGTTTCAGACAAGGAGATACACCATGCGTAAAACCCTGACCGCAGTACTGCTCGCCCTGACGCTCCCAACCCTGGCCATGGCCATGGCCATGCCAGAAGATGGTCCACGGCACGGCGGCGGCCATCATGGCGAACATGGCTCCCGGATGTTTAAAGAGCTCGACCTGAGCAAAGAGCAACACCGCGAAATCCGTAAGCTGATGGGCGAGCAGATGCAAGGTCGCCATGAGATCACCCAGCGCTACCTGGACAAGCTGCCCGCCGCTGAACAGAAAGCCATGCAGGACGAGTTGCAGGCCGCCAAGGACAAACAGCACAGCGCCATCCGTGCCCTGCTCAAGCCTGAGCAGCAAAAAGCCTTCGACGAACACCAGAAAAAGATGGAAGAGCGCCGCGCTGAGCACCAGGCATTCAAGGCTTGGCAGGCAGACCAAGCGAAAAAGAACTGATCCAGGCATTGTTGCCGCTACGCCCACCCGGCTTTCCAGCCGGGTGGGCGTTAGCATTTCTACTACTGCATCACTAAGGAGCTACCGTGCGGTCACTGTTCTGGCGCATTTTTGCCAGCTTCTGGCTGGCCATTGCCTTGGTTGCCGGGCTGTCCATGTTGCTTGGGCGCATGCTCAATCAGGATGCCTGGCTGCTCAGCCAGCACCCCGGCATGGATGACCTCGCCGAGACGTGGACGCAACGCTACGAAAAGAAAGGCCCGCGCGCAGCCCAAAATTTGCTCGAACAACGCAAACGCAAGTTCCGCATCGATGTGCAGGTCCTCGATGACAGCGGCCAGCCGGTCGTTCAAGGCACCTTCCCGCCGCGTGCGGCGGCTTTTGAAGCCCGTCACCGCAATGAAAAGCGCCTGCCCTGGCGCCGCTTGAGTGTCGATTACACCAGCCCACACAGCGGCGAAACCTACCTGTTTATTTACCGCATCCCGATTCCAGAAGTTGCCGCCTGGCAGCGCGACAGCCTGCTCTGGCCGCTGAGTGCACTGGGAATCGCCATGTTGGTGCTGACCCTCTTCAGCCTCTGGCTGACGCTCTCCATCACCCGTCCGCTGAATCGCCTGCGCGGCGCCGTGCACGACCTGGGGCAAACCGCCTATCAGCAGAACAGCCTGGCCAAATTGGCCGAACGGCGTGATGAGCTCGGCGTACTGGCGGCCGACTTCAACCGTATGGGCGAACGTGTTCAAGGTTTGATCAGCAGCCAGCGCCAGCTGCTGCGCGACGTGTCACATGAGTTGCGCTCCCCCCTGGCCCGCCTGCGTATCGCCCTGGCGCTGACCGAGCGCGCCGATGCAGTGGAACGGGAAAAGTACTGGCCACGCCTGAGCCAGGAGTGTGACCGCTTGGAAGCGCTGATCAGTGAAATTCTCGCCCTCGCCCGCCTCGACGCCGAACCCGGCGCAGCGCAGCCAATCAACCTGGGTGAGCTGCTGCACAAACTGCAGGACGATGCGCGCCTGGATGCGCCCGAGCAAACAATCGAGATTCAGCTGGAAAGCGACCTGCAGCTCAACGGCTGGCCGGACATGCTGCAACGCGCGCTGGATAACCTGCTGCGCAATGCCATGCGCTTTAACCCGGTTGGCCAGACTATTGAACTGACGGCAAGCCGAAACGCCGAGCAACTATGTCTGAGCGTACGTGACCACGGCCCCGGCGTTGCGCCTGAAATGCTGACGCGACTTGGCGAACCCTTCTTCCGCGCGCCCGGCCAAACCAGTAGTGGTCATGGCCTCGGGCTTGCCATCGCGCGCCGCGCGGCGGAGCGGCATGGCGGGCAACTGGAGCTGAGTAATCATGCGCAAGGCGGCTTTATCGCCACCCTGCGCCTACCGCTTACTCTGCTGAATCAGGCGCCGACCAGGCCGTGACAAAATCATCGACCTGAACCTGCGGCACCGCACGCAACTCGCGCTCCGGCGTACCCAGGTAGAGGTAGGCAATAACCTGCTCATCCGCGCTCAGACCCAGGCCAGCGGCGACCTGCGGGTTGTAGGCCATCTCACCGGTGCGCCAGACCGCACCAATACCTTGCGCATGGGCAGCCAGCAGAATCCCGTGGGCAGCGCAGCCGGCGGCCAGCACTTGCTCCTGCTCTGGGACTTTAGGGCTGGCTTGTACGCGGGCAATCACCACCACCAGCAACGGCGCACGCAGTGGCATGGCACGCGCTTTGGTCAAGGCTTCAGGGCTGGCATCAGCAGGTAATGCACGGGCAAACAGCTCACCGAGTTGCACAAGCGCTTCGCCTTCCACTGTAAGGAAGCGCCAGGGTTTGAGCTGGCCGTGATCGGGCGCGCGCAAGGCGGCACGAAACAGCAGCTCACGCTGAGCAGCATCAGGGGCAGGCGCCATCAGGCGCGGCGCAGAAACACGGTTTAGCAACGCATCTAGAGCGTCCATCAGCCACCTCGGCAATTGAAACAGTTGACCATTCTAGTGCCTGCGCGCAGCTGAGGGGCAATCCGCACAGATTCTCAGGCCACCCGCTCGGGAGAAACGCTCGGCAACACCGGCGGCATTAACGGCGGCAAGCCGTGCGCACTGCGCGCCGCATCGCAATGCGGATTGTGCTCGCCATTGGCCCAGGAGGCCTCAAATTCGCGGCAGGTGCTGGAGCGCTGTTCATACAGCGTACAGCGCACCCCCTGGCCAACTTCCCCCAGCAGGGCGTTACAACGCGTGGGTTTGCTTTCCGTGCCACGCATGGCAACACGGTGCGGGGTGATCAGCACAACCTGATCGTCCGGCATCAAACCACCGGCCGATTGGCACTCCCCCCAGAAAAAAGACACACGAAAATGCGCGCAGCAGGCGCCACAGCTAAGACAAGGATTACTATCGGACATGATTTGGAGGGCTCAGAAACCGGCAAGGGCCGGCACCTGGTGGCTATTCTATGCAGCGCCAAGCGCTTGTAAAGCACCCATTACGACTGCTGTACAGCGGCTGCAGCGCGCGTAGAATGACGACCCTTTGCCCTACAGAGCCCGAGCCGACTCCATGTCATTGCCGACACTGCGCATCATTGCTTTTATTCTCGGCATCTTCCTGATCACTCTGGCCGTCAGCATGCTCATCCCCATGTTGACGCTGCTGCTGTATTCACGCACCGACGACCTCAACGCCTTTCTCTGGTCCAGCCTGGTAACCGCAGTTGCTGGCATTGCCATGGTCCTCCCTGGGCGACCGAAAGAAGCGCATCTGCGCCCGCGCGACATGTACCTGCTAACCACCGGTAGCTGGCTGGTGGTGTGCATCTTCGCCGCCCTACCGATGGTGCTGATTCAGCACATCAGCTACACCGATGCCTTCTTCGAAACCATGTCCGGCGTTACCACCACCGGCTCAACCATTTTGGTTGGATTGGATAAGGCATCACCGGGCCTGCTGATCTGGCGCTCGATGCTGCAGTGGCTGGGCGGTATCGGCTTTATCGGCATGGCGGTGGCGATTCTGCCGTTGCTACGGGTTGGTGGCATGCGCCTGTTCCAGACAGAATCCTCCGACTGGGGCGAGAAGGTCATGCCGCGCTCGCATATGGCGGCCAAATACATTCTGTTTATCTACCTGGGCCTGACCCTGATCGGCTTTCTCGGCTTTTGGCTGGCGGGCATGACGCCCTTCGATGCGATCAATCATGCAATGACCTCTATTTCCACCGGCGGCTACTCGACCTCGGATTCATCCCTGGCCAACTGGAGCCAACCAGCCGTGCACTGGGTGGCAGTGGTATTGATGATCTTCGGCGGCCTGCCCTTTACCCTGTATGTCGCCACACTGCGCGGCAACCGCAAAGCGCTGTTCAAGGACCACCAGGTACGCGGCTTTCTCGGCTTTCTGCTGGCCACCTGGCTGGTGTTCGGCACATGGCTGTGGCTGTACTCGGATAACAGCTGGCTGGATGCGTTTCGCATCGTCGCGGTGAATGTCACCTCGGTGGTCACCACCACCGGCTATGCCCTGGGCGATTACACCACCTGGGGCAGTTTCGCAGTGCTACTGTTCTTCTACCTGACCTTTGTCGGCGGCTGTTCGGGTTCCACCTCCGGCGGCCTGAAAATCTTTCGCTTTCAGGTGGCCTATGTGCTGCTGCGGGCCAACCTGCAGCAACTGGTGCACCCGCGCGCAGTAATCAAGCAGCAGTACAACAACCACAATCTTGATGAAGAGATTGTCCGCTCGCTGATCACCTTTTCGTTTTTCTTCACCATCACCATCGGCGTGATTGCCCTTGGCCTGACATTACTGGGCCTGGACTGGGTAACCGCGCTAACCGGTGCCGCAACAGCCGTCTGTAACGTGGGCCCGGGACTAGGGCCAATCATCGGCCCGGCAGGTAATTTTTCGACCTTACCGGATGCGGCCAAATGGCTGCTGACCATCGGCATGCTTCTCGGTCGACTGGAAATCCTCACAGTACTGGTTCTGGTCACGCGAGCATTCTGGCGCCATTGAGTGAAATCGACCCAGCGAAAAGCCAGCCCGATCACCTAGACTCCTGCTACTCATGGAATGGAACACGCTTAAATGGCTTGGCCGACCCTGCGGATTATCGCGTTTATCAATGGCATCTTTCTTCTGACCCTGGCGATCAGCATGGCAGTCCCCATGTTGACCCTCGTATTGTTTGCGCGGCCTGACGAGCTGAATGCGTTTCTCTGGTCCAGCCTGATCACATGCATAGCGGGTATCGCGATGATTGCCCAGGGCAGGCCCAAAGACGTGCAGCTGCGCCCACGCGACATGTACTTGCTGACGGTGTCCAGCTGGATTCTGGTGGGGCTGTTCGCCGCACTGCCGTTCATGTTTTCCCAACACCTGGGCGTGACCGACGCTGTGTTCGAGAGCATGTCGGGCATCACCGCCACCGGCGCCACGGTTCTCACCGGGCTGGACAGCATGTCACCGGGGATTCTGATCTGGCGCTCCCTGCTGCACTGGCTCGGCGGGATTGGTTTTATCGCCATGGCCGTGGCGATTCTGCCCATGCTGCGCATCGGCGGCATGCGCTTGTTCCAGACTGAATCCTCGGACCGCTCCGAAAAAATCATGCCGCGCTCGCACATGGTCGCCAAATACATGATCGCGGCCTACCTGGGCATCAGCCTCATCGGCTGCCTGGCACTCTGGACCGCTGGCATGGGCGTCTTCGATGCGATCAATCACACCATGTCAGCCATCGCCACCGGCGGGTTTTCCACCTCTGATCAGTCCCTGGGGAAATGGACTGAGCCCGCCGTGCACTGGGTAACCATCGTGCTGATGATTCTCGGCAGTGTGCCGTTCGTGCTGTTTGCCTCAATGCTGCGCGGCAATTACAAAGCGCTGATCCGCGACCAGCAGGTGCGGGGCTTTCTCGGCATTCTGCTGAGCACCTGGCTGCTACTCGGCACGTGGTATTACATCAGCACCGAGCTGCACTGGCTCGAAGCCATTCGCCACGTGGCGTTCAACACCACCTCGATCATGACCACCACCGGCTTTGCCCTGGGTGACTACACGCTATGGGGCGGTTTTGCCGGCATGCTGTTCTTCTACTTAGGGTTTATCGGGGGGTGTTCGGGCTCAACTGCCGGCGGTCTGAAGATCTTCCGTTTCCAGGTAGCCTACGTGCTGCTCAGGGCCAACCTGATGCAGCTGATTCATCCACGCGCCGTGATCAAGCAGCAGTACAACCGCCACCACCTGGATGAGGACATTGTCCGCTCGATTCTGACCTTCTCGTTCTTCTTCACCATCACCATCGCCGTGCTGGCGCTGGGCCTGACGCTCTGCGGCCTGGACTGGATCACCGCACTCAGTGGCGCGGCCAGCACCGTCTCCGGCGTCGGCCCGGGCATGGGCCCGATCATTGGCCCGGCGGGTAACTTCTCCAGCTTGCCGGACACCGCCAAATGGCTGCTGACCTTCGGCATGCTGCTCGGCCGCCTGGAAATCCTCACCGTGCTAGTGCTGATGCTGCCGGCCTTCTGGCGACACTAAGCGCGCCGTTAAAGCCGTGCGCGGTACTCGCCCGGCGTGCTGTCAAACCAGCGACGGAAAGCGCGGAAGAAGTTGCTCGGATCAGAGAAACCCAGCAGGTAGGAAATTTCCAGTAGGGTCAGGTTAGCCTGCCCCAGGTACTGGCCGGCTAACTCACGGCGCGTATCGTCGAGCAGGTGCTGATAGCTGGTGCCTTCATCCTGCAAGCGCCGCTGCAACGTACGCTCAGACAGCAACAGCGCCTGCGCCACCGCCTCACGCTTGGGTTCGCCCTGAGGCAACAGACGGCATAACACCTGCCGCACCTGATGGGTCACCCGTGTACCGGAAAAACGCGCCAGGTAATCGCCGGCAAAGCGGTCATGCAGCTGTGCCAGCGCCTCATTGGCTGACGGCAGCGGAGCATCCAGGTCGGCGCGTTCGAACAGCAAGCCGTAATGCTCGGCATTGAATTTCAGCGGACACTGGAACACTTCGTCATAGGGCGCCATGTCCTCCGGCGCCGGCCCGATAAAGCTCACCCGCCGCGGGCGCAGCGGCTTGCCGGTCAGCCAACGGCAAAACGCCAGGGAGTGCGCCAGCGAGGCTTCGGCGCTCTGCCGGGCCGACGGTAGCCGGTCACCATGAATCGCCAGCAGCATCTCATAGCCTTCCGGGGTGGGATGAAAGCTGAGGTCGGCGCCTTCGCCAATAATCCGCTGATAACGCACCAGCCGGGCAAAGCCTTCCTGCAGGTTGCGACTGCTCATCACCGCATACCCAACCACATTGAAGGACGATGGTCGCAAGATCTTCGCCATATTCAGGCCAATGGCCGGATTGCCCGAGGCCTCCACGGCCATGTGCCAGAGCCGGGTCATCGCATCCTGGGCAAAGCGCGCGTCGGGATCGGTCAGGGCCGCATAGTCGAGCCCCAACTGGACAAACAGGCTGCGGCAATCAACCCCGCCAAGCTCCAGGGCCGCGACAATGCCCGAGGCCCAACTGGATGAAGTGGTACGTTCGCTCATGAGTTGTTCTTATAAGGAAATCTAGGGGCGACAGAAGGATACTAAACTGGCACCTAATGTCAGTGGCCCAGCGCGTCAGTCGACCTAGACTGCTAGTAAGCCGCCACAGCTGCAAGCTGGGTGACGCTCAAAAGAATAAGAGGAGCCCCCGATGAGTACTGAAACCCACGAACGCTTCAGCAGCTTCGCCGAGTTTTACCCCTATTACCTGCAGGAGCACAGCAATGCCACCTGCCGCCGACTGCATTACGTTGGCAGCCTGTTGGTGCTCTGCGTGTTGGGTTATGCCTTGGTCACTCAGCAGTGGCTGTGGCTGCTGGCCATCCCGCTGCTGGGCTATGGCTTCGCCTGGGTCGGCCACTTCGTTTTCGAAAAAAACCGCCCCGCCACCTTTGACTACCCGTTCTACTCGCTGATGGGTGACTGGGTCATGCTCAAGGATGCCTTTACCGGACGCATCAAGTTTTAAGCGCTCGCTGCTCGCAACCACTGACCCACGCTACCTTGCCGTTCGGCCGCCGCGCTTGGCGGTTGCGGTGGGCTTGGTTATGATCCCTGGCTTATTTCGCGCAGCCTGCACGGTGCGCCACCCAGGCACCCAGCAGAGGTGCCAGACGAGCAGCAGGGATTGTCCCATCGGATGAATGTCAAAAGCCCCCCCCGAATTTCCGCACTGCCGGCACCACCGCTGCGTGAGTACTACTCGCGCGTACTGGCCTATATCGCCATCGCAGCCAGCATTGCCGCCGGCACCTACACCCAACATTTCAGCTACGACATTCTCTGGATGGTGCCCTACGCCCTGCTTTACCCGCACCTGGCGCACCACCTGAGCCTGCGCTTCAAGCGTGATCACCCGCAGCGCACGATGCTCAGCCTGCTGTTTATTGATGCCTTGCACTGCGGTGGCGCGATTGCCCTGCTGGGCTTCTCAGTGGTACCCAGTTTAATGGCGCTACTGATCATGACGTTCAGTGCCCTGGTCATCGGCGGCCTGCGTTACCTCGGCCTGGCGGGCCTGATCGCCCTGAGCAGTGCCGTTTTTATCCTGGCCATGATTGAGGCCAAGCCCAACGTGCACACCCCGGCGCTGGTGGCACTGGTGAGCATTGCCTTCACTACTCTGTACATCTGCATCACCGCCTATTTTGTCCACCAGCAGGGCCTGCGCCTGGCGCAGGTGCGCAGCGAAATCAGCCGCGAACAGGAAAAAGCTGCCCGGTTGGCACGTAACCTCGCCAAGTACCTGTCACCGCAGGTGTGGGAGTCGATCTTCACTGGCAAGAAGAGCGTGCGCCTGGAGACCCAACGTAAAAAGCTCACGGTATTCTTCTCCGACATCAAAGGCTTCACCGAGCTGTCAGAGGAACTGGAAGCGGAAGCCCTGACCGACCTGCTCAACACCTACCTCAACGAGATGTCGAAGATCTGCCTGAAATACGGCGGCACGATCGACAAGTTCGTTGGCGACTGCGTGATGGTATTTTTCGGCGACCCGAGCAGCAAAGGCGCGAAGAAAGATGCGGTGAATGCAGTGTCCATGGCCATCGCCATGCGCAAGCATATGAAGGTACTGCGCCAGCAATGGCGTGCCCAGGGCATCACCAAGCCGCTGGAAATCCGCATGGGGCTGAACACCGGTTATTGCACCGTGGGCAACTTCGGCGCTGATACGCGCATGGACTACACCATCATCGGTCGCGATGTGAACCTCGCCAGCCGCCTGGAAAGTGCTGCTGAATCCGGTGAGATCCTGATCTCTCATGAGACCTATTCACTGATCAAGGACGTGATCATGTGCCGCGACAAGGGCCAGATCAACGTCAAGGGCTTTACCCGCCCCGTGCAGATCTACCAGGTGGTGGATTTCCGTCGCGACCTGGGCGCCACATCCAGTTATGTCGAACACGAACTACCCGGCTTCTCCATGTACCTGGATACCAACGGCATCCAGAATTTCGACAAGGAAAAGGTCATCCAGGCCCTCAGTCAGGCAGCCGACAAGCTGCGTGACAAGGTAATCATGTAAGCGCCTGCTTATGCCCCGCTGCGTGTGAGTCCTGCACAACCGGCATGCACAACTCACCATCGAGCAACGGCTGCTGTGCCAGAAATTCCAGCGCCGACGCTCGCCAGGATTGCCGCGCGGCCAACGCAGCGCAACGCCCACGATCCAGGCTCAAGGCCTCCAGGCAGGCCGCACGCAAGTCCTCATGCATGACCCCGCTGACGCCCGCCTGCAACACATCCAGCGGCCCGGCTACCGGAAACGCTGCCACAGGCGTACCGCAGGCCAGGGCCTCAAGCATCACCAAACCATAGGTATCGGTACGTGAAGGGAATACCAGCACGCTGGCATTCTGATAAGCCTCGGCCAAGGCCTGGCCATGCTGATAGCCGAGAAAGCGCACGTGCGGATAAGCCGCCTCTAACGCCTCGCGCTGCGGGCCATCGCCGACCACCTGCTTCTGCCCCGGCAGATCGAGGGCAAGAAAAGCCTCGATATTCTTCTCCGGGGCAATCCGCCCGACATACAGAAATACTGGCTCAGCCAGGTTTTTCGGCGCCACCGGCGGACAGAACAGCCGCGTATCAACGCCCTTGCGCCACAGCACCAGACGCTTGAAGTCCCAACCGGCAAACTCCTCACGCATGCGCTCGGTGGTCACCAGCACCGCCTGGCTCGGCCGGTGAAAGGCGCGCAGAAAGGCATAACCCCAACGCAGTGGAATCCAGGGCCAGCGGGTGTGCACGTATTCGGGAAAACGCGTATGGATGGCGCTGGAGAACGCCAGGCCACGCTTGCTTAGCCAGCGCCGTGCGGCCCAACCCAGTGGGCCTTCGGTGGCCAGGTGTACACAGTCCGGGCGAAACGCGCGAATCGCCGGGCCAACCCGCCAGAGGTTCCACACCAAGGGAATTTCCGGGTAGCTGGGGCATGGCAGCGCGCGAAAGTCCGTCGGTGACAGCAGCTTAGCCTGATGACCGAGGCCGCGCAGCTCGCTGATCAGTGCCTGCAGGCTGGTGACCACGCCATTGACCTGGGGTGTCCAGGCGTCGGAGACGATCAGAATCCTCACAGGGCCGGCTCGGCAGCCGCAACTGGAGCTGCCTGCAACTGACGCGCCTGATCATCAGCTAGGCGATACAGTTCGATACTGCCATCCAGATGCTCGATCAGCGCCGTGCAGGACTCCACCCAGTCGCCGCAATTCATGTACTCGACCTCGCCCATCGGACGAATCTCGGCGTGGTGGATATGCCCGCAGACCACGCCATTGAAGCCGCGCTTGGCGCATTCGTGGACGATGGCTTCTTCAAAGTCACTGATAAAGTTCACCGCCGTCTTGACCTTGTGCTTGAGGTAAGCCGACAGCGACCAATAGCCATAGCCATAGCGGCTACGCCAGTAATTCAGCCAACGATTGAGGGTCAGGGTGAATTCGTAGGCCGAATCGCCGAGAAAGGCCAACCAGCGGTGATAACGGGTGATCACATCGAACTGGTCACCGTGAATCACCAGCAGACGGCGGCCATCGGCAGTGAAGTGCTCGGCCTCATCGACCAACTGGATATTGCCGAGCATCAGGCTGGAATAGCGGCGCAGAAATTCATCATGGTTGCCGGTAACGTAAATCACCTCGGTGCCGCGCTTGCTCATGGTCAGTAGACGGCGGATCACGTTGCTGTGCGACTGCGGCCAATACACCCCGCTACGCAGCTTCCAGCCGTCGATGATGTCACCGACCAGGTAAATCTTGTCGGTCTGGTAGCGCTTGAGAAACGCTGCCAGGTGTTCGGCCTGACAATCCCGGGTGCCCAGGTGCACATCGGAAATCCACAGGGTACGGACACGTTGCTTGCGGCTGGGCTTGGCGAGCTGAGCGCTGGTCATGGACGACCTCCGGCTGGGTTTGCTCGAGTCTGCGCAGTCGGGGTGAAAGGTGCATGACAGCGCCATGGCAATTCGGTGACAACCCCTAAAGGGTATAAACTGACTGGCCGAACAAGGAGCCCACCATGTCCTCGCTGCTCTCGCTGCGTCACTACAGCCACGAACTGCTCAGCCACAGCCATGAGCATGCGCAGCTGGTCTTCGGCCTGAGCGGCTTGCTGGAGTTCGAAGTGGCCGGCCATGGCAGCCAGGTAAAGCGCCAGACACTGGCTGTGGTACCCAGTGATGCGCAGCACGCCTGCGGCAGTAAGAACGGCAGCCACTGCCTGGTACTCGACGTACCGTGCGAGGACTGGCTGCAACAACAGCTGGGCCGACACCTGGATGCCACCCGTCGTCTGCTGGACAAACCTGCCGCCGTCAGCCTCAACCCCGCACAAAGTCAGCTGGTCAGCTGGCTGGCCGCTAGCCCGATCAATGACCCGGTGATCGCCCAGCAAGGCGCTGCTTTGCTTTTGGCCAGCCTGGCCAATGCCGAGATTACTGCCCACGCAGCCAGTCGCCTGCCGCTGGCTGCGCTGGATGCGCATATCGACCAGCATGCCGCGCACCCTTTGCAGGTAGCCGATCTGGCACGCCTGGCTGGCCTGTCGGCAGCACGTTTTCACGCGCGTTTTCTCGCCGAAACCGGGCAAACGCCAATGGATTATGTGCGCAGCCGTCGCCTGCAACTGGCACGTCAACTGCTTCTAGGCAGCAACCTGGCAATTGGCGAGATCGCTGCGCGGGTCGGCTACAGCTCGCAAAGTGCCTTTAGCGCTGCCCTGTCACGGCATCTTGGCGTTACACCTCGGCAACTGCGCCGCACTGACTAATTTGCCGACACTCTCTTGTGAGAGCCTGGCGACAAAACCCACGATTCCCGCGACAGACAACGGCGCAGATAGGCACCTAGACTGCCCGGCAGAATCGAGGAGTCGCCTATGCAAAACATCGAATGGCAGGACTTTGAAAAAGTGGAGCTGCGCGTCGGCACCATTCGCACCGCCCGACCTAATGAAAAAGCCAACAAACCCGCCTATGTGCTGGAAGTGGATCTCGGCGAGCTGGGTATCAAGACCTCCAGCGCCCAGCTCACCGCCCATTACAGCTGCGAGCAGCTAGTCGGCCGCCAAGTGCTGTGCGTGTGCAACTTCGCCGCCAAGCGCATCGCCGGCGTGCGCTCCGAAGTGCTGGTGACCGGCATCTATGACGCCGACAACAAGGTCGTGTTAGCCGGCTTCGACAAACCGCTCCCCAACGGCGCGCGCCTGGCATGAATCAACGCAATGCACTGTTGGCGATCCATCTAGGCGCCCTGCTGTTTGGCCTATCCGGCATATTCGGCAAGCTGGCCAATACGACCCCGCAGATGATTTCCGCCGGCCGCGCTGCATTCGCTGTAGCGGCCTTATTGCTGTTCGCCAAGCTGATCAGCAACGCGCGTCTGGTGCGCCTCGGCTTGCGCCAGTCCAGCCTGCTGGCCCTTGGCGGCCTGCTGCTTGGCGGTCACTGGTGGAGTTTTTTCGAGTCCGTGCATATCTCCGGCGTGGCCATCGCCACCCTCGGCTTCGCCAGTTTCCCGGCCTTTACCGTACTGCTCGAAGGTTTGCTATTCCGCGAGCGCACCCGACCGGTCGAATACGCCATGGTGGCGCTGGTGTGCCTGGGCCTGGTGCTGGTCACCCCGCATTTCGACCTGAGCAGCCAGGCCACCAGCGGCCTGCTCTGGGCGGTATTATCCGGCCTGCTGTTCGCCCTGCTGTCGCTGCTCAACCGCGCCAGCACCCGTGGCATCGAGCCAGTGCAGGCGGCGCTGTACCAGAACCTCACCGTGCTGCTGGTATTCCTGCCGCTGGCCTGGCCGACGCTACCCAGCGTGCAGGCTCAGGACTGGTTATGGATGGCCATGCTTGGGATCTTCTGCACGGGCCTGGCGCACAGCCTGTTCGTCGCCAGCCTGCGGGTACTCAAGGCACGCACCACGGCGGTGATTTTCGCCCTGGAGCCGATCTACGGCATTGCCTTCGCCTGGCTGTTGTTCAGCGAAGTGCCGACACTGCGCATGCTGGCTGGCGGGCTGCTGATTGTCAGCGCGATCTTTCTATCGGCGCGGATGGCCAAGTGATCAATGGCTGCGGTCGTTATGACCCAGATCCCGCGCCGGATCAATCTGATCGCGCAAGCGCTGCTTGAGCACCTTGGCCTCAGGAAAACCGCCATCGGCCTTGCGCTCCCAGATCTGCACACCATCACAAGTGATGCGAAACACCCCACCAGTACCGGGCTCCAGGCAAACCCTGGATAAATCATCGGTAAACGTCGACAGCAGTTCCTGCGCTAGCCAGGCAGCGCGCAGCAGCCACTGGCATTGCGTGCAATAGGTGATAACTACTTCGACTTTGGGGTTGGACATTGGCAGGCTCACGGCGGATGAAAAACCGATGATAACGCGCAGCTGCCATAGGTCAGCAGAAGAAAAACGCCCGCTTAGCGCAAGCTAGCGGGCGTTGAGCAACAGCGTTCTGAATCAGGCGATTTTAGCCAGCAGCTGACGCGCCTCCTGCTTCTGCTCTTCATCGCCTTCGTTGATTACTTCATTGAGGATCTGGCAGGCGCTGTCCAGGCTGCCCTGCTCGATATACGCCAGGGCCATGTTCAGTTTGGACAGGTTTTCGCGGTTGCTGGCCAGCTCATCAAAATCATCCAGCAGCTCCACATCAAGGACGTCACCACCCCAACCGTCATTGGATGTTTCTTCCACCAGCATGGACTCGGCAAACGGGCTGCGGGCATCACGGCTGCTGGACAGTTCGAAGATATCCGAAGTCTTACGCTTGGCCGCAGTACTGCTGCCGGTCTTGTCCGCCACTTTGTTCGGCGCAGTTGGGGCAAAGGGGCTGACCAGATCCCAGTCGGCATCCAGCGACATATCGTCCAGATTGAGCTGGCCATCATTGGCAGCATCCACCAACGGCTGCGCCTCGACCTCATCCAGCTCCAGCACCACATCGTCCAGCAAACTGGCCGGCGGCGCGCTGAACAACTCGGCATGCCGCGCCTTCAACTCGTCGATCCGCGCCGGAGTAAAGCCGGATGTCCGTACCACGGCTTCATGGTCGATAAAACCTTGGGCATCCCCCAACAACGCTAGCACTTCCAGCAGACGGAAACCGATATCACTGCGCTGCGGCTGGGCCTCCCAGGCCTTGCGTAACGTGCTGGCGGCCTCATTCAGGCGGCCATAAGCGATATACACGTTGGCACTTTGCAGCGCATCCTCACCCGCTGCTGGCCATACCGGCCCACCACGCGGCACCTCGCGCATATTGAGCGCCACTGCAGCGGCCGGCGTTACAGCTGCCGCTGGAGCAGAACTGGTCACTGTCTGCATAACCGGCATTACGGCAGCGGCGACCGCAACAGGGGCCGGCTCAACGGGTTTTCTGCTGCGCCAGAACAGCCCCACGACACCGGCCAGTAACAGCGCCAGCAGACCGGCAATAATCGCCAGCCAGTTGCTACCTGATTCCGCCGTAACCGGTGCGGTTAACGCGACAGGAGCAGGCACAGACGCGGCACTTGCTTCAGCGCTCGCACGACGCGCGGCCAACTCGGCCTGCAGGCCAGCAATCTGCTGATCACGCGCTTCCATCTGTTCCTGCAGCTGCTGAACCTGCAGGCCCAGCTGCGCCAGGCTCTGTTGCAATTGCAGGGTCTCACTAATTTGGCTGGCCAGCTCCTGCTCGACGCGAGCCTGTTCCTGAATCAGCAGCTCGGCTGGCGGGTCGACCGGCAGCTGAGCACTAGGCGCAGCCACAGTCTCGGGCGCAGCAGTTGCCGCTACTGCCGGCTCGACCACTGCAGAAGGCACACCCGCAACACTATCGGGCAAGAGCAATTGCGCACCGGCACGCAGGCGATTGATATCACCGTTGATAAAGGCTTGTGGATTAAGCGCATGGATATCGTTCATCAGCACCTGAGGCGTCACCTGCCCTGTCTCAGCGGCCAGACGCTCGGCAATCCTCCACAAGCTGTCGCCGCTGACCACGCTGTAGCGATTTCCCTGCTGAGCGGCGGGCAATACCTCTCGCCGTGCAGGCTCAACAGCCTCGGCACGAGTCACAGTTGGTGCCGATACAGGTACTGTAGATGCAGCCGGCGCCGCTAGGCTGCGGTAAGCCGCAGAGCTGGGTGGGTCAAGCAATACGGTGTACTCGCGGTACAACTGGCCGTTGGGCCTGACCACTTCAACAATAAAATTCAGGTAAGGCTCACGCACTGGCTGCGTCGATACCACGCGAATCACACTCTTGCCGCCCCGCAGCAACGGGGTAAAACGCAGGTCATTAAAGAAATACAGACGGTCGACGCCGGAACGACTGAACACTTCGGCAGGCGCCAGGCGCACACGCATGTCTTCAGCGGTCAGATCGCCCACATCAAACAATTCGATTTCGGCATCCAGCGGCTGACTAAGTGCCGAATGCAAGGTGATTTCACCCAGGCCAAGGGCTGGAACCAGCCCGGAATAGAGGGCCGAGCTGGACGCCAGACCAATCAGTAATTGACGAACCTTTGCCATAAAAACGCTCCCGTTGAATCCGCTCCTGCACCCTCGCCACTACACGCCCGAGACGTGCGCTTCCAGCGCTTGCGAAGGTATAAGAAGAGGGCAAATGCGGCCTTGGGACTACGTTCCATGTTTAACCCGGCTGGTGCATAGCAATAATTACGGCGTACTGAATACAGAAATACCAACCGCCGTTAGTCAAAAAGCCACCACAAGTGCAAGCATAGGCTCGCAGTCAATAAAATGACAACTCCATCACACTACCGTTTAGCTGTCAGTGTCTTGTCGATTTGACGCCCCAGGCCGCCAAAACCGTGATCGTGAAGACGCCAACCACCAACCAGAAACTCTGCTTGAAGGCGAGCATCTCCGCGAAATGATCGCCGCCTTCGGCGCTGTGCCGCCATTCCAGAAAGAAGGTCAGCAGGTTGACCCCGAATGCGCCGCCGAGCTGACGCACGAAGGTGATGGCGCCAGCGCCTTGAGCCAGTTCCTCAGGACTGAGGATATCCAGCGAACCGGTGCTCAAGGCCGGCAGCAACACGCCCAGACCAATACGCCCGACACAGGCCCAGAAACACAGTTGAATGAATGAGGCGCCCTGCTCAACCCAAGCCATCCCCGCCGCCGACAAGGCAAAGATCAACAGCCCGCCACTCAGCAGCACGGCCGCAGACAGTCGATCACTAAGCCAGCCGCCGAGAAAGGACGCCATGCCCATCAAGATTCCCGCCGGCAACAGCAGCAGACCCGAGCGTCCGGCGCTGAAGCCTTCAACGGTCTGCAAATACAGCGGAATCAGGTAAGTGGAACCATACAAGCCCAACCCTAGGGTCAAGGCGACCCAACTGGCGCTGCGGAACCCGGCATGCCGCCATAAGGCAAGCGGCAACAGCGGCTGAGCAGCGCGCCGGCTGCGCAGGATAAACGCCACACCTGCCAGCAGTGCGAGGCAACCCGGTAACCAGACCCTCGGCGCAGTCCAGGCAAAACGCTGCGCCTCGGCAAGAAAGCCCAACGCTGCAAATATCGCCACACACAGCCAGGCAAAGGCCTGAATATCCAGACGCGGGGTGCTGGCCGCACGTTCACTGGGCAGCAACCACTGCCCGGCGAGCATGGCCAGCAGGCACATTGGCAGCGGCATCCAGAAAATCGACGGCCAACCGAAATGATCGACCAGGTAACCACCGATTCCCGGCCCCAGCGACGGCGCCAGCATCACCCCCAGACCATATATGCCCAGCGCCATGCCGCGGCCGCCATCGGCGAACACCCGAAAAATCAGCACCATGGCCAGCGGCTGCACGATCCCCGCACAGAGACCCTGCAGGACTCGCAAGGCAATCAGCTGCCAGGCGGCATGAGCCACCAACGCCACCAGTGAACTGAGGATAAACAGCAGCAGACCGAACTGCGCCGTACGCCGCGCACCAAAGCGCGCCTGCGCCCAGGCGGCCAGCAGCAGGCCAGCGGTCATGGCCGCGAGAAACCCCGTGGACAGCCACTGCGCCAGCGGCCGGCCAATGGCGAAATCCGCCATGATCGCCGGCAAGGCAACATTGATACTGGTGGAGGCCAAGACCATGGCCATGCTGCCGACCATCAGTACCGCCAGCAACCACTGCGGGTATCGCGGGCCAAAGCGGTACTGAAGAGTCTGCAGGTCGTCACGCATCAGCGTTTTTCCAGGTTACTCAACACCTGGGCATGAACCTTCTGGCAGCGGCGCAATTCGTCTTCATCAATGCCAGCGAACACTTCCTGCCGCAGTTGCGCAGAGATCGCTTCGATCTTTTCAATCAGTGGGCGGGCCTGCGGGCTGAGGGCAATCTTCTTCGCGCGGCGGTCTTCAGGCACCGCCTGGCGGCTGACCAGGCCCTGGGCTTCCAGGCTGTCGAGCAGACGCGCCAGGGTCGGCCCTTCGACACCGACGCTCTGCGCCAACTCGCGCTGGGTCGGCAATTCGGCAAAGCGCCCCAGATGCAGCAGCACCAACCAGCGGGCCTGGGAAAGCCCTAGGCCGACCAGGCGGCGATCCAATTCGGCACGCCAGGCACGGGAAAGCTGGGCAACTTGCATGGCAAAACGGTGTTGATCGGTATGCGACATGGACAACGGCTCTTAACTATAAAAAACTAATTATTAGCCAGCTAACCATAACCCTTTTCATGAGGCAAGCCTGCAGAAGGCTTACAACCGTTTCACCACTTTACATACTGATCTTCAACAAAGCCCCAGAGGTTGTCGATGCGCACTTCGGGCCGGCCAGTCGGGCGCAGTACGCCGGTGAACTGGCCAAATATCTGTTTGAAGTTGCTCGCCAGCAGCCCTACGTTCAATCGCTCCTTGTGCAGGCCACGTCCCTCGAAGCGCAGCTCCACCTGGCCGTCATAGGAGTTGATCAACCAAGGCTGCAGCGGCTGATCACGATCAAAGGCAAAGCGCACGGTATCGACCTTGAGCAGCTCGCCATCCAGCCAGAAGCAGTTCTCGGTAAAGCTACTTTCATTGACCCCGCAGGACAGGTTAAGCCCGACCCGCTGCTCCCCGGCCGGACCGGATAAGCAGGCCCAGTTCCAATGGGTCTCCGGGCGCATATAACCGGCCGACCAGTCGTGGTGGGCAAATGCGCCGATCTGCGCCAGGTCGAAATCCCCCAGCGCACTGCGCACTTGCCCGGTGCAGCGTACCCCCGCCACTTTCTGTGCATAGACCCAGCCATTGACCGCCGTCGGCGTGTTGATGCACATCGGCTGAAAAGCAGGTTCTGCCTCAGAGAAACAGGCGTCGATGCGAGTGCCGTCATCCAGTTCCACCAGCAGACGCTTTTCCTTCGATACGGAGCTGTTCTCCAAGCGCAGCAGATTGCCGCCGCTACGCACCTCGCACACGCCCTGATCTGGGGTCTGCGAGAACTGGCTGCCAAAGCCCAGCGGCAGCTTGAACTGACGCTCGATCATGCGCCCGCTGGCCGGGTGGAACAGATAGACAAATCCCACGCCCAACAGGCTGAGGTTGGCCAGCGCGCAGCCGCCAATCAGCTCATCGCTGATCAGGCCGAAATACTGGAATTGATGAAAACGCCGCCATTTGGCTAACGCACCCAACTTGCGCCCCATAGGCGAGCGGAAATCAAAATCGCGGTAGTTGATCAGCCCCGGCGCGGCGGGAAAGATGCCGTAATGCGGCTGGCCGTCGGCCTGAATCAGTCGATCCATCGGAGCAATCACTCAAGAAAAAAACCTCAGCGATGCTAGCACCGCGACTTTGCTCCGAGCATTCACCGCAGGCGCCAAGCGCAGCGGCAAAATCGGCCACCTCAAGCCCAGACTCTCAGGCCACGACCTGATTGCGGCCAAAAGCCTTGGCTTCATAAAGTGCGCGATCTGCATGCTCATAGAGCTGCGCCAACGCCCCCCCAGCGGCAGGCTGGATACAGGAAATACCAATCGACATGGTCAGCATGCTTGCCGTATCCGAGCCGGCATGTTGGATGTTCAAGGTCTGCAGAGTCTGACGCAGGGCTTCGGCGTGATGCCGCGCTTCGGCTTCACCGATGTCGTAAAGCAACACGGCAAACTCCTCACCGCCCAGACGCACAGCAATGTCCAGTGGACGCCGTGCCGCGTCCTGCAGCAGGCTGCCTATGCGCTGCAACACGTTGTCGCCGGCTTGGTGACCGTAGTGGTCGTTGTAGGCTTTGAAGTGATCAACATCGCAGAGCAACAGCGCCAGGCTGCGCTGTTCGCGCTGCGCCTGACGCCAGAGGCGCTCGAACTGGCGGTTGAAACTGCGGCGGTTGTGCAAGCCGGTCAGGCTGTCGTGATCGGCCAGTACGCGCATCAACCGGCTGATCAAAAAATGCTCGCGCGACTTGAACTCCAGCAAGTAACACCCTACCGCGCCCATCAAGTTGCCAAACAGTAAAAACAGGGTGTTATTGATCAACCGAGGCATGGGTAAATCGGCGACCAGTAGCTCGACACAGACGTATACCAACAGCACCAGCAAAGAGCAGCACAACGCCTCGATCAGGCGTAACCCAGCCAGAAAGTAGGCGGCCATACAGACCAACAGCAACCCTTCATAGGGGTAACTGGAGTCCACTCGATGGGCAATGCCCACCACCAACGATGCTGCCGCGCCAAGTGCAAGCAGGCTGACCCAGCTAAGCGGTTGCAGCAAATGAACATGCTTGCGCTGAATCAGCAATACACCAAACAGGCACAGCAACAGTAAGACGGCGAGACGGATGGCCAGCATCCACCACACCTCGGGCGCCCGAATCAGGACGAAATCGAACGCGGCAAACGCCAGCCACACCAGAATGCCCACAACCAGGGCAATGCGCTTGAGTTCGAAGGTGTCGTCACGCACATAGTTGCGGTACTCCTGCTCCAGCGGCCGAGAGAAACGCAGCAGTCGAAAGCCCAAGGCGAGCTGATCGGCATAGGGGCTGGGGCGAACATCGTCTAGCCAGGCATGGGAAAGCGGCACCGGAACCTCTGCAGCGGAGTGGCTGAAACCACCTTAGCCGCTCATACCGGGTGCCACAAGCCGAACCATCCGCAGGGATAACTGCTACGCGAGGCTTGTCAGGCCTCGAATTCAGCCTGCAAGGCAGCACGTACGCAGTGCAGGATGCCAAGCTCAACCCGCCCGGCAAACTGCTCACTGATCGCCGCTACCGGTGGCAACTCACCTTCGCCATCGAGGAAGGCATCCTGAATTTCGCCGAGCAATCCCTCAGGTACATCCAGCGCCTGTTCCAAGGACAGCTGCTGCCGACCAATGGCTTCGGCCAGCAGACCGTAAACATTCTTCTCGCTGCAACTCAGCTGGCTGGCAATCTGCGCGGGTGTCATGCCGGCACGGGCCAGGCTGACCAGCTCATGCCGTAAATCAACCACTGCACGCGGTGCTTCATCATCCGCACCGAGCACCGCCAGGAAGGCCTCACCATAGCGTTCCAGCTTGCGCGCACCGACGCCACTGACCCGCGCCATTTCAGCCAGGGTGCTGGGCTGGCTACGCAGCATCTCCAGCAAGGTGGCATCCGGGAAGATCACATACGGCGGCACGCCATGCTCTTCCGCCAGTTTGCGCCGCAAGGCGCGCAGCGCTTCCCACTGGCCGCGTTCCTCACCACGCACCAGCTGGCTAGCCGCACTGCTGGAGGCCTTGGCGCTTTGCTGGGGTTTCAGATCACGGCGTAGCTGCAGGCTGACCTCTCCCTTGAGCAAAGGCCGGCAACTGTCAGAAAGGCGCAGCCCACCAAAACCGTCCAAATCAACATCCGCCAAACCGCGCGCCACCAACTGACGAAACAGCGAACGCCACTCACCCTCTGCCAGCGCCTTACCAATACCAAACACGGCCAAATGCTGATGACCCACGGTACGAATTTTCTCGTTATCGCGCCCGAGCAACACATCAACCAGATGACCCACGCCATAACGCTGACCGGTGCGGTAGATTGCCGACAGCGCCTGACGCGCCGGCTCGGTGGCATCCCAGGTCTGCACACCGTCGATGCAGTTATCGCAATGACCGCAGGGCTGCGGCATGTCTTCGTCGAAATAAGCCAGCAGCGCCTGGCGCCGGCAGCGGGTTTCCTCACACAGGGCGAGCATGGCATCGAGCTTGTGCTGCTCGACGCGCTTATGCCGCTCGTCGCCTTCGGAGTTGTTAAGCATCTGCTTGAGGAAGATCACATCCTGCAGGCCGTAAGCCATCCAGGCATCTGCGGGCAGGCCATCACGGCCGGCGCGACCGGTTTCCTGATAATAAGCTTCCAGGGATTTCGGCAGATCAAGGTGGGCGACAAAGCGCACGTTGGGTTTATCGATGCCCATGCCGAAGGCGATGGTCGCCACCATGATCAGCCCTTCCTCATTGAGAAAGCGCTTCTGGTGATAGGCGCGCAACTCGTTGGCCAGGCCGGCGTGATAAGGCAACGCGGGGAAGCCTTGCTCAGAGAGGAACGTGGCCACTTCCTCGACCTTCTTGCGCGACAGGCAATACACGATGCCAGCATCGCCCTTGCGCGCAGTCAAAAAGCTCAGCAGCTGCTTGCGTGGCTGCTCCTTGGGCACGATGCGGTAGAAGATGTTCGGCCGGTCGAAGCTCGACAGGAAACGCTCGGCATTCTGCAGGTGCAGGCGCTGAACGATTTCCTCACGGGTGCGCATGTCGGCCGTGGCAGTCAAAGCAATACGCGGCACATTGGGGAACAGCTCGGCCAACTGGCCCAGCTGCAGGTATTCGGGGCGGAAATCATGCCCCCACTGCGACACGCAATGCGCCTCGTCGATGGCGAATAGGGCAATGTCGAGGTTCTGCAGAAAGCTCAGCATGCGCGGCTGCACCAGCCGCTCGGGAGCCAGGTAAAGCATCTTGATTTCGCCGCGTTTGATTCGCTCGGCGATCTCGCGCTGCTCATCGGCGCTCAAGGTCGAGTTCAGCGCCACCGCGGCCACGCCCAGCTCATCAAGGGTGGCGACCTGATCATCCATCAACGCAATCAGCGGCGACACCACCACTGCCAGGCCATCGCGCAACAGAGCCGGCACCTGGAAGCACAGTGACTTGCCGCCACCGGTGGGCATCAGTACCAGGGCATCACCACCGCTGGCCACGCGCTCGATAATGGCACCCTGACGGCCACGAAAACTGTCGTAGCCAAAGACGTCTTTGAGGATGCGTTGCGCGTGTTCGAGCATGAAGGGTCTCCGAAACAAGCCGCGCATTATACGCAAGTGCCGCTTGGGCACGCGCAGGCATGCTGGCGTTTGATCCGATTTTCACCCGCCATGGCCGCGGCTATGGCTGCACTGGCCGCTCTAGACTAGAATTCAGCCTCGTTTACTCCTTCAAGGTAGCCCCCGATGTCCTTCGCCGAGCAACTCTCCCGCCTGCAAGCCTTCCTCGATGCCGATGAGCTGCATGAAGAGGCACTGGACTACATCGCCGCCCACGGCTACCTGACCGCGTTGTCGATCTGCCCAGAGCCGGTCCCTGAGCGCGAGTGGATTGACGCGCTGTTCTCCGAGGCGCCGCATTACCGCAGTGATGCCGAGCGTGAAGAGATCGAAGCGACCCTGATTCAGCTGCAAAGCCATATCGCCCGCCAACTGGCCAGCGACGATGAGCCCGACGTACCGTGCGACCTCGACCTGGGCGAAGAACCAGACGATTCCGACCTGCGCGGCTGGTGCATCGGCTTTATGGAAGGGGTTTTCCTGCGTGAAGCGGTATGGTTCGACGACGCCGAAGATGAAGTCAGCGAGCTGCTGCTGCCGATCATGGTCGGTTCCGGCCTGTTCGACGAGCAACCTGAATTCGCCGAGATCGCCCGTGACCGCGACCTGGTCGACAGCATGGTCGAGCAGATCCCTGAGCTGCTGACCGCACTGTTCCTGCTTTGCCATGCGCCGGAAGAAAAGCCGGCTCTTCTGAAGCCTCGCCACCACTAAGCACGCGCCATGGCGCGTGAGATTCCGGTGCCGCCTGTTCAAGAGCAGCGCAACCCCGTTATTCGCTACGTTCTGCTGGCCATCGGCTGGCTGAGCGTGGCACTGGGTGTTATCGGCATCTTCCTCCCAGTACTGCCCACCACGCCTTTTCTGCTGCTGGCGGCTGCGTGCTTTATGCGCAGCTCGAAGCGCTTCTACCTGTGGCTGGTCAATCACCGCCAGCTTGGCCCGTGGATCGTTGATTACCTCGAGGGTCAGGGCATTCCACTAAAAGGTAAGGTCTACGCCATAGGCCTGATGTGGCTGAGCATCGGCCTGTCGTGCTACCTGGTGCCGTTGTTCTGGGCCCGTGCTTTTATGCTGACCAGCGCGGTCTTGGTCAGCTTGTACATCCTTAAACAGAAAACCCTGAGCAAACCCTGATGGTTGTTACGCGCCCCTAGCGACCAGCACAAAACTGCAAGCAACCTCTTGTCGCGCTCAAGCCAACCGACATTCGGTATAGTCAGCGCGGCAAAAATCAGCAGTACCACCTAGACTTTTCCAATCCCCGGCCGAGGCGCGGTACATGCCACCCCGTCAGCTTACTCATGGATGGTTCAAGCGCCTCAACCGAGCGTTGCTAGGCGGCTGCATCCTGCTGATCGGCTTAGCCAGCGCCCTTGCCAACTGGGACTTCGGCGTGATCCTACAAAATGCCGAAAGCCGCTACGGCAAACTCGGCGCAGCCAAGCAGCGCATCCAGGCCTGGGAAGCGCAAATTAAGGCCAGTAGCAGCAGCAGCGAAAGAGACAAGCTCACCGAGGTCAACCGCTTCTTCAATCGGCAGATCCGCTTTACCGACGATATCCGTCTGTGGAAACAGAACGATTACTGGGCCACGCCCATCGAGATGCTGGTCAAGGGCGAAGGTGACTGCGAAGACTACTCCATCGCCAAATATTTCACCCTGCGCCGCCTCGGCATCCCCAGCGACAAACTGCGCATCACTTATGTAAAGGCGCTCAATTACAATCAGGCGCATATGGTCCTGACCTACTACGCCAGTCCCGGTGCCGAACCACTGGTGCTGGACAACCTGATCAATGAAATAAAACCCGCCTCGCAACGTAAAGACCTGCTACCGGTCTATGCATTCAACGCCGAAGGCCTCTATCTCCCGGGTTCCACCAGCAGAAAGAGCGACTCCAAGAAGCTCTCGCGCTGGCAGGACATCTTGAGAAAAATGCGTACGGAGGGCTTCGCCATCGGCGAAGGCTAGGAGGAACCTATGTCTCTACTCAAGCAGCTATTTCTCGCCATCTGCCTGTTCCTGGTAGTGGCCTTTACCGGCAGTTTTATCGCCGGGGTGGAAAGCTCGCGTGAGCAATTGCTCAGCCAGCTGCGCTCCCACGCCCAGGACGCCGCAACCGCGCTGGGCCTGTCGATGACCCCGCACGTGGATGACCCGGCGATGATCGAGCTGATGGTCAGCTCGATCTTCGACAGCGGCTACTTCACCAGCATCCGCGTGGTGCGCATCCCTGATGATGAGGTGATAGTCGAACGGCGCAGCGACGATGCCAGCGCAGAAACCGTCCCAACCTGGTTCAGCGAGCTGGTGGACCTGCAGCCCCAGGGCGGCGATGCGCTGATCATGCGCGGCTGGGAACAGGCCGCACGGGTCGAGGTGCTCAGCCACCCGCAATTCGCCCTGGCCAAACTCTGGGACAGCGCCATCGGCAGCCTGATCTGGCTGCTGCTCTGTGGTCTGGTCAGCGCCGTACTCGGCGGCTGGCTGCTGCGCACCCAACTGCGCCCGCTGGACAACATGGTGCAGCAGGCCCAGGCCATCACCCGCCGTGAGTTCCTCACCCTGCCCAAGGTACCGCGCACCCCAGAACTTAAACGCGTCGTCACCGCCATGAACCAGATGGTGGAAAAGCTGAAAACCTTGTTCGCCGAAGAAGCCGCACGCAGCGAGAAACTGCGTGAAGAGGCCTACCAGGACAGCATCACCGGCCTGGCCAACCGCCGCTTGTTCGATATCCGCCTGGCCCACCAGTTAGTGGTCAGTGAGCAGAATGCCGAAGGCTATCTGCTGCTGTTGCGGGTCAACGACCTCGGCGGGCTTAACCAGCGCCTCGGCGGCCAGCAGACCGACGCTCTGATTGCCGCCATCGGCGAGCTGCTCAAGCGCCTGCTTAACCAGACCAACCGCTCAGACTGGCTGGCCTCACGCAGCCGGGGTGGAGAGTTCAGCCTGCTGGCCCCTGGCATTGGCAGCGAAGAAGCCGACCTGCTCGCCGGCGAGCTGTATACAGGCCTGGAAAGCCTGCGCCAGACTGGCGCCAGCGACTGCACGCCTGTGGCGCATATGGGCATTGCCGCCTTCCGCCCGGGTGAAGAGCCCAGCCAAGTCATCGGCCGCGCTGACCAGGCCCTGGCGCAAGCGCAGAACGACCCGAGCCGCTATTGGGTTCGCCTGGACGACTACAACGCGCAACCGACGCAGGGATTGCACGACTGGCGCACCTGGATCGACGACGCACTGAACAAGCGCAAGCTACAGCTGTATTTCCAGCCGGTCACGCAATGTGCCGACCGTAATCAGCTGCTGCACCATAAGGTGCTGGCGCGTCTACTTGACCCGCAAGGTGAAGCCATTGCCGCCGGCCGCTTCCTACCCTGGATCGAACGCCTGGGTTGGACCGCACGCTTTGACCTGGCCATGCTCGAACACAGCCTGGCACATCTCAGTCTGCATGCAGCGCCGCTGGCCCTGAGCCTGTCGGCAGCGACCCTGCGCGATACAGAAACCCTTAAGCGCATGTTCGACATCCTCAGGCAGCACCCGCAGCAGGCCCGCCTGCTGACACTTGAGGTGGACGAGCGCCACCTGCCGCCGGCAGCCGAACTGGAAGCGCTCAGCCAGAGCGTACGCGAAACCGGCTTCAGCCTTGGCCTGCAGCACTTCGGCGGGCGTTTCAGCCTGATCGGTAACCTTACCCACCTTGGCCTGGCCTACCTGAAACTCGACGGCACCTATATCCGCGCTATCGATCAGGAAAGCGACAAACGTATGTTTATCGAGGCGGTGTTCCGCGCCACCAACAGCATTGACCTGCCGTTGATTGCCGAAATGGTGGAAACCGAGGGCGAGCTGGCAGTGCTCAAGGAGTTGGGGCTATATGGCGCCATGGGCCGCCTACTGGGCGCACCGGAACCGTGGAAAGACTAATGTTCTAAAGCAAACGGGGTAGTCCGACTACGGCCTACCCCGATTCAAGTACAGCGTTTAGAGCCCAGCCAACAGCGGCTCAGCTGGCAAACAGATAACCTTCCACATCCATCCCGGCATCACGCATCTGCGCCAGCTTGTAGCGCAAGGTACGCGGGCTGATGCCCAGGCGCTCAGCGGCTTCCTTGCGACGACCACGCTCGGCACGCAAGGTATCGATGATCATCTGAAATTCATGCCGACGCAGATCATCGCCCAATGCACCAGCTTCAGCCGGCGAGGCGTCCTGCTGCGCAGGTGCGCTATTGACCACCACCGACAACAGCGGTTGCGCGGGCGGCGTAACGGCCGAACCAATAGGTGCCAACAGGCAAAGATCCTGTGGCTGAATCAGCCCGCCCTGCTGCAGGATCAATGCGCGCTGAATCGCGTTATCCAGCTCGCGCACATTGCCCGGCCAGCTATGGCTCATCAGGCTCATCTGCGCCTGCGGGGTAAGCCGAATCGGCGCGTGGTTCATTTTCTTCACGTACTTGGCCAGCAAGCGCTCAGCCAGCGGCACGATGTCCGCAGGGCGCTCACGTAGCGGTTGCCATGCCAGTGGGAACACCGACAGGCGATAGTAGAGATCTTCCCGGAAACGCCCCGCCGCCACTTCTGCGGCCAGGTCACGGTTACTGGTGGCCAGCACGCGGATATCCAAGGTAATCGGCTTGCGTGCACCCACCCTCTCTACCTCGCGCTCTTGCAGCACGCGCAGCAGCTTGGCCTGCAGACCCAGTGGCATCTCGGAAATCTCGTCGAGCAGAATGGTGCCGCCTTCAGCCAGCTCGAACTTGCCCGGTGCGCTGGCAATTGCTCCGGTGAACGCGCCTTTTTCATGGCCGAACAGCGTGGCTTCGAGCATGTTGTCCGGAATCGCCGCGCAGTTAATGGCGATAAAGGGTTTGCTGCCGCGTGGCGATTGCTGGTGGATAAAACGCGCCAACACTTCTTTACCCGTACCGGACTCGCCCGTGATCAACACCGTGGAATCGCTTTGCGCCACCCGCGTGGCCAACGCCAGCAGTTGCACGCTGGCCGGTTCTTCGGCAACGGGACCATCCTGCTCGCTGACAGAAATACGCCCCAGTGCATGCCGATCCACCAGCGTCAGTAACGCCTTTGGCTCAAAGGGTTTGACCAGATAATCCGCTGCGCCCTGGCGCATGGCATCCACCGCCCGCTCCACCGCGCCAAACGCAGTCATCAGCAGCACCGGAAGTTGCGGCTGACGCTGACGAATCTGCGCGAGCAACTGGTGGCCATCCATGCCGGGCATGTTTACGTCGCTGACCACCAGGCCGAAAGGTTCTTCGGCGATTGCCAGCAGCGCCGCTTCGGCGCAATCCACCGCGCGGTAATCATGCCCACCCAGCGCCAGGGTATCGGCCAGGGCTTCGCGCAGGGCGCGGTCATCTTCGACCAGTAGAATTTTGCTCGCCATGGATGGTTACTCCTGAATCAAAGGGTGCGTAGCACCAAGCAGCGGTAGGGTGAGAATGGCGCAGGTGCCACGCCCCGGCCGCGAACGCAGCTGCACATCGCCTTGATGGGCACGCGCCACTGCCTTGACCACGGCCAGGCCAAGCCCGGTGCCGGTGGTTTTGGTGGTAAAGAAGGGTTCGCCAAGCCGCGCCAGCGTCGCGCTGTCGATGCCAGGGCCGTTGTCGCTGATGCACAGGCGTAGCGTTTCGCCGCGCTGATACAGATGAATCTTCAAGCGCGCCTCACGACCGCCGGCCTGAATCGCGTTTTCGATCAAATTGAGCACCGTGCCAACCAGAGTGTCGCGGTTGCACAGCAGCTCCCCCGCGCGGCTGTCGCATTGCCAACGTACCTGCATATCCAGCACGTGGGGTTCGGCGGCGCTGCGCAGAGCCGCGAACAGTGCCTTGGGTGCCAAGCGATCCGGCAACGGCAGCTCGCCACGGGCAAAGATCAGCATGTCACGCACCTGATGTTCCAGCTCGTGCAGACGCTCTTTCAGGCGGCCAGCAAAACGCTGCTGCTGCTCAACCGGCAGTACCTGTTCAGTCAGATGACTGGCATAGAGCAATGCGGCAGAGAGTGGCGTACGAATCTGATGCGCCAGAGAGGCAACCATGCGGCCAAGGGCAGACAGACGCTCGTGGCGAGACAGCTGATCCTGCAAGCGCCGGGTTTCTGTCAGGTCGGTCAGCAGCACCAACTGGCCAGGCTCGGCATGCAGTGAGCGGGTGGCAATCGACAAACGCCGGCCATCCTTCAGGGAGATTTCATGGCCGTCATCTTCACGCGGGGCAAAGTTGCGCGCGATCACCTGGCGCCAGAGCATACCCACCAATGGTTGGCCGAGCAGATTACGCGCCACCGGATTGGCTTCGCGCACCACGCCCTGACCGTCGATCACAATCACCCCGCCAGGCAGCAGATCCAGCAGGCTCTGCAGACGGTGAGCCAAGCGCTCTTTCTCGGCCAGCTCCTGCATACGCTGAGCACTGACCAGCGCCAGCTGGCCCTTGAGCTCAGTCACCCGCGCTTCCAGCATGCTGTAAGAGGTGCTGAGCTGGGTCGACATCTGGTTGAACAAGGCAAAGGCCTGTTCAAGCCCGGCACGGCTGGCCTGCTCCGCGGGAGCGGGCGCTTCGGATTCTTCAGGGCGTTGGGCGTTGGCGTTCATGGTTCTCTCTCGCGCAGCGAGCCGTCATAAGACAGTCAGTTGCAAGAGAGATAGCAATACCCGTGCCTGAAAAAAATATCCTTTTAAATCAATGCCATAAAAAACAAAGCCGAAGGTTTCGTCAAACCTTCGGCTTTATTGGAGGGGCAAGCGCCAAGTCACTGACGATTGCCTGACACAGAAAGGTCAGTCATCCAGCCCTTCGTCATCACGCCGGCTCATGCCGTACTTACGCATTTTCTCGACCAGGGTGGTACGGCGAATGCGCAAACGCTCGGCAGCACGCGCCACCACACCACTGGCATCATCGAGCGCCTGCTGAATCAAGCCCTGCTCAAGGTTGCCCAGGTAATCCTTCAGATCCAGGCCTTCCGGCGGCAGCATGGCCATCGAATCCACACCCGGCAGACCGGCCAGGATAGTCGCGCGCTCATCCAGCTCATCACGCAAGCTGGCCACCATGTTCTCGTCTTCATCGTCGACATGGCGAAATTTCTTCGGCAGCTCGCCCACGCCAATCACGCCATAGGGATGCATGATCGCCATGCGTTCGACCAGGTTGGCCAGCTCGCGCACGTTACCCGCCCAGTCATGCCGGCACAGCGACATAATCGCCGCCGAGTTAAAGCGGATGGAACCGCGCTTCTCGAACTCCATCCGCGAGATCAGCTCATTCATCAGCAGTGGGATGTCCTCGATACGCTCACGCAGCGGGGCCATCTCGATCGGGAAGACGTTGAGGCGGTAATACAGGTCCTCACGGAAGCTGCCGTCCTCGATCATTTTCTCGAGGTTCTTATGCGTGGCCGCAATGATCCGCACATCGGCGCTCTGGGTCTTGTTGCTACCCACCCGCTCGAAGGTGCGCTCCTGCAACACGCGCAACAGCTTTACCTGCATGGGGAGCGGCATGTCACCAATTTCATCGAGAAACAGAGTGCCGCCATTGGCCAGTTCAAAGCGCCCTGCCCGGCTAGTAATCGCACCGGTAAAAGCACCCTTCTCGTGACCGAACAATTCACTCTCTAGCAACTCGGCAGGGATTGCACCGCAATTGACTGGAACAAAAGGCGCTTCACGACGCTTGGAGTGGTAATGCAGATTACGCGCGACCACTTCCTTACCCGTGCCCGACTCACCAAGGATCAGCACGCTGGCCTCAGTATCAGCCACCTGCTGCATCATCTGCCGCACCTGCTGAATGGCCCGACTGGTGCCGACCAGACTGCGGAACAGATTGGTCTCGCGCTGACGACCACGCTCACGGGCCTGGTCGTACATTTCGCGATAAACCTGGGCGCGGTGCAACGAGTCGAGCAACTTGTTGTAGCTCATCGGCATTTCCAGCGTCGCCAGTACACAGCGGCGCTGCTCTTCTGGCCACTCGGCAGCGACCTGATCGTTAATCAGCAGCGTCGGCAGGAACTCATCCCAGACGGCAAGCTGTTTCAGCATCTCTAGCACGCCACCTTTGGCTTTCACTTCACCAAGCAAGACGCTAAGTACTTCACGACTAGACCCCAATTCCGCGACGCATTGACGCCAGTTTTGACTGTCACACGCCAGATGATCTTCACCGAGAAAATTCAAGATCACCGTCAAGTCGCGACGGCGCTCGCTGTTATCGTCAATCAGGAGAATTTTGGTTTCACGCCACATAATTTATTTACTGATCCTGGAGTGAAAAACGCGCCCGCCGCCCAAACATCGCTCAACCCAGCGCCGGCAATTGGCCAGTAGTTAAGTCAATTTTTTGTTAATAGTCAATTTAATGGCGTGCTTTTTATTGTGTCCGCCGAGCAGACTAAGCAACTGTTTAACAAAGAAGGGGAAATACAGGGGCAGAACGTAGACAAATGCCGGAGGGTCGATACCAGGCAGCACCGACCGAAAACGCCGATCAACCAAACAGTTGGTAAACCTTGGCGCCTTGTTGCGACTGATTCAGTTGTACAAGCTCATGAGCAAGACGCTGTTGCTCGGCCTGACAGACGCTGACCAGCTCACGATAAAGATCCAGCAACTCCTGCATGCGCGAGCGTAGGGTCTCTTCATCGCTGACAGACTCAACCATGGCCTCGTCAACTGCCTGGCGACACTGCAAATCCAACTCGCCAATGGCGGCCCAGTCTTGATTGGCCAAGGCACTGCGCAGTGCACTGCCGGTTTTTTCTAGACGCTGGACTGTCGAAGTCATGGGTACATTCCTTTAAGCATCAAACTGGATCACTGACCGATGGCATCCCAGCCAGTTTTCACATCACGCAGCAAATTGGCAACTTCTTCAAGGGCAGTCACATCATTCTGTGCATTCGCCTGTAGCAGGCGGGTAATCATGTATTGGTAAAGGTTATCCAGATTGTCGGCCAACTCACCACCTTGCGCCAAATCCAGGCCGTCACGAAGGCCGCCAACTATACCAATCGCTTTGCCGATAAGGTCACCCTTCAACGCGGTTTGCTGACGTTCCATCGCACCGGTGGCTTGGGCGATGCGGGTAAGGCCGCCTTCCATCAACATTTGAATCAAACGGTGAGGTGAGGCATCAACAGCCTGGGCCTGAGTATTAACAGATTGATACTGCCGCATGGCTACCATCGCGTTCATGCTGAATGTACTCCAGTGTGTTCCGGGAATACTTCAGTTATCGGCGGCTAACCCACCAGCTTGAGCCTTAACCTAAAGAAATAAGACAAAATAATCAGCTAGTCGCTGGCTCAACTTCCGGGCCAATCGCCACCCACGCATTACGAATTTGCTCAAGTAGCGCTTGCACTTCTTCAAGCCGACGCGGGGTTTTATCCAACGCTACACCCGCTAAACGCCGGGTCATGTAGTCGTACAGGCTATCTAAATTCTCAGCCAGTTCGCCGCCTAACGTTTTATCCAGGCTGGCCTGCAAAATACCAATGATTGACAGCGTCGTGCCTACGGCCTCACCACGTACATCTGGATTGTTTTCTCGCTGCGCATGTAGAGCGAGAGAAATACGATCCAGCGCGCCATCAAGCAATAACTGCACTGCCTGATAGGGCGTTACATCTTGGTTTGTTTTAACGCTTTTATAGGTATCAATCGGGTTATTCATGGCTTAATTACTCTGTTTAACCACACCCGGCAAACTGCCGAGGGCTTGGCCCAGGCGGTCGCTGGTCGCATTTAAATTGCCTACTAACGCATCCATGGCATTGAATTGTGCGAACAGTCGGGTTTGCAGCTGGCCAACGCGACGAGTCAGCGTTTCCTTCTGCTTGTCGATATCAGTAAGGGTAGTCTGAATGCCTTTCATACGCTGCTCTAGTACACCGCCGGTCTGGATATAGCCGTCAATGCGCCTATCAACCCGGCTCATCAAGCCGTTATCACCGGTAAAAAAGCTACCCAGCGCGTCAAAGTTATCGGTAATCGCCGTGCCCAACTTGGCATCATCGATCTTCAGTGTCCCGTCTTTTTGCGTGGTGATACCCAAATCAGCCAGTACACGAACACCTTCTTGCCCGGCCGGATTAACCAACTCATTGCGCACGCCAGAAAGCAAGGTGCGCACAGTCGCATCACCGACCAAGCCGCCTACTACAGGCGGTTTGCCTTCGCCAACCTGGGTCACGTTGGTTAACTCGCTGCTGGTTTTGATCAGCTTGTTATAGGCATCGACAAACTTCTTGATGCTGGCGGTAACACCAGCCTTGTCCTGACCCACGGTCAGAGTGAGCGGTTTATCCGTCTCAGTCTTGTTCAGTAAGTTGAACGTGACGCCAGGTATTACATCTTTAAGGCTATTAGTGGCGCTGGTTTGCTCCAAGCCATCAATACTGAATATCGCGCTTTGTGCTGGATCACCTAAGTAACCAGCCGAACTCACGCCAGCCTGAACGGCGCCATCCACTGCCAACGCTTCTAGCCCAGCATCGGCGGTTACCACAATGTCTTTCCCTGCACCGGTGTCTTTGGCATTGAGTACCAAGCGCGAGGTGCCATCGGCCGGGTTGTTAACTATATTGGCGCTGATGCCCTTGTCTTTGAGCGTGGTATTGAGTTTGTCGCGAATCTGCTCAAGCGTATCGCCAGCAGCAATGTCGACTTTTACGCCGGCCGTATCGGCAGCGCCGAGTTTGACGGTTAGCTGACCGGCCGAAGGTGCAGTGTAAGTGCTCGAAATAGCACCCGTAGCCACCCGACTGCTGGTCGCCAGTTGCTTAACTGCTACCTGATAAGTGCCTGCCAGAGCCGTTTTCTCGGCCGAAGCGCTGACCGCCGTGGTATTTGACGAAGTGGCCGTACGCTTCTCAAACAGCGACAAACTGTTGAGGTCCTTCATCGCCGTCTGGAATTCGCTCAATGCGCCTTTCAGCGTGCCTAATGCAGAAAACTTGGTGGTAGAGGCTTTTTCCAGACGCGCAAGCTGCGCCTCTTTGGGGGCTTTTTCTGCATTGACCAGGGCACCCACAATACTGTTGATGTCGATGCCCGATCCAATACCTGTTATGACTGCCATGCTAACCACCTCGCCGTTAAATTGACGTTTGCTCTCGTTAAACCAGAGCTAATCAAGAAGCGTACCGCTTTATGCTTCTGCCTTGAATAATAAGCTTCGCGCTTCTTCCAGGCTTTCCGCCAACCGCAAGGCGTCTTCGGAGGGAATCTGCCGAATCACATCGCCAGACATCGCATCAGTGACCCTGACCACCACCCGCCCGCTGGAATCATCCAGGGCAAAGTTTAGGTTGCGCTGAATGCTCTGGGCGAACTGTTTGATGCTGGAGATGGCCTCCTCGACGGGTTGGCGCGCTTGCTCTGCGGTCAGACTGATGAACGCGGGCTCTTCAGACTTAGCCACCACTGACTTCTCCGTATTTACTACGGGAGAAGCACCTCCGGGACTAACTGACCGAGAGGCTGCATTAAGCTGCGCTAACCCATTGATTGCATTGATATCCATGACCTCACCTCAAATGGCAAAGCGGGGAGTAGCGCCTAGCACTACCCCCCGAGGTTAAAACCAACTGGCTGTACGGCTTAACGCAGGAGGCTAAGCACCGCCTGCGGCAACTGGTTAGCCTGAGCCAGAATCGCCGTACCGGCCTGCTGCAGAATCTGGTTTTTGCTCAGATTCGCGGTTTCCGCAGCAAAGTCAGTATCTTGAATACGGCCACGGGCAGCCGAGACGTTCTCACCAATGTTCTGCAAGTTGGCAATGGTGTTATCAAAGCGGTTTTGCACAGCACCCAGGTCCGCACGCTGACTGTCAATATTAGCCAAGGCTGCGTCAATTACCGCGATTGCAGATTGAGCACCGCTCTGACTACTGATATTGACTTTATCAACAGCTTTAAGAGTCGAGGTCTCAACTCCGATAGCACCCGTAATATCAGCAGTGTCTGAAGTCACGGAGAAAACACCAGAGCTGTTGGCCCTGACAACGCCAACACCCGTTACAGCATCTGCACCAGCTTCAGTTACCACGAAGGCCGCTGCCGCTGTAGCTACTCCCTCATAGTCAAGCGCTTTAACACTTACAGCCTGAGCACCTGCAGCGTTGCCAGTGAAACCAGCGATGGTAATGTCATCACCCGCCTCACTGATCAATTGGAGCTTACCGGAAGCGTCTGCAGTTGCCACAATCCCGGTGCTACCGCTCACAGCGTTAATCTTTTCCGCAAAATCTGCAAAGTCATTAGCTGACGTCGAGGTAGCCGTGATTGCCACCGCTGTGGCATTAGATCCTTTCAAGGTAAAGCTATAAGTAGCCGGCGTAGCAAGCCCGGACAACTCAATACCGGTACGAGCATCTGCAGACACACCGGTATTACCTTGCTCAGCATTGACAGCCTGGGCAATAGCTTTTGCAGATGAGCCTGCAGCAATGTTAATTGGCGCCGCATTAGCGCCCTGGGGCCCGGTAATACCGAGTACTGATGCCGCTACAGCATTTGCAGCAGAAGCAGTACCAACGTCGCCAGCAGCCGCACCGGTAAAGTCATTAAAGTTGGTACCCAGTGCGCTAGCTGAAGCCGATTTCAACGTCACGTTGATCGTTTCATTGGCATTAGAGCCCACCTGAAATGCACTAGTACCATATGTCCCGTCAAGCAATTTACGGCCACCGAAGGTAGTGGTATCGGCGATTCGGCTCAGCTCAGACTGGAGCTGGGCAACTTCTTTCTGCAAAGATGCACGATCAGTGCCGCTGTTGCTGCCGTTAGCCGACTGCAAGGAGAGGTCACGCATACGCTGCAGAATGTTGGTGGATTGCTGCAATGCACCTTCAGCAGTTTGCGCCAGCGAGATGCCGTCATTGGCGTTCTTTACCGCCACACCCAGGCCATTGATCTGGCTGGTCAGGCGGTTGGAAATTTGCAGGCCGGCGGCGTCGTCCTTGGCACTGTTGATACGCGAGCCAGTGGATAGGCGCTGCAAGGAGGTATTCAGCGCATTGGAAGAAGAACTGAGGTTGCGCTGAGTGTTGAGTGACGCAATGTTGGTATTGACGGTAAGAGCCATGATGGTGTCCTCCAAGGACTAGCGTGTTTGCCTGAGCGTGCGACCTTGGGTGGGCAGTGCCCAGGCACCCATAAAGTTCGCATTCGTACTTTGTATCGGCGCTTGCTGCGGGAGCTTTAGGTTTTTTTGTGAAAAAAAGCTTGCAGTATTCTTGGCGTTTAAAAACAGCTTGTTGCAGCGTTTGATCAGCGTAAACCCAAGGAGCTGCCAAGGAACCGTCGTGAGTCTTGGTCTTTGTAGGCTGGGTTAGCGGCGCCAGGCAGCGTGCCTACAAATAACCACGGTGACGGTGCGCCACGTAACCCACAAGATAACGCGGTGGGTTAAGCCGCTGCGCGGCTAACCCACCCTACTTTACCCAGCCGCGCGCTAGAGCTTGTTAAACAGGTTAAGGCCACTGACTTTCACGTAGCTTTGCTGCGCGGCTTCGAGAATTACTGTTTGAAAGGCCAGCCTCGACAAGGCTTCTGCGTAATCCAGCTCACGCAGCTCAGCCTGTACCGATTTATTGACCAGACCGACGTCTTCGTTATCCGTCTGGGTAGTTTCGATTACGTTCAAGCGGGCGCCAATTTCTCCGCGCACACTGTCGACTGTGGTCATCCCATTGTCGAGATTAGTAAGCGCAACGGCTACTGCATCACCAACCTGAAAGCCACTGGCAGGGCCCTGTAAGCTGGTCTTTAGCTGAGCAATGGTGTCGAGGATGCCTTGCTTTTGCTGAGTGGCGTCGACCGTGAGCTGAACAGTTTCCCCGCCCGCGGGCACGCCTGAAAACTGCAGCGTTACCCCGCGAAAGACCAAGGTATCAGCTTTGTCCGGGTTCGCATCGAGGGTGCCACTGCCGTCGGGCAAGGGTGTATCACCAACCGTTCTGGGCAACCCGTAGACCGCATAGTTGTTCTGGTTAGGCGCCACATCGAACACCACTTCAACGCCATTATCCGGAAACGGGGTAACACCGGAAAAAGCGACTTCGTCTTGCACCAGCGGAGCCGACACATGCAATGTCGAACCCGGCGCAGCCGTAACAGTGGCCTGCACACGCCCTGCGTTAATCACGTTTTCAAAGGTCTTCTTGCCGTTATCACTAATCGGCACGGTAAGTGAGCTGGCCACTTGCAGTTTGCGCTGGCCTTCGTCGCCTTCGTACTTATACGTGCCATCAGCCTGGCGAACGAAGGGCTGAGTTTTCCCCTGAAAGCCTGCAAACAAATATTCACCCCGCGCGTTGCGGGTATTCATCAGCCCCAATAATTCATCTTCGCGCTCGCCCAGCTCAGCGGCGATGGACTCTCTATCGGCCTGACTCAAGGCGCCATTACCGGCCTGTACCGCCAGCTCGCGCACACGCTGCAGCACGGTATTAACCGAGTTTAGGGTCACTTCTTCTTGGGCCAGGCTATTTTTAGCCGCCGTCAGGTTCTCTTTATATTGGCCCAGGACGTTTTGCTGCTGCTCCAATTGCAGCAGGCGCACCGAGGCAACCGGGTCGTCCGCGGGCGTCAGAATGCGGTTCCCGGTGCTGATCTGCTCCTGCGTGCGGATGGCATTGGCGTAGTTTTTCTGCAGGCCTTGCACACCGTTGTTAAATGCCTGAATGGTGGAGATGCGCATGCTTGAGCCTCATGTAGCAATCTGGTGTTTGGCCGCCGCTGGCCGCCCATCCACTAACCCTGTGCCGAAAGGTCAGAAAATTGATTTGCGCGCGCCTGATAGCGGCGCGCTTTTATCTGAATGTATTGATCAAGGTATCGAACAAAGAGCGCGCAACTTGAATGACCTGCGCCGACGCGTTGTAGTACTGCTCAAACTTGATCAGGTTGGCCGCCTCTTCGTCGAGGTTAACGCCCGATAACGAGTCACGGTTATCGGTGGCTTGTTTGAGGATCGCTCCGGTGGCTTCGCTGTCTTGCCGCGCCTGGGCGGTCAGGGTGCCGACTCGCTCGACCATGTCACCATAACCGTCGGTAAAGCTAACGCCCGTGCTGATACCCGTCACAGTCGGGTCAACACCGACGGTTTGTTTATTTTGCAGGTCGGCCAGCTTTAGGGCGTTGCGGTTATCGGAGACGCCTGTCTGGTTAAACGCCAAACTGAAGCTGTCACCACTCTCCGGGCGACCGCTTATGGTAAAGCTCACGCGGTTGCCGCCGCCTAAATCCAGCTCGTAGGTATTGGGCTGCCCGGATACGAATGCACCAGCAGGAACCCGGACCAGGCCCGCCGCCGGAGTTCCCGGCGGACTTTCAAATGCACCTGCGCCGTTAAACGTCAAGGTCACCGGCAAAGCCGCGGAAATAGCCGTGGCGTCAATCGGGCTGGTACCGGCGGCGATCAGATCAGGCTGGGTAATCACACCATTGCCACGATTCTGCAACTGAGCCTCGGCCCGCACCGGCGCGGCGAAAGCCAACTGATCGGGCTGATCCAGCGTAGTACTGATGCTAGTCGCGCCCCGCCGGGTAGGTTGTAACAGGTATTTATCACCTGAATTTGGCGCGGCATCCAACGTCAGCTCAAACCCTTGAGCCCGCCCACTCTGGTCGGTAAAGCTCAAGGTCGTGGGATAAGCGGCCGGTGGATTGGGACTGACCACCATTAACTCACCATCACTGAGGCGGCGAGCTTGGTAATTGGTGCCGTCGAACTCCAACCGATAGTCGCTGGTGGTCAGCACGCTGGTATTGGTGATGTTCAGTGCGGGCTGCACATTACTGGTATTAGTCGAGAACGCGCGGGCGCGCAAGGTCGCCAAGGCTGAGTCATTGAAGTCGCCAAACAGCGCCGTACCTACTTGCCCCTTTAGATCCAACCCCTGCCCCAACTGGGTGTTGACTTGGTCTGTCACTGCCAGCGCCAAACGTCCCAGTGAGTTGAGCGTGGGATCAAGACTCTCGGCGCGGTAGCGAATCAAGCCGCCCAGCTCGCCCCCCGTTAGCAGCGACGTGACACCCTGGCGCGCGCCGCCGCTGACAAACTCGACCTCCGCTCGGGTCGGATCGCCCTGACCTGGCACCACTTGCAGGCTGTTGCTGTTGCTACCCACCACCAACGGCTGGCCGGAGCCAACGAACAGGTTGATGGTGTTGTCATCCTGCGGCACGGCGGTCACGCCGATAAAGGTGGATAGCTGACGGATGGCTTCATCACGACCGTCCAGCAGGTCGTTGGGCTGCGCACCGTTGGCGCCGGCAATGGCGATGGCATCGTTATAACTGGCTATCGATGTAGCCAAGCGATTGACCTGATCGGTTACCGCTGACATTTGTTTATTGATGAACTGATTTTGATCATTGATGCGGTCGTAGACCGTGTTAAAGCGCTTGGCCAAGCCTTCCGCTTCCGACAATACTAGTTGCCGGGCGGGAATATTAGCGGGGTCTTCGGCCGCTGTTTGTAACGCCGAAAAGAGCTTTTGCAGAGCCGGCGTAATGCCGGTGGTTGAACCTGCGAGCAACGAATCCAGTTGCTCGATCTGGCTTTTATACGCGCTTACATCGCTGCTGAGCGCCGTGCTGCTGCGCACCTGAGCGCTCAGAAACTCGCTGTAGCTGCGGCGAATGTCGACCAGCGTAGTGCCCGAGCCAATAAAGCCCGCGCCACTGAATTGCGGAACACGCGTGGCCTGAACCGTGTCCTGCCGCGAGAAACCCGGTGTGTTAACGTTGGTGATGTTGTGACCGGTGACCGCCAACGAGGTCTTGTTCGCGGCAAGACCGGACAGGCCAATATTGAGTAAGTCAGCCATGCTTCATCATCCGTTGGTGGACGGCGTACTGACGGCCGCGACTGTTTGATAGGTCTGCATCTGCCGCGCTATCTGAGCAATCTTGCGGGCGTATTGCGGGTCCGTGGCGTAACCGGCTTTCTGCAGCTCTCGGGCGAACTGTTCAGGCTTGTCAGTGCTGGCCAGGGCTTTCTCGTAGCGGCCATTGCCCTGCAGGAAGCTCACAAAATCGTTAAAGCTGTGCTCGAAGGAGTCATAGGCGCGAAACGAAGCGGCTTCCTTGACGGCTTTGCCGCCCTTGAATTCAGTGGTCAGCACCCGCGCCGAATCGCCTTCCCAGGTGTTATGGGTCTTGATGCCAAACAGGTTGTGACTGCTGGTACCGTCCTGCTGACGAATGATCGATTTGCCCCAACCGGTTTCCAGTGCGGCCTGAGCCACCAGGTAACGCGGATCGACGCCAATCTTCTCGGCGGCCTTCTCGGCCATCGGCAACATGGCAGCAATAAACTCATCCTTCGAACCGAACGCGGCTTTGCCCGGCGCCAGCGGTGGTTGAGCAATGCGCCGGCCGGTGATCGCATCCGTGCCGTTGAGCCCCAGCGCGGTATCGGCGGGGGCGGCAAAAGCCTTGGCCGGAATCCAGTCATTCTGTGCCAACGGCTGACCTTCGGCGGCCGTGGCCGAAGGCACGATGCCCGCCAGCAGACGGTCCGTCAGCTTGCCCGGCAGAGACAGGCGCCGTTGGTTGATCAATGAGGTGTCGTCGCGCGCACTGTCGACCTTGGCCAGGGGCTTGCTGGGTGCGCTCGGCACCGGCTCATCCACCTGAGCAAACGGGTTAGGCCGGCTGCTCGCATCCTTGATCTTCGACATCTGCCGCACCAGCACATCGGCCAGACCGATGCCGTTCTGATGATTGGACAGGGTCACCGACAGCTGTTGGTCGTGCATGTCCTGATAGGTTTTGCTCTCGCTGCTGTTCATGAAGTTGCCTTCACCGAACACTTCGTTGGCCGAACGCATGGCCTTGAGCATTTCATTAAGAAACAGCGACTCGAACTCCTGAGCCACCTTCTTGATGTTCTTTTCGCTGTCACCGCCAACCTTGAATTGGTTGAGGCGATTGAGATCGTTATAGGCACCACTGTCGACAGTGCTGGTGCCGCCGAGCAAACCGGCTGAAAGGCGAGAGTCCATAGCGTGCGCTCCCTTAAATCACGATCAGATCAGCCTGCAGAGCGCCGGCTTGTTTCAGCGCCTCCAGGATGGCCATAAGGTCGGAAGGCGAAGCGCCCACCTGATTCACCGCACGGACGATTTCATCCAGCGTGGTCCCCGGGCCGAACTTGAACATCGGCTTGGCTTCTTCTTCGGCATTCACCTTCGAGCGCGGCACTACCGCCGTCTGGCCGCCCGACAAGGCATCCGGCTGACTGACAATCGGGTCTTCAGTAATGGTCACAGTCAGGCTGCCGTGGGTCACAGCAGCAGGTTGTACGCGCACGTTCTGCCCAATCACGATGGTGCCGGTACGCGAATTGATGATGACTTTGGCCACGGCCTGGCCGATTTCAACTTCGAGGTTTTCCAGAATCGACAGGTAGTCCACCCGCTGACCCGGATCAAGTGGCGCACTGACGCGAATCGAGCCGCCATCCACTGCCTGCGCCACACCGGGGCCCAGCAGTTCGTTGATATGGTCGACGATATTCTTCGCGGTGGTGAAATCCGGACGGTTGAGGTTGAGGGTCAGGGTGTTGCCCTGATCGAAACCGCTAGGCACCGGACGCTCGACCGTTGCCCCGCCGGGAATGCGCCCCGCTGACGGTACGTTGACGGTAATCCGTGAACCGTCGCCGCCTTCGGCGTCAAACCCACCGACCACCAGATTGCCCTGAGCAATGGCGTAAACGTTGCCGTCGATCCCCTTCAGCGGCGTCATCAACAGGCTGCCGCCACGCAGGCTTTTGGCATTACCGATGGAGGACACGGTGATGTCGATGGTCTGCCCGGGCTTGGCGAACGCCGGCAGGTCAGCATGGATCGACACTGCAGCCACGTTCTTCAACTGCACGTTGCCACCCTGCGGCACCTTGATACCGAACTGCGCCATCATGTTGTTGAAGGTCTGTACCGTGAACGGCGTCTGGGTGGTCTGGTCGCCGCTGCCATTAAGACCGACCACCAGGCCGTAGCCGATCAGCTGGTTAGAACGCACGCCCTGGATGCTGGCCAGATCTTTCAAGCGCTCGGCCTGCGCCAGCGACGCCATCAGCATGGCCGCAATCACCACTAGGTATTTAGGAAGCGTCATGGTGGCCATCCTCAGAACGGCCACATTGGGCTAATAAAGAAACGACTCATCCAACCCGGCTGGCTGGCATCAGCGAAGGCGCCAGTGCCGGAGTAGGTGATGCGTGCATCGGCAATACGGGTCGAGGACACGGTGTTGTCAGTGGCGATATCATCCGCGCGCACCAGGCCGGCAATCCGCACCAGTTCATCGCCGGTATTGAGGGTCATCCACTTTTCACCGCGTACCAGTAACACGCCGTTAGGCATCACTTCGGCCACCGATACGGTAATCGATCCGGTAAGGCTATTACTTTGCCCGGCAGCACCAGAGCCATCCGCCGAACGCGTGGCATCGAAGCTGGCATCCAGGCCTAGGGTGTCATTGGTCATGCCCAAAGCACTAAGGCCTGCCAGTGGATTTTTCGGTGCCACAGTCATACCGAACAGGTTAGGTACACCGAGATTAGCGGAGCTGTCTTTGCTGATTTGGCTGTTGCTGTTCTTGCTGGCCTGGGTGCGCTCATTCAGGGTGATGGTGATGATGTCACCCACGCGGTAAGCCTTGCGATCACCGAACAGACCATTCTCAAAACCGGCTTGATAGATCGAACCGTTGTTCTGCGCGGCCGGCAGCGGTGTACGTGGCATCACAGGCGCGTAATAGGGATCATCCGGCTTAGGCGCGGGAGCCATGCAGCCGCTCAAAGCCAAAGGGCCAAGCAGTGCACTTATGATTATCAGCCGGTTCATATCTACTACCTCATGCGTTGCCTGGGGTGGTGCGCAACCTGAGCCACCAGTACCCGTTCAAGCGATTCCTTGCCATATCCAAAGCCGAGCCTGTCGCTGAGCGACTAACCCGCCTTACCTATCAGAGATTCTGCGAAATAAAGCCAAGCATCTGGTCAGCGGTGGAAATGACCTTGGAGTTCATTTCATACGCACGCTGCGTGGTGATCATGTTCACCAACTCTTCAACCACGCTGACGTTGGAGTTTTCCAGGGTGTTCTGCAGCGTGGTGCCCAGGCCGTTCAGGCCCGGTGTACCGACTTGCGGCGCGCCGCTGGAAGCTGTTTCCAGAAACAGGTTGTTGCCTATGGCTTCCAGCCCCGCCGGGTTGATGAAATCTGCGGTCTGCAGGTTGCCAACGATCTGTGGCTGCGGGTTACCGGCTGTGGTGACTGACACAGTGCCGTCTTCACCCACGGTAAATGTGCGCACCTCGTTGGGCAGCACAATGGCAGGCTCCAAGGCATAACCGTTGGACGTCACCACCTGGCCATCGGAGTTCAGGTGAAAGCTACCGTCGCGGCTATAGGACACCGTGCCGTCCGGCAGCAGCACCTGGAAGAACCCCCGGCCATTGATCGCCATATCCAGTGGCTGCTCAGTGGTTTGCAGGCTACCGGCGGTGAAGATCTTTTGCGTGCCGACCACCCGTACACCCGTACCCAGCTGCAGACCGGACGGCAGTTGGCTGTCCTGACTGGATTGGCCACCCGGCTGACGACGGATCTGGTATAGCAGGTCCTCGAACTCGGCGCGATCACGTTTGAAGCCCGTGGTTGAAACGTTGGCCAGGTTGTTGGAAATAGTGGTCAGGTTCATGTCCTGGGCGGACAGACCGGTCTTGCTGACCCACAGTGCCGGAAGCATATCGATTCTCCTCGGGCGCCGTTTTAACGGCGCCGCGTGCTGATAATTAGGTCATCTGCAAGACGCGCGCCATGGCCGACGAATTGTCTTCGGCGGTGCGCATCATCTTCACTTGCAATTCGAATTGGCGTGACAGCGAGAGAATTGCTGTCATCTCTTCCACTGCATTGACGTTGCTTGACTCGAGAAATCCCGAAGTGATTTCCGTAGTGGCGTCCGCCAACACTGGGCCTTGGCCCTTGAAGCGGATCAGGCCGTCAGTGCCCTTCTCCATTTGCTTGAGATCTGGGTTAACCAGTTTTAGACGGTCTACCTCGGCCAACACATTGGGCGCCTCACCCAAGGCACGAATGCTGATGGTGCCGTCCTTGCCAATTTCGATTTTCTGCTCTGGCGGCACCGCAATCGGCCCGGCGTTGCCCATCACCGGCAAGCCATTGCCGGTACGCAACACGCCCAGGGCATCAACATTCAGGCTGGCGGTACGTACGTAGGCTTCGCTACCGTCAGGTGCTTGCACGGCTAACCAACCTTTGCCACCAATCGCCACGTCCAGATCACGTCCCGTTTCCTGCAGGGAGCCTGGAGTGAAGTCAGTACCCGGGCGTTCGCTCATGGCATAAACCCGCGACGGATAACTGTCACCAAAGATCGGCATGGAACGCGCCTGCTCGAAATCCCGACGGAAACCATTGGTGGTGATGTTCGCCAGGTTGTTGGCGTGGGCACGCTGGGCCAGGGTGTTGTTGTGGGCGCCAGTCATGGAAACGTACAGCATCTTGTCCATGGTTATTCTCCGAGTGGGCTTGCCGCCCCGCTGCTCTATGCAAGTTCTAAAGCAATGGCTGTGCCAGCACTCAAAAAATAAATATAAATAATTGATTTATATGTAATTTATAAAATAAAAAGGCTCCGAAAGGAGCCTTCTAAATGCCAGCGCGGCGTACTTTTGCCGCCCGCAACAGGCACGCGCCTGCCGCAGGCAACACCTATCAACGCAGGTTGATAATGGTCTGCGTAATCGCGCTTTCGGTTTCGATGGTCTTGGCGTTGGCCTGGTAGTTGCGCTGCGCCACGATCAGATTGACCAACTGATCCGACAACTCGACGTTGGAATCCTCCAGCGCACCCGATTGTAAAGCACCCAGCGTACCAGTTCGTGGCGTTCCTACCACTGGTTCACCCGAGGCAAAGGATTGCACCCAAGCCGTCTTACCTACTGGCGTCAACCCCTGGACGTTGGCGAAGTTGGCCAGGATCACCTGACCTTGGACCCGCGATTGACCATTGGTGTAACGGGCGAAGATCACGCCCGTGTCATCGATCTCCAGACCGGACAACTGGCCAGTGGTGAAACCGTTTTGACTGACGCTGCTAACGGCGAAGGAGCTAGCATTCTGGGTTGTACCGCGAGGGTCGAAAGTGATGTTATCGGTACTGCCCAGGGCACCGTTCCAGACGAAACCAGTGGGTGAAGCACCGGTGGTATCAATAGTGGCCGGAATCCAGCCATCCCCACTAGCGGTACCATCGGTGTCGGAGGCAAAGGTGATTTCATTGGTCAGCGGGTCAATGGAATAGCCACCACCTACAGTACCGCCCGCAGTATCGGTAATGCTACTCAGCTGCCCCGACGTGTCGAATACCACGCTGAAGGACATTGGCGTCTTGGTCGCATCCTGTGGATCGAGCGGGTTCAGACCATCAATCAGAACATGCATGACCCAGCTATTCTGCCCACCAGCGGGCACTGTAGCGGTGGCATCATCCTTGACAAAGTACTGGGTCATCACATGAGAGTTACCCTGACTGTCATAGATATTCAACGAGGTCGAAGAGTTGTACGTCAGCGGGTCGGTAGGGTCAAAAGTCGGTACCGCCGACGTGCCGGCATTGCCCGGGCGCACATTGGTGGAGTTGAGATTGGCCACCTGGGCGATCGTCGAAGTGGCCTGAGGCTGCTGACTAGCCGTCTGAATTCGCAGGTCATCCACGATGCCATTCTGCAAGTTACCGTTGGTATCCACGGTGTAACCCTGCAAACGATAACCAAAGTTGTTGACCATATAGCCGTCGCGGTCGGTACCGAAATAACCGGCGCGGGTGTAACTCACGTCACCATTGTTGCTGGTCTGGAAAAAGCCGTTGCCATTGATCGCCAGGTCCAGAGCATTCTGCGTGTAGTTGATATTGCCCTGATTGAAAAGCTGCGACACCCCCGCCAGCAACACACCACTACCCTGGGGATTGGAACCTGTACCCAGCACGGAAGCGGCATACACATCGGCAAATTCAGCACGCGACTGTTTGAAGCCCGCAGTACCGGCGTTGGCGATGTTGTTGCCGGTCACGTTGAGGTCGCTGGTGGCGGCACGCAGACCGCTCAGACCGATATTGAAACCCATAGAAGACTCCTTTGCCGGACAGCCGGCGGCTATAACCTGGCTAAAACCTGTTAATTACTGACCGATCACCTGGACTTGCGACATTGGCACGCTGCCGAGTCCAGCCAGGTTCAACATCAACTCTTTGCCGCCTAGGGTCACACTGTCGACGTTAGCCGGCAGCATGGTGTAAAGCCCCTTGGTGCCGTCGGCGTAGGTAGCCTGCGCCTCGAACTTGTATGTGCCAGGCGGCAACAGATTGCCGCTGGCATCCTTGCCGTCCCAGATAAAGCTGACATTACCGGCCGCCTGCTCACCCAAGTTCACACGCCCGACCGCGGCACCGGCCTTGTCGTAAATGTTGACGTAGACGTTGCTGCTGCTCGCCGGCAGCACCAGGCTGGCTTTAAAGCTCTCGCTGGTATCAACCACGGCTTTTTCGCTTGGGATAATCACCTTGCGCCCCACCAGCGAAGAGGCCTGCAGCGCCTGAGAAGACTGATACCCCGTGAGCAGCGAGCCCATGCTGGTATTCAACTTCTCGATCCCCTCCACCTGACTGAATTGCGCCAGCTGGGCGATAAACTCGCCGTTGCCTTGCGGCTCCAGTGGGTTCTGGTTATTCAACTGGGCCACCAGCAAGTTAAGAAACTCGTTCTTGCCCAGGTCTTTGTTCGTCTTGGTTTCGTTCTTGATCTGGTATTGATCCAGTGCCGAACCAGTCACATCGCCAACAGTACTCATCGGTCTGCGCTCCTTATCCGCTGGCTTACTGACCCAAGGTCAATACGCGCTGCATCATCTGCTTGGCGGTATTCATCATTTCGGTATTGGTCTGGAATGCCCGGCTGGCAGAGATCATGTCAGCCATCTCCTCCACCACATTGACGTTGGGGTAGTACACATAACCGCCAGCATCGGCCGCCGGATGATTCGGCTCATAGCGCGGCATCAGGCTGCTTTGATCTTCGACCACACCCAGCACCTGCACGCCTACGCCAGCTTCATCCTGCTCGGCAAACAGCGAGCCACGGTCGCCGTTCTGCGCGGACTGGAACATGGTGGCGAATACCGGATGGCGCGCGCGGTAGGTTTGATCAATGCTTGAAGAAACCGATTCAGCGTTGGCGATGTTGCTGGCGATGGTATTCAGGCGAGTGCTCTGAGCGCTCATACCGGTTCCGGCAATGTTGAACACACTAGCTAGTGACATGGCATCAGGCTCCTGTTATTCGCCGCGCAGGGCGTTGACCAGCCCTTTGAACTTACTGTTGAGGAAAGTGAAGCTGGCCTGGAACTGCACCGAGTTCTCGGCGTAGTTGGATTGCTCGATCTGCAGGTCCACAGTGTTCTGATCAATCGACGGGCTGAAAGGAATGCGGTACTCCAGGCCGGCATCACCGCCGGCCACCCCCTCGGCAGCAATATGCTGGCTATCTGTACGGTTCAGGCTGACCGGGCCGCGCTGGCTCTTTGCACTCTGCTCCGCCAGCACATTGGCAAACTGCAGATCACGCGCCTTGTAGTTCGGCGTATCCGCGTTGGCGATGTTGTTGGCCAACACTTCTGCGCGCTGAGCGCGAAAGCCCAGTGCTTGTTCATGGATGCCGAGTGCCCGATTGAAACTGATGCTCATGGTCTAAAACCTTTGCCGGTGGGTGGTGCGCCTTTCCGTGCAAGACCATAAGCAATGCTTGTGCCATATTAATTTTTACTTATTTATCAACTGCTTAATTGATAAATGGGACGCCGAGCGTGGCAAAGCGGCAATTGCTTTCCGCCTATGGGCAAGCAGACGGCAACGAATCTCGGTCGATTGCCGCACGCCCGATCACTCACAGCCAACTGCCACATTGGCCGCGATGACTCAAAGCAAATCACCTCACCCGCTGGCAGACGCTCACTTGCACCGTCCGTCAGGCAATTCGCAATCAACCACACACAGTTTTGACAAGCATTCTCATTAACATTAGTATCCTTCGCACTAGCCACTGCCCTGCCACGAGCCTTAACCATGTACGTGTGTCTCTGCGAAGGTATTACTGACGGTCAGATCCGCGAAGCCATCTACGAAGGCTGCTGCAGCTACCGTGACGTGCGCGCCACCCTGGGTGTTGCGAGCCAGTGCGGCAAATGTGCTTGCCTGGCCAAACAAGTGGTACGCGACACCCTAAGCGAAGTACAAAGCAGCCAAGCGGCCATGGCCTACCCGGCAAACTTTGTTGCCGCATGAATTTAGCGCTATAAAAAACCGGATCTAGCGTCCGGTTTTTTTATGCCTAAAATTCAACACCTTAGCGCCCAAGCGCAGAACTTAAGCATTCGTATTCATATTAATTTTAACTTTAAATTCAAATACTTAGGTTTGACAGCCGAAAACCATCGGCCCAGAATTTGACGCTAACTCCCCCTGCAAGGCAGACGCAGACATGAAAGGCGACAAGAAGGTCATCCAGCATCTGAACAAGATCCTCGGTAACGAGCTGGTCGCGATCAACCAGTACTTCCTGCACGCACGCATGTATGAAGACTGGGGCCTGAAGAAACTCGGTGAGCACGAGTATCACGAGTCCATCGACGAGATGAAGCATGCGGACAAGCTGATCAAGCGCATCCTCTTCCTCGAAGGCCTGCCAAACCTGCAAGACCTCGGCAAGATCCTGATCGGTGAAAACACCAAGGAAATGCTCGAGTGCGACCTGAAGATTGAACACAAAGCGCATATCGACCTGAAAGCGGCGATTGCCTACTGCGAAAGCATCGGCGACTACGCCAGCCGTGAACTGCTCGAAGAAATTCTCTGCTCGGAAGAAGACCACATCGACTGGCTGGAAACCCAACTCAGCCTAATCGAAGCCGTAGGCCTGCAGAACTACCTGCAGTCGCAGATGGACGAATAAGCGCAAACCACTGCGCCATAAACAACAAACCCCGCACTTGGCGGGGTTTGTTGTTTATGGCGCAGCCGAATTAAGCGCTGGCTTTCTGCACGGCGTCCTTGATCAGGGTCTGCAGCTCACCCTTATCAAACATTTCCGCGAGGATGTCGCTGCCGCCGACCAGTTCACCGCCCACCCACAGCTGTGGGAAGGTTGGCCAGTTGGCATACTTCGGCAGGTTGGCGCGGATTTCAGGGTTTTGCAGGATGTCGACGTAGGCGAATTTCTCGCCACAGGCCATCACAACCTGCGCAGCTTTGGAGGAAAAGCCGCACTGTGGAGCGTTCGGCGAGCCTTTCATGTACAGCAGAACGGTGTTATTGCCGATCTGTTCTTTGATAGTTTCGATGATATCCATTGGGCACCTCAGGACTTAACTTCCCGACTCACGGGTCGGCACGGTGGCGGCATTGTAACGAAAAGCCGAGCGTGATGCTCGGCCTTCCCTGCCACTTTCCATGTGCCGAATATCGCCTGGTCAGGCCGCCTCAACCTGCACCGGCACACCGTTCAGCGCCGCATTACCGGACAAGGCGTCGAGTTGTCGCTCATCGGTCAGGTCATTGGCGCTGGCACCTGGCTGTTCACTGGCGATGCTCATCTGCACACCGGGACGCGCATGCCCCCAGCCATGCGGCAGGCTGACCACACCCGCCATCATGTCCTCACTGGCAGCCACTTCCACTTCGATGACCCCGACCCGCGAACGCACGCGCACCAATTGGCCATCGGTCAGCCCCCGTCGGCTCAGATCCACCGGATGCATCAGCAGCTGATGGCGCGGCTTACCCTTCACCAAGCGGTGATAGTTATGCATCCAGGAATTATTACTGCGCACATGCCGACGACCAATCAGCAGCAGCTCATCCGCCTTGGCAGCAGGCTGCGCGGCAAAGCGTTGCAGATCAGCCATGATCACCGCAGGTGCAGCTTGAATCTGCTTATTGGCGGTTTTCAGACGACCGCTCAGGTTGGGTTTAAGCGCCCCTAGGTCGAGCCCATGCGGGTGCTCACGCAGCGCAGCCAACGACAGTTTATGTTCCGACTTGTCGCCGTAACTACCAAACCGCAGACCCATGTCGATCATCTGCTCGGGGGCCATGGTCGGTTTCAGCTCCACGCCCGTCTTGGTGGCAAAGGCCTTGGCCAGACCGACGAAGATTTCCCAGTCATGCAGCGCGCCGACAGGTTTGGCCAGCACCGCTTCATTGAAGCGGGTGACATTGCGCACCGCGAACATATTGAACGTGGTGTCGTAGTGATCATGCTCCAGCGGCCCAGTCGGCGGCAGGATCAGGTCGGCATAGCGGGTGGTTTCATTGATGTAGAAGTCGATGCTGAGCATGAACTCCAGACCATCCAGCGCCTGCTCCAACTGCCGGCCATTGGGTGTGGACAACACCGGATTGCCAGCCACCGTGACCAGCGCGCGCACCTGCCCTTCGCCCTCGATAAGCATTTCCTCAGCCAGGGCCGAGACCGGCAATTCGCCGCCGTATTCCGGCAAGCCGGATACGCGGCTCTGCCAGCGATTGAAGTGCCCACCGGAAGTAGAGGCCACTAAATCCACGGCCGGCTCGGTGCAGAGCACGCCGCCCACTCTATCGAGGTTGCCGGTGACCAGGTTGATCAACTGCACCAACCACTGACACAGCGTGCCGAAGGCCTGGGTGGAGACGCCCATGCGCCCGTAGCAGACCGCCGATTCAGCAGCGGCAAAGTCCCGCGCCAACTGGCGAATCGTCTGTGCTGGCACGCCGCATCGGGCGCTCATGGCTTCGGCGGTAAAGCCGGCAATCGCCTGTCGCACCTCATCCAGCCCGTCGATCGCCAGGTGACTGGCGCTACCTAGGTTTTCTTCAAACAGGGTGTTGAGCAGGCCAAACAGCAGCGCAGCGTCCTGGCCTGGGCGGACGAATACATGCTGATCAGCAATCGCCGCGGTTTCGCTGCGGCGCGGGTCAACCACCACCAGCTTGCCGCCGCGTTTCTGGATGGCCTTCAGACGCTTTTCCACATCCGGCACGGTCATGATGCTGCCGTTAGAGGCCAGCGGATTACCGCCGAGGATCAACATAAAGTCGGTGTGGTCAATGTCCGGAATCGGAATCAGCAGGCCGTGACCGTACATCAAGTGACTGGTCAGGTGATGCGGCAGCTGATCGACCGAGGTAGCGGAATAGCGGTTACGGGTTTTCAGCTGACCAAGGAAGTAGTTGCTGTGGGTCATCAGGCCGTAGTTATGCACGCTAGGATTGCCCTGATAGACCGCCACGGCGTTCTGCCCATGCCGCGTCTGGATCACGCTCAGGCGCTCGGCCACCAGCTCGAAGGCTTCATCCCAGTCGATGGCCTGCCACTCATTACCAACCCGGCGCATAGGCTGACGCAGGCGGTCGGGATCGCTCTGGATGTCCTGCAGGGCTACTGCCTTGGGGCAGATGTGGCCACGACTGAAGCTGTCCTGGGCATCGCCCTTGATCGAGCGAATCTGCGTGGAACCGTCGTCCTGCACTTCGGTTTCAATGGTCAGGCCACAGATGGCTTCGCAAAGATGGCATGCACGGTGGTGGAGGGTCTTGGTCATGGCCGGGCCTCTTGTTTTAACGCGATGCGCTGAGCACCGTAAAGGCATGACTATGGCGGCTGGTGCTGACCTGCGCCAGCAGGGTTCGCTACGTGAATTGCGCGGCATCAGGTCAACCGATATACCGCTCAGCGTGCGCCGACCCGCCCTGCCCCGTTCGCCGCGTCAACGCAGGCAATTTGCGCCTGATCGGCGTTTGCTTATAAGATCGCGACTTCCCCGTTTCGTCGCATAGTGCGGCCCCCCAGCCGCAGGTTCTGCCGTTTCTTCTATTTAATTAGGCCATTGAACCTGCGCCCAGCTGTCAAAAGGTAGTTAACGATGAGCGCAAGACACTTTCTCTCGCTGATGGATTGCACACCGGATGAACTGGTGAGCCTGATCCGCCGCGGCATGGAGCTGAAGGACTTGCGTAACCGCGGCGTGCTGTTCGAGCCGCTGAAAAACCGCGTGCTGGGCATGATCTTCGAAAAGGCCTCAACCCGCACCCGCCTGTCCTTTGAAGCCGGCATGATCCAGCTCGGCGGCCAGGCCATCTTTCTCTCGCCACGTGACACCCAGCTGGGCCGTGGCGAGCCGATTGGCGATGCCGCCATCGTCATGTCGCGCATGCTCGATGCGGTGATGATCCGCACCTTCGCCCACAGCACCCTCACCGAGTTCGCCGCCAACTCGCGGGTGGCGGTGATCAACGGCCTGTCGGATGATCTGCACCCCTGCCAGCTGCTGGCCGATATGCAGACCTATCAGGAGCACCGCGGCAGCATCAAAGGTAAAACCGTGGCCTGGATCGGCGACGGCAATAATATGTGCAACTCTTATATAGAAGCGGCCATCCAGTTCGACTTCCAGCTGCGCGTGGCCTGCCCAGAGGGTTATGAGCCGAACGCCAAATTCCTCGTTGCGGCCGGCGAGCGTGTGCAGATTCTGCGTGACCCACGCGCCGCCGTTGCTGGCGCGCACCTGGTAAGCACCGACGTGTGGGCCTCCATGGGCCAAGAAGACGAAGCCGCCGAACGCTTGAAGCTGTTCCAGCCCTACCAGGTCAACCGCGCGCTGCTCGATGCCGCCGCAGACGACGTGCTGTTCCTGCACTGCCTGCCGGCTCACCGCGGTGAGGAAATCAGCGAGGACCTGCTCGACGACCCACGCACGGCCGCCTGGGATCAAGCGGAAAACCGCCTGCATGTACAGAAAGCGCTGCTCGAATTTCTGGTTGAGCCGGCGTACCACCACGCATGAGCCAACCTCTGCTGAACCTGCGCGAACTGAGCTGCGGCTACCCCGGACACAAGGTGGTGCAGCAGCTCAACCTGCACCTGAATGCCGGCGATATCGGCTGCCTGCTCGGCCCCTCCGGCTGCGGCAAGACCACCACATTGCGCGCGATTGCCGGTTTCGAACCGGTGCTGGAAGGCGAGATTCAGCTGGCCGATCAGGTTATCTCCAAGGCCGGCTTTACCCTGGCCCCGGAGAAACGTCGGATCGGCATGGTGTTCCAGGATTACGCGCTGTTCCCGCACCTTAGCGTGGCCGAAAACATCGGCTTCGGTATCCGCAAGCAGCCCAACTGCGAGCGGGTTACCCAGGAGCTGATGGAGCTGGTCAAGCTCGGTCATCTCGGCAAGCGCTACCCGCATGAGCTGTCCGGCGGCCAACAGCAGCGCGTGGCTCTGGCCCGCGCTCTGGCCCCGGAACCGCAATTGCTGCTGCTCGATGAGCCCTTCTCCAACCTGGATGGCGAGCTGCGCCGGCGTTTAAGCCATGAGGTGCGCGACATTCTCAAGGCCCGTGGCACCAGCGCGATTCTGGTGACCCATGATCAGGAAGAAGCCTTCGCCGTCAGCGATCACGTCGGCGTGTTCAAGGAAGGCAAGCTGGAGCAGTGGGACACCCCGTTCAACCTTTACCACGAGCCGCTGACGCCGTTTGTCGCGAGCTTTATTGGCCAGGGCTACTTTATTCGCGGCCAGCTGCTCAGCCCGGACGCAGTGCAGACCGAACTGGGCCTGATTCGCGGCAACCGCGCTTACACCTGGCCGACCGGCAGTGCGGTGGACGTGCTGCTGCGCCCGGACGATATCGTCTATGACCCGGACAGCACACAAAAAGCCCTGATCGTCGGCAAGACCTTCCTCGGCGCCGCCACCCTCTACCGCCTGCAACTGCCCACCGGCAGCCAACTGGAATCAATCTTCCCCAGCCACGCCGACCATCAGCCCGGCCAGCAGGTCGGCATTCGCGTCGCCGCCGACCATCTGGTGGTATTCCCCGCACCTGGCAGCATCGCCGCCCAGGTCAATCTGGGAGAGTCGGGGGTACGCCGCTACAGCAGCGACAGCTAAAACCTGTTCACAATCTGCTGCGCGTCGGCCCTGCTGCGTTAAAAACAGGCTCGGCAAGCTACTTGTGGCTAACGCGCTTTAGCGCGGCCCGAAGGGCGAGTGAAACGAGTAATGCTCATGTACAAAAGCACACTCAGCTTGATTCGCTGCGCTCACCCTGCGGGCCAGCCGTTGGCTGTTACTACGCTGCGCTGCGTTTCTCGCCTGTTTTCGCCTTGCATGGCTCTAGCTCTCTAGATCGTGAACAGGTTTTAAGCGGCTACGGCAAAAATAGCCGGCCACTGGCGATCAACAACGCCTGGCCAGCAATCTTTACCCGCTCACCCGCCAGCTCGCAGTGCAACTCGCCGCCGCGCGCCGAACACTGGAAGGCATTCAGCTGAGGCTTGTCCAAGCGCTGCGCCCAGTAGGGTGTGAGGATGCAGTGGGTCGAGCCGGTGACCGGGTCTTCATTGATGCCGATGGCCGGGGCGAAGTAGCGCGAGACAAAATCATGCCGTTCGCCAGCGGCACTGATCAGCAAGCCCAACCCCGGCAACTTGGCCACTGCTACTAGGTCCGGCTGGCAAGCGCGCACCGCCGCCTCGCTCGGCAGAATAGCCAGCAGTTCCTGAATGCCCTGCCCTTCGTGCAGCGCCAGCACGCTCTCTACCGGCACGCCCAGCGCCTGACCAACCTCTGCGCGCAGCTCACAGGGCTGTGCCCGGCGCACGGGGAAATCCAGCACCAGCTTGTTGCCTGCGCGACTGACACTCAGTGCGCCGGACAAGCAGGTGAAATCAAGCATCTCACCCGGCTCACCGTAGACCTCGAACAGCACATGGGCACTGGCCAAGGTGGCATGCCCACACAGCGGTACTTCCGCTGCAGGGGTAAACCAGCGGATATGCCAGGCCGCACCTTCCTTCACTACAAAGGCGGTTTCCGCCAGGTTGTGCTCGGCGGCAATCTGCTGCATCAGGCCATCTTCAAGCCAGCTGTCCAGGCGATAAACCATCGCCGGGTTACCGGTAAACGGCCGCGTGGCAAAGGCATCGACCTGGTGAAATTCAAGCTGCATGGGGCGACGCTCCTTATCTGTGATGGCGTAGAGCATGCCGCAGCACGGCAACGGGCACCTACTACAGCGGCCGACGATTGCGCCGGTACAGCTGCACTGTCTGAATGCGCGCCGGGCAGCGACGGTGCACAGGTTAATCGCCAAAGGTTCTTAAAAATTCACTAATTCGTCACAAATCAGCAGCTTATAAATCCTGGCACGCCGCCTGCTATGACCCACCCCGGTCAGCACAACGGCGTGTCTGCCACTCAACCGACAACGACGTCATAGCACCCCTCTCCTTTCGAGACATGGGCGCTGTGGCGTTTTTTTTTGCGTTTTTTGGCTTACAGGAAGACCGCTATGCGCATGATGAAACTGTCCCTGCTGTCGCTGGCCATTGCCGGCACCACCCTCAGCCACGCCGCCTTTGCCGAAGAATCCTTCAGCAATCTGTTCAGTGAGGCCAAGCCGATTCTCGACGCGCGCTACCGCTATGAGCATGTCGACCAGGACAACGCCCTCAAGCACGCCAACGCACAAACCCTGCGCACCCGCGTCGGCGTGCAAAGCGGCAAGTGGTACGGCCTGTCGACGCTGATCGAGGCCGACAACGTCAGCCGCATCGGCGATGCCAGCTACAACGAAACCCGCAACGGCCAAAGCGAGTACTCAGTGGTCGCCGACCCGGATGGCAGCGAAGTCAACCAAGCGCTGCTGCGTTACGACCACAAGTACGGCGCTGCCGTGCTAGGGCGCCAACGGATCAACCTGGACAACCAGCGCTTCGTTGGCGGCGTGGCCTGGCGGCAGAACGAGCAGACCTACGACGGAGCCCTGGCCCAGCTCAAACCGCTGGCCGGGCTGACGCTGACCTACGCCTATATCGACAACATCAACAGCATCTTCGGCCCCGGCAACGGTCAGTACGACACTGCGGCCAATCCGGCCAATATCGAAGGCCACAGCCACCTGCTCAACGCTCAGTACATCCTGATGCCGGAGCTGACCGCCACCGCCTACCAATACCGCCTGGGCCTCGACAACCTGACGGCCGGCAGTCAGTCGAGCAAGACCACCGGCCTGCGCCTCAACGGCGCCATCCAAGGCGTCAGCTACGTGCTGGAATATGCGCAGCAGAGCGAATACGCCGACAACCCGCTGGATCTGGATAGCGACTACTACCTGGCCGAACTCGGTTACAGCCTCAAGGGCGTGGCACTGAAGGCCGGTTATGAAGTGCTGGGTGGTGACGAGGGCCCGGGCAACCGAGCCTTCCAAACTCCGCTGGCGACCAAGCACGCCTTTCAGGGCTGGGCCGATATCTTCCTGATGACGCCCGCTGGCGGCGTCAAGGATGCCTACGCCGGCGTCACCGCGCCGCTGTTCGGCGGTAGCCTGCAGGCCTGGTATCACGACTTTCGCGCTGAAGAAGGCAGCAGCCAGTATGGCGAGGAGATCAACCTGTCCTACGCCCACCCGATTCCGGGCGTGAAAGGCCTGGTTGGGCTGGTCAAATACGCCAGCTACGATGCCGACGATTTTGCCGTGGATACCGACAAAGCCTGGCTGCAAGTGCAATACAGCTACTGATGCTCGCGGCCCCGGCAACGGGGCCCTTGCCTGAACCTGTCAGCCGGTCTTTCAGGGCCTTTCCACCCCATACGCCTGGAGCAGCTGCAGCAAACGACCATTGGCACGATAACGCTGCAACCCCTGCTCGAACAGCGCGACATAACGCGGACTTGATTCCAGCGCCGGAGAGAACGCCAGATAGATCGGGACATCCGGGGCGCGACAGCCGGCCTCACGCAACGCCCCCACTTGCCCCTGACTGGCCAGCATGGCCTGCATGACCCAGGCATTTTCCACCACTACATCGACGCGCCCATGCATCAGCTTGCGGATATTCAACGCCAGCGCCTGATCGCCTGCTGCTACCTGAATTCGCTCGCTGTCGCTGCGATGCAGCCCGATATAGGCGTTCAACTCATCGCCGTAGCTGTAATCGTTAATCACCCCAAGGCGCTGCTCTGCGAGCGAAGGCGTACCGGTAAAACGCCAGGTGGCATTCGGCAGGGTAAAGAAGCAATTGCGTGACGATGCCACGGCCGTGGCGCCATAGAGAAAATCCGGAGCATCCTCAACGCCCGCACCGATTGCCGCGTTCAACTGCCCACGGCGAACCTGTTGCAAAGTGCGCGCCCAGTTCAATGCCTGGTACTGCACCTCAATACCGGCTTCGGCAAAGATCTCCCGCGCCAGCTCAACAAAGATGCCCGGCCGCTCGGACCCTGGCTGGCAATTAACCGGGCACCAAATATCCCCGGCGATCACCAAGGTCTCTGCCCGCGCCGCGCCAGTGCACGCGAGCAACACACAGAGCACAGCACCCACAACAAACGGACGACGCTGCGGCATTCAGGCTTCCACAATCAGGGATAGGGCTAGGCGCAGTTTTACCACCGTCAGCCTTCGCTGCGTACCCTTTTCACCGCATCCAGCCAACCGTCATACAGCTTGCTGCGATGACTGTCCGCCATGCGCGGATCAAACCGCTGCTGCCGGTGCCAATGCCGGGCAATGCTCTCCAGGTCTTTATAAAGTCCGGCTTGCAGACCCGCCAGATAAGCCACGCCGAGGGCCGTGGTTTCCGTGACCTCCGGGCGCTCCACCGGCACCCCGAGAATGTCGGCGAGAAACTGCATAACCCAGTTGTTTTCCACCATGCCGCCATCAACCCGCAACGCGCTGGGCTCGGCAGCGCCGTCCTGGCGCATGGCTTCGAGCAGATCACGGGTCTGATAACACACCGACTGCAGGCCGGCAGTAACGATTTCCTTGATCCCGGTATCGCGGGTCAGGCCGAAGATCGCGCCACGGGCTTTCGGGTCCCAGTACGGCGCGCCAAGGCCGGTAAACGCCGGCACCAGGTACACGCCGCAGGCGTCACCGGTCTGCTCAGCCATGGCCTCAGAATCACGGGCATGGCTGATCAGCTTGATGCCATCGCGCAACCACTGCACAGCGGCGCCAGCGACAAAGATGCTGCCCTCAACCGCATAGGTGACATTGCCGTTAAGGCGATAGCCCACAGTGGTGAGCAGGCGGTTTTTCGAGGTAACCGGCGTACTGCCGGTGTTCTGGATCATAAAGCAGCCGGTGCCGTAGGTGCTTTTCACCATGCCAGGGGCAAAGCAGGCCTGGCCGATCAGGGCCGCCTGCTGATCACCGGCCATGCCCAGCACCGGAATCGCCGCGCCGAGCAGATTGGCGTCGGTAATGCCAAAATCAGCGGCGCAGTCGAGCACCTCCGGCAGCAGGCTGGCGGGAATTTCGAACAGCTTGAGCAGCTCGTCATCCCACTGCTGGGTGTGGATATTGAAAAGCAGGGTGCGCGAGGCGTTGCTGGCATCGGTTTTGTGCGACTTGCCGCCGGTCAGGCGCCACAACAGGAACGAGTCCACGGTGCCAAAACGCAGCTCACCGCGCTCGGCACGCTCACGGGCGCCGGGCACCTTTTCCAGAATCCAGCGCAATTTGGTTGCGGAGAAATACGGGTCGATCAACAGCCCAGTCTTGGCTGACACCGCCGCCTCATGCCCGGCGGCTTTCAGCTCAGCGCAGTAATCGGCGGTGCGGCGATCCTGCCAGACAATCGCCGGGTGGATCGGCGTACCGGTCTGCGCATCCCACACCAGGGTGGTTTCACGCTGATTGGTGATGCCGATAGCCGCCACATCACTGGCACTCAGACCGCTCTGCTTGAGCGCCTCGCGGCAGACCTTGAGGGTACTCAGCCACAGTTCTTCGCCGTCATGCTCGACCCAGCCGTCCTGGGGGAAATACTGCTTGAACTCCTGCTGCGCGCGCGCCACGGGCAAGCCCTGGGCGCTGAAGACAATCGCCCGACTGCTGGTGGTGCCCTGGTCGATGGCAAGCAGGTAATGAGACATGCAGATTTCCTTGTTTTTATAAGTTGTAGAGCGGCTGCTAGCCGCGACCAATAGGTGCAAACAACGCCTGCGTCAGCTGCGCCAGCACTGCGGCGTCCAGCTGCACTTCCAGCCCGCGCCGTCCGGCGCTGACATAGATGCTGGGAAACTGCTGCGCCGATTCATCGACAAAAGTGCGTAACCGTTTCTTCTGCCCGAGCGGGCTAATGCCGCCTAGCAGATAGCCGGTGGCCCGTTGCGCTGCATTAGGGTCAGCCATATCGGCTTTCTTCACTCCGGCGGCATGCGCCAGGGCTTTCAAATCCAACGTACCGGCCACCGGCACCACCGCCACCAGCAGCTCGCCCTTCTCACTGGCAGCCAGCAGGGTCTTGAACACCTGAGCAGGCTCAAGATTGAGCTTTTCCGCAGCTTCCAGACCATAGGAAGCTGCCTTGGGATCGTGGTGATAACTGTGCACCTGGTGCACAGCTTTGGCTTTTTTCAGCAGATCAATGGCAGGAGTCATGTTCGAATGTGAAAACAATCTGACAAAGTTGGCGTACCTTAGCCTCAATTTGGCTGCGACGACAGCCTATAATGTCGCGCACTTTAAAGGACTCACCATGACCCTGCCGCCTCGCCAACACGACATTCTCGAACTTGCCCGCGAACGCGGCTATGTCAGCATCGACGAGTTGGCCCAGGCGTTTGCCGTGACTCCGCAAACCATTCGCCGCGACATCAACCAGCTCGCCGAACAGGGCCTGCTGCGCCGCACCCACGGCGGTGCAGCGAGTGAAAGCTCCAGCACGCAGAACACCGCCTACAGCATGCGCGCTGGGCAGATGCGCGATGAAAAACAACGCATCGCCGCCGCCATTGCCGCGCAGATCCCCAACCACGCCTCGCTGTTTATCAACATCGGTACCACCACCGAGGCCATCGCCCGTGAACTGCTCGGCCACAAGGGCCTGAAGATCATCACCAACAACCTGCACGTGGCCGCCCAGCTCAGCGCCAAGGCCGACTTCGAAGTGCTGCTGGCCGGCGGCACGGTGCGCAGCGATGGCGGCATCGTCGGCCAGGCGGCAGTGGATTTTATCCAGCAGTTCAAGGTCGACTTCGCCCTGGTCGGCATCAGCGGCATCGATGAAGACGGCAGCCTGCTCGACTTCGACTACCAGGAAGTGCGGGTCTCCCAGGCGATCATCAGCAATGCGCGCCAGGTATTTCTGGCCGTCGACTCCAGCAAGTTCGGCCGCAACGCGGTGGTGCGCCTGGGCTCGGTTGCCCTGGTCGACAGAGTGTTCACCGATGCAACGCCTTCCGCGGCAATCAACCGCCTGCTTACCGAGCACAAGGTGCACCTCGACCTGGTGTAAGCCAACACTCTTAGCTTAAAAATCGACGACCACTGGGCGCGAAAGCGCATTCCGGGGTGGCGAAGCCGTGATTATTCGACTAGCATGTTTTCGAAAGTGAACATTAAAAGTTCAATACTGACTTTCGGTGCCGCCATGCCTACTCGTCCCGCCAGCAACACTCCACTCGCTGAAGTCTATGACCTTGCCGTGATTGGCGGCGGCATCAATGGTGTCGGGATCGCCGCCGATGCAGCCGGGCGCGGACTGTCCGTGTTCCTTTGTGAAAAGGACGACCTGGCGCAACACACCTCATCGGCCAGCAGCAAGCTGATCCATGGTGGCCTGCGTTACCTGGAGCACTCCGAGTTCCGCCTGGTGCGTGAGGCACTGGCCGAGCGCGAAGTGCTGCTGAGCAAAGCCCCACATATCGTCAAACCTATGCGTTTTATCCTCCCCCACCGCCCGCACCTGCGCCCGGCCTGGATGATCCGTGCCGGGCTGTTTCTCTATGATCATCTGGGCAAGCGCGAGCAACTGGCAGGCTCGCGTAGCCTGCGTTTTGGCGCCGGCAGCCCGTTGAAAAGCGAGATCAGCCGCGGTTTCGAGTATTCCGATTGCTGGGTTGATGACGCCCGCCTGGTGGTACTCAACGCCATGGCCGCCCGCGAGCAAGGCGCCCACGTGCACAGCCGCACCCGTTGCGTCAGTGCGCGGCGCAGCAAGGGCCTGTGGCATATCCATTTGGAACGCAGCGACGGCAGCCTGTTTTCAATCCGCGCCCGCGCTCTGGTCAATGCTGCCGGCCCTTGGGTCGCGCGGTTTATCCGCGAGGACCTGAAACAGGAGTCGCCATACGGCATTCGCCTGATTCAGGGCAGCCATATCGTGGTGCCGCAGCTGTTCGAAGGCGAGCAGGCCTACATCCTGCAAAACGAGGACCGCCGCATAGTCTTTGCCATCCCCTATCAGGAGCGTTTCACCCTGATCGGCACCACAGACCGCGAATACCAGAGCGACCCAGCCAAAGTGGCGATCAGCGAGGAAGAAACCGACTACCTGCTGAATGTGGTCAACGCTCACTTCAAGAAGCAACTGCAGCGCAGCGACATCCTGCACACCTATGCCGGTGTGCGACCGCTGTGTGATGACGAATCGGACGACCCATCGGCGGTCACCCGCGACTACACTCTGTCGCTTTCCGCTCATCCCGGCGAAGCGCCGTTGCTCTCGGTGTTTGGCGGCAAGCTCACCACTTACCGCAAGCTTGCCGAATCGGCGCTGGCGCAACTGGCGCCCTTCTTCCCCAAGATGGGTCCAAGTTGGACCGCCAGCAGCCTGCTGCCCGGCGCCGAACAAATGGACAGTCAGAGCGCGCTGATTGAAGCCCTGTGCGACCGCTTTGGCTGGCTGCCCACCTCACTGGCGCGGCGCTGGGCCAGCAGCTACGGCAGCCGCAGCTGGTTGATGCTCAAAGGCGTGAGCAACCTCAGCGACCTGGGCGAACACCTGGGCGGAGGCCTGTACACCCGCGAAGTCGACTACCTGTGCCAGGAAGAATGGGCCATGCAGGCAGACGATATTCTCTGGCGCCGCAGCAAACTCGGCCTGTTCACCACCCCGGCGCAGCAAGCCAAACTCGACAGCTACCTGCGCATCGAATCACCGCGCAGCCCGGAAGATGCGCACGCCGCCTGAGCACATGCGCCGATAAGTCTGAGGCCATAAAAAAGGGCGACCGAAGTCGCCCAAATTGCCTTGCGTGCCCCTGACAGCAGAATCAGCCCTGCTTGCGCTTGTGCGAATCCTGCCAGATGAAATAACCGACACCGGCGAAGAAGGCGACCATCAGACCGACGGTGCCGATACCGGCGAGAACTACGACATCGATAAACATGGTTGCCTCCTGCTGTGAAGCCTGTGTGGGTATGGCTTCAAGTTAACAGGGGCTGCAGGGGCGCCATTGATCCAGATCAACAAGCGGCGGGCGCGGGCCAGATGAGGCTTTGATTAGCTGATCCAGATCAACAAATCAGCCTGTGAAGGAGCCGCCTCAAGGCTTTTTCGGTTTGCCCTTGGGCTTTTTCTTGCCTTTGGGCAGCGGCAGGGCCTGTTCGAAGGCATCGCGCATTTCATTGAGTTTCTTGTCGCGCAGGTCATGGATGCGCTTGTCGCGCTCGGCGGCGAAATCAATTAGCTTGTCGTCTTTGCTCATGGTCTCGGCTTGATCAAACGAAAGGTCAGGTTCAGGCGTGGCGCGCAGGCGCTGCGCGTCTTCGCCACTTGATGCTGCCAATAATGCTGGGTTGGTCCGCGCATGACCAGCAGCGAACCATGCGGCAGCGGCAATGAGTGTTCGATGCGGCTCTGCCCTTTTCGGCGCAGATCAAAGCGCCGGGTGCCACCCAGATTCAGCGAGACGATTAGCGGGTTGGCACCCAACTCGGCCTCATCATCACTGTGCCAGCCCATGGAGTCCTGCCCATCACGGTAATAATTGAGCAACACGCCATTCAGTGGTTGCCCCACTGCCCGCTCCACCTGCGCACGAATCTGCGCCAGCAGCGGCGTCCAGGGCAACGGCTGATGGGTCAACCCGGAATAGCGATAACTGGCCTCGTCGTCACCGTACCAAGCCACCAATCGCGGCACCGGCAGTTGCCGCCCATATATCTGCACCTGCGGCTGCTGCCAGGGCGTCTGCGCACTCAACTCTGACAGCCAATGATCGGCGGTGGCTGCATCAAGCCAGCTCGCGTGCAACTGCAAGTCAGCATCAGGCAACTGCAACGGGCTGTCGGCAAATAGATCCACGGAACAAAACTCGAACAGGCGGAACGCCTAGTGTGCCCAGCTCAGACTTCCACATCCACCCACAAACCCTGACGTGGCAGTTCACTGACCACCGCCTCATCGGCCTCGGCCACTTCACCTTCGGCCAGCTCTTCGGGGGTATAGCCGTGCCGGCGCTGACGCCGACGCTGTTCTTCGCGCAACAGCATTTCCGCTTCCTGCGGGTGGCGTTTATCCAGGCTCACGCCACTTTCCTTGGAGCTTTCCGCAGACGCCGTAACCGGCGGGATTTCCGGGCGCGGTTTGACCACGTCCTGCTGGACGGTAACCGGAACCAGACTGTGGGGGATCGGCGGCAGCATCTATTTAGCCCTCCTTTGGTCAGACTGTCGGCCAGCCAAGCCGCGACTTGAGCCTTGCCTCGCTACACTTTTGATCAACCTAATCACACAAAGTGCCCGATGCGTAGCAATGCGCCTTTGGCCACGGCCCGACGCTGCGTTAACATAGTCGGCTTTTTCACGCGGGAGACAAGCATGGCGCAGTATGAACCGGGGCAACGCTGGATCAGTGACAGCGAAGCGGAGCTGGGGCTGGGAACCGTTCTGATGCAGGACGGCCGCATGCTTACCGTGCTCTACCCGGCCACTGGCGAAACCCGCCAGTACGCCCTGCGCAATGCGCCGTTGACCCGCGTACGCTTTTCGCCGGGCGATGAGATCACCCACTTCGAAGGCTGGAAACTGACCGTACAGAAAGTCGACGACATCGACGGCCTGCTGGTCTATCACGGCCTCAACGCGCAGCATGAAAGCGTTACCCTGCCGGAAACCCAGCTGTCGAACTTTATCCAGTTCCGTCTGGCCAGTGATCGCCTGTTCGCCGGGCAGATCGACCCGCTGCCCTGGTTCGCCCTGCGCTACCACACCCTGGATTACACCAGCCGTCAGTTGCAATCCAACCTCTGGGGCCTGGGCGGCGTGCGTGCGCAACCGATTGCGCACCAGCTGCACATCGCCCGCGAAGTCGCCGACCGCATCGCCCCGCGCGTATTGCTGGCCGACGAAGTGGGCCTGGGCAAAACCATCGAAGCTGGCCTGGTGATCCACCGTCAACTGCTCTCAGGGCGCGCGAGCCGGGTGCTGATCCTGGTACCGGAAAACCTCCAGCACCAGTGGCTGGTGGAAATGCGCCGACGCTTCAACCTGGATGTTGCGCTGTTCGATGAAGAGCGCTTTATCGAAAGCGATGCCAGCAACCCGTTTGAAGACTGCCAGCTGGCCTTGGTCGCGCTGGAATGGCTGTGCGAGGACGAAAAGGCCCAGGACGCGCTGTTTGCCGCTGGCTGGGACCTGATGGTGGTCGACGAAGCGCACCACCTGGTTTGGCATCCGGAACACGCTAGCCCCGAGTACGCCCTGGTCGAACAGCTGGCTCAGGTCATCCCGGGCGTGCTGCTGCTCACCGCGACCCCGGAACAGCTCGGTCAGGACAGCCACTTTGCCCGCCTGCGCCTGCTCGACCCGAACCGTTTCCATGATCTGGCCGCTTTCCGCGCCGAAAGTGAGCACTACAAGCCGATTGCCGAGGCCGTGCAGGAACTGCTCGACCAGGGGCGTCTGTCGGATGCCGCGCACAAGACCATTCATGACTTCCTAGGCGCAGGCGGTGAAGAGCTGCTGGCCGCGGTGAATTCCGGTGACAGCGAAGCCTCCGCGCGCCTGGTGCGCGAGCTGCTGGATCGCCACGGCACTGGTCGCCTGCTGTTCCGTAACACCCGCGCCGCCGTGCAGGGTTTCCCGGATCGCGAGCTGCACCCCTACCCGCTGGCCAGCCCCGACGAATATATGGAGCTGCCGCTGGGTGAGCATGCCGACCTGTACCCGGAAGTCAGCTACCAGGCGCAGCCGGATGTCGATGAAGAACAGCGCTGGTGGAAATTCGACCCGCGCGTCGAGTGGCTGATCGACACCCTGAAGATGCTCAGAAAGTTCAAGGTGCTGGTGATCTGCGCCCACGCCGAAACCGCCATGGATTTGGAAGACGCCCTGCGTGTGCGCAAAGGCATCCCGGCCACGGTGTTCCATGAAGGCATGAGCATCCTGGAGCGCGACCGCGCGGCGGCCTACTTCGCCGACGAAGAGTTCGGCGCCCAGGTGCTGATCTGCTCGGAAATCGGCTCGGAAGGTCGTAACTTCCAGTTTGCCCACCACCTGGTGCTGTTCGACCTGCCGGCTCACCCGGATTTGCTTGAGCAGCGCATCGGCCGCCTCGACCGTATCGGTCAGAAGCACCGTATCCAGCTGCATGTGCCGTACCTGGAAAACAGCCCGCAAGAACGCCTATTCCAGTGGTATCACCAGGCACTGAACGCCTTCCTCGCCACCTGCCCGACCGGTAACGCCCTGCAGCACCAGTTCGGCAGCCGCCTGCTGCCGCTGCTGGAAAGCGGCGACGACGGTGAATGGCAAGCGCTGGTTGATGACGCCAAAGCTGAGCGCATTCGCCTGGAAGGTGAGTTGCACGCTGGCCGCGACCGCCTGCTGGAACTCAACTCCGGCGGTGCTGGCGAAGGCGAGGCATTGGTTGAGGCGATCCTCGAGCAGGATGACCAGTTCGCGCTGCCGATCTATATGGAGCAGTTGTTCGACGCCTTTGGTATCGACAGCGAAGACCATTCCGAAAACGCGCTGATCCTGCGTCCCAGCGAAAAGATGCTTGATGCCAGCTTCCCCCTAGGCGACGACGAAGGCGTGACCATCACCTATGACCGCGACCTGGCCCTGGCCCGCGAAGACATGCAGTTCCTCACCTGGGAACACCCCATGGTGCAAGGCGGCATGGACCTGGTGCGCTCCGGCTCGATGGGCAACACCGGCGTGGCGCTGATCAAGAACAAGGCGCTGAAACCCGGTACCGTGTTGCTGGAACTGCTCTATGTCAGCGAAGTGGTGGCGCCGCGCACCCTGCAACTGGGCCGCTACCTGCCGCCGATCGCCTTGCGCTGCCTGCTCGATGCCAACGGTAACGACCTGGCAGCCAAGGTCTCGTTCGAGAAGCTCAACGAGCAGCTGGAAACCGTGCCACGCGCCAGTGCCAACAAGTTCGTCCAGGCCCAGCGCGACAGCCTCAACCCGCTGATCAACGCCGGCGAAGGCAAGGTCGCCGAACGCCACACAGCACGCGTCGACGAAGCCAAGCGTCGCCTGGCCGCCGAAACCGATGAAGAGCTGGCGCGCCTGATCGCCCTGCAAGCGGTCAACCCCAGCGTGCGTGATAGCGAACTCAACGCCCTGCGCCAGCTGCGCGAGCAAGGTCTAGCCATGCTCGACAAGGCGGCGTTGCGTCTGGAAGCCATACGCGTCTTGGTTGCCGGTTAATTTCGCCGAGAAAACAAAAGGCCCGCAGATGCCGAGCCGTTCGCTTAATCTGTTGAAATTTTGAGGTGCATGGTCTTGTATGAGGCTATGCACCTCATCTTTTCAGGAGACAGCCATGGGGAAGAAATCTTCCCAAGGCCAAGCAGTCGAATCAGCGGA
>NZ_JAAQXA010000015.1:0-114713 GCF_012985775.1 Pseudomonas sp. WS 5011
CATTTCCATACTGATCACCCTGTGTTCTCCTGCTCAAAAATTGAGCAGAAGCAGTTGAACACCTGGGTCAGTTTTCAGTCGGCAGAACAGCCTCTACTGGGTCAGTTTTCGGTCAGCGGCAACACTGACTGGTCAGTGCTGCCGCAAAATGCACAAGGGCCGCTAATGCGGCCCTTGTGGGTTACTTCGAGGTGCGATCAGGCATGCACCTGCGATGGATCACGACGGCTGTCGGGGCCGTTCATTAACGCGGCACCGGTGGTTTCATCCATAGCTTGCTGCAGGGCCTTCTTGCGCTTCTCTTCGGCACGGTGGGCGAAGAACCACACCAGGAAGGTGGCGAAGGAAACTGCCAGCAGGATCAGGCTGGCCACGGCGTTGATTTCCGGCTTCACGCCCAGACGCACAGCAGAGAAGACTTCCATCGGCAAGGTCGTGGAACCAGGACCGGAGACGAAGCTGGCGAGAACCAGGTCGTCCAGCGACAGGGCAAAGGACATCATGCCGCCGGCCGCCAACGAAGGCGCAATCATCGGGATGGTGATCAGGAAGAACACCTTCCACGGTTTGGCACCCAGGTCCATGGCCGCTTCTTCGATGGACAGGTCCAGCTCACGCAGACGCGACGACACCACCACGGCCACATAGGCAGAACAGAAGGTAGTGTGGGCGATCCAGATGGTCAGCACGCCACGCTCAGCAGGCCAGCCGATCAGCTGGGCCATGGCCACGAATAGCAGCAGCAGCGATAGACCGGTGATCACCTCAGGCATTACCAGCGGCGCGGTGACCAGGCCACCGAACAGCGTACGACCCTTGAAGCGAGTGACGCGGGTCAGCACGAAGGCGGCCATGGTGCCCAGCGCTACGGCGGCAATCGCGGTGTAGCAGGCGATTTCCAACGAGCGCATGACCGAGTTCATCAACTGGGTGTTGTCCAGCAGACCCATGTACCACTTCAGCGACCAGCCGCCCCACACCGTTACCAGCCGCGAGGCGTTGAACGAGTAGATGACCAGAATCAGCATGGGCAGGTAGATAAAGGTCAGGCCGGCCCACAGCATGAAGTTGGAGAAACTGAAACGCTTCATGGTCGACCCTCCATCTCTTTCGCTTGGTTACGGTTAAACAGGATGATGGGCACGATCAGGATCGCCAGCATCACCACCGCCAAGGCAGAGGCTACAGGCCAGTCGCGGTTGTTGAAGAACTCTTGCCACAGCACCTTACCAATCATCAGGGTTTCGGGGCCGCCCAGCAGTTCCGGAATCACGAACTCACCCACCACCGGGATAAACACCAGCATGCAGCCGGCGATGATGCCGTTCTTGGCCAACGGCACGGTGATTTTCCAGAAGCTGTTATAGGTGCTCGAACCCAGATCCGCAGCCGCTTCCAGCAAGCTCTGGTCGTGTTTCACCAGGTTGGCGAACAGCGGCAGAATCATGAAGGGTAGGTACGAATAAACGATACCGATGTACACCGCCAAGTTGGTGTTGAGGATCTGCAACGGCTCGTTGATCAACCCCAACCACATCAGGAAGCCATTGAGCAGGCCGTTGTTGCTGAGAATACCCATCCAGGCGTACACGCGGATCAGGATGGCAGTCCAGGTCGGCATCATGATCAGCAGCAACAGGACCATCTGCTTGTCCTTGTCGGCGCGGGCTATCGCATACGCCATCGGGAAGCCGATGACCAAACACAACAAGGTGCTGACCGCGGCCATTTTCAGGGAGCCCAGGTAAGCAGCCAGGTACAGCGCATCTTCGCTGAGGAAGATGTAGTTACCCAGGTTGAGTACCAGGGTGAATTTGTTTTCCACCCAGCTGTACACGTCGGTGTACGGCGGGATGGCCACGTCTGCTTCGGCGAAGCTGATCTTCAGAACAATGAAGAACGGCAACATAAAGAACAGGAACAGCCAGAGGAACGGCACCCCGATAACCAGGTGCCGGCCCTTGGGCATACGGCGGCTGATGCTTCGGATAATGTTCATGAGCGCAATGCCACCCCGCTATCGTCCTCCCACCAGACGAACACTTCATCGTCCCAGGTAGGTCGGGCGCCACGCCGCTCGGCGTTGGCAACGAAGGATTGCACCACCTTGCCGCTTGGCAGCAGCACGTGGAATACCGAGTGGCCGCCGAGGTAGGCGATGTCATGCACGGTGCCGCGCGACCAGTTGTATTCGCAGGTCGGTTGCTCGGTGGTGACGATCAACTTCTCCGGGCGAATCGCGTAGGTGATGCTCTTATCCTGCACCGAGGTACTGACGCCGTGGCCGACGTAGATGTTGCGTTCCAGGTCCGGGCTGGCGATCAGTGCATGGCCTTCCATGTCCTCGACCACCTGGCCTTCGAACAGGTTGACGTTGCCGATAAATTCGCAGACCAGGCGGCTGGTCGGGGTTTCGTAGATGTCCACCGGGCTGCCGATTTGGGCGATCCAGCCCAGGTGCATGATGGCAATGCGCTGGGCCATGGTCATGGCCTCTTCCTGGTCGTGGGTCACCATGACGCAGGTTACGCCGACGCGCTCGATGATCTCGACAAGCTCAAGCTGCATCTGCGAGCGCAGCTTCTTGTCCAAAGCACCCATAGGTTCGTCGAGCAGCAACAGTTTCGGGCGCTTGGCCAGAGAACGGGCCAGAGCCACACGCTGACGTTGACCACCGGAGAGCTGGTGCGGCTTGCGCTTGGCGTACTGGGTCATGTGCACCAGTTTGAGCATCTCGTCGACGCGGGCGTCGATTTCAGCCTTAGGCAGTTTGTCCTGCTTGAGGCCGAAGGCGATGTTGTCAGCCACGCTCATGTGCGGGAACAGCGCGTAGGACTGAAACATCATGTTGATCGGCCGCTCGTAGGGCGGCAGGTCGGTAATGTCGACACCGTCCAGAATGATGCGCCCTTCTGTCGGTCGCTCGAAGCCAGCGAGCATGCGCAGCAGGGTCGATTTGCCCGAGCCGGAGCCGCCGAGCAGGGCGAAGATTTCGCCTTTGTTGATGGTCAGCGAAACGTCATCAACGGCGATGGTTTCATCAAATTTCTTGGTTACGCGCTCGATCTTGACCAGCACCTCTTTCGGTTGCTGATCACCCTCGAGAACCTTTTTATAGGCACTGGAAGCAACTGCCATTACCAAAACTCCCGCAAATAATGGGTCGTGGACCCGAATAAAATCTGCCGCGCATCACGCAGCGGGCCGTACGGTCAGGCAAAGCCTGCCGTACGCTGTGTTTCAGCTTCCGCTTACTGGCCTGACTTGATCTTCGACCAGGCGCGCGTCATCGCACGCTGGATCTTCGGAGGCAGCTCAGCAGAGATGTAGAGACGGTCCAGCACGGCTTGCGCTGGATAGACCGACGGATCGTTACGCACTTCCTGGTCCATCAGTTCGCCCGCCTTGAGGTTCGGGTTGGCGTAACCCACATAGTCGCTGACCTTGGCGATCACCGCAGGATCAAGCAAGTAGTTGATGAAGGCATGCGCTTCCTTGACGTTCTTCGCATCGGCCGGAATCGCCATCAGGTCGAACCACAGGTTGGCGCCTTCCTTGGGAATACTGTAGGCAATCTCGATGCCTTTACCGGCTTCTTCAGCACGCGCAGCTGCTTGGAATACATCGCCGGAATAACCGAATGCCACACAGATGTCGCCGTTGGCCAGGTCGCCGATGTACTTCGAGGAATGGAAATAGGTGACGTAAGGACGCACGGCCATCAGCTTGGCTTCGGCTTTCTGATAGTCCTCGGCATTGGTGCTGCGTGGGTCAAGGCCCAGGTAGTTAAGGACGGCCGGGAACATCTCGTCGGGCGAATCCATGAAGGCCACGCCGCAGGCGTTGAGCTTCTTCAGGTTCTCTGGCTCGAAGAGCATGGCCCAGGAGTCGATCTCGTCGACGCCGAGTACTTCTTTGACCTTGGCCACGTTATAGCCAATGCCATTGGTGCCCCACAGGTACGGCACCGAATACAGGTTGCCAGGATCGTTGACCTCCAGCTGCTTGAGCAGCGCGGGATCAAGGTTCTCCCAGTTCGGCAGCAGACTACGGTCGAGCTTCTGGAACGCGCCCGCTTTGATCTGCTTGCCAAGGAAATGGTTGGACGGCACCACGATGTCGTAGCCGGAACGGCCCGCCAGCAGTTTACCTTCCAGGGTTTCATTGGAGTCGAACACGTCATACATGGCTTTGATGCCAATAGCCTTCTGGAAGTCGGCCAGGGTGGTTTCGCCGATGTAGTCAGACCAGTTGTAGACATTGACTACGGGTTCAGCGGCTTGCACGGCGCTGATGCTGACGGCGGCGGCCAGCAGGCCAGCCAGAAGTGGGGTACGACGCATAGGAGCTTCCTTATTGTTGTGGGTGAATGCGGCGGAGCAAGCCGCCGCACACCGTTAGGGCTATGGCATTACTTACCCGATTTGATCTTGGTCCAGCTGCGGTTCATCGCGCGTTGCGCGTTAGCTGGCAGATCCGGGAAGGTGTAGATCTTGGCCATGGTGGCCGCGTCCGGGTAAATGCCCGGGTCGTTGCGCAGCACTTCGTCGACCAGCGGAGTGGCCGCCGCGTTGCCGTTCGGGAACTGCACGAAGTTGGTGATGTTGGCCATGACTTCTGGCTTCATCAGGTAGTTGAGGAACACGTGAGCGGCTTCGACGTTTTTCGCATCAGCCGGGATGGCCATCATGTCGAAGAAGCTACCAGCACCTTCTTTCGGGATGCTGTAGGAGATGTTCACGCCGTTCTTGGCTTCTTCAGCACGGGACTTGGACTGGTACAGGTCGCCCGAGTAGCCGATGGCCACACAGATGTTGCCATTGGCCAGGTCACCGATGTACTTGGAGCTGTGGAAGTAGGAGGTCGAGGAACGGATCGAAAGGAACAGTTCTTCGGCTTTCTTCAGCTCGGCAGCATTGGTGCTATCGGATTTGAAGCCCAGGTAGTTGAGGGCTGCCGGGAGGATTTCGGTCGGTGAATCGAGGAAGGACACACCGCAGTCTTTCAGCTTGGCGATGTTTTCCGGCTTGAACACCAGGTCCCAGGAATTGACCGGTGCGTCTTCGCCCAGAGCCGCTTTAACCTTGTCGACGTTGTAACCGATGCCGATGGTGCCCCACATGTAAGGGATCGAGTACTGATTGCCCGGATCGCTTGGGTCGAGGGCCTTGAGCAGGCTCTTATCGAGGTTTTCCCAGTTTGGCAGCTTGGACTTGTCCAGCTTCTGGAACACACCGGCCTTGATCTGCTTGGCCAGGAATGGGTTGGACGGTACCACGATGTCGTAACCGGAGCTGCCGGCCAGCAGTTTGGCTTCCAGGGTTTCGTTGCTGTCAAAGACGTCGTAGACGACCTTGATACCGGTTTCCTTCTGGAAGTTGTCGAGGGTGTCTTCTGCGATGTAGTCGGACCAGTTGTAAACGTGCAGGACCTTGTCATCCGCGTGTGCGGCACTCACTACGGCCCCAGCAAGGGACAACGCGAGAAGGGTTTTGCCGAATGTGTTCATGCGTACAGCTCCTGTTGTTGTAGTCGTTTTCCGGAAGATGCGCAGCCATCTGCAGCACCTTCCGGTGAGCCTGACCTACGCATTGGCGCAGTCTGGCAAGGTCACCACCCGTTGACAACTTTCAGACGTAAGCATCTGAAACCAATGGTAATTGAACCTTAAACCAGCACCTCTGCGGCAGTCAGGTCGAGGCATTTACGGGCCTTTTCAACCAGTTCGTCGATTTCCGCGTGGCTGATCACCAGCGGCGGCGAGATGATCATGGTGTCGCCCACGGCGCGCATGATCAGCCCATTATTAAAGCAGTGACCGCGGCAGATCATGCCAACGCCGACATCTCCGGCAAAACGTTGGCGGCTGGCCTTGTCCTGCACCAACTCAATGGCGCCCAACATGCCAACGCCACGCACTTCACCCACCAGCGGGTGATCGGCCAGTTCACGCAAACGCTTTTGCAAATACGGTGCCGTTTCTGCCTTGACGCGCTCAACAATCTTTTCTTCGCGCAGAATGCGCAGGTTTTCCAGCGCAACAGCCGCCGCAACCGGGTGCCCGGAATAAGTGAAACCGTGGTTGAAGTCACCGCCCTGGTTGAGTACCTCGACGATATCGTCGCGCACGATCAGCCCGCCCATGGGGATGTAGCCACTGGTCAGGCCTTTGGCGATGGTCATCATGTGCGGCGTATTACCGAAGTAATCGCTACCGAACCACTCGCCGGTACGACCGAAACCGCAGATCACTTCATCGGCAACAAACAGAATGTCGTACTTGGCGAGGACTTCGCGGATGCGCGGCCAGTAGCTGTCCGGCGGGATGATCACGCCGCCCGCGCCCTGGATCGGCTCGGCAATAAAGGCGGCAACATTCTCTTCGCCGACTTCGAGGATCTTCTGCTCCAGCTGGTCAGCGGCCCAGATACCGAACGCTTCGGGGCTCATATCGCCGCCTTCACCGAACCAGTACGGCTGCGGGATGTGCACGATGCCCGGAATCGGCAGGTCGCCCTGCTCATGCATGTACTTCATGCCGCCCAGGCTGGCGCCAGCCACGGTAGAGCCGTGGTAACCGTTAACCCGGCTGATGATCACCTTCTTGTTTGGCTGCCCCTTGATCGCCCAGTAATGGCGCACCATACGCAGCATGGTGTCGTTGCCTTCCGAACCCGAACCGGTGAAAAACACGTGGTTCATGCCGGCCGGAGCCAGTTCAGAAATCGCCTTGGCCAGCTCCAGCGCGGGCGGCGTGGCGGTCTGGAAGAACATGTTGTAGTAGGGCAGCTCTTGCATCTGTTTCGCGGCGGCGTCTGCCAGTTCCTTGCGACCATAACCAATCGCCACACACCAGAGCCCGGCCATGGCATCGAGGATCTTGTTGCCCTCGCTGTCCCACAGGTACACCCCGTCGGCCTTGGTGATGATGCGCGGCCCATTTTCCGCCAGCTGTTTGAAATCGCTGAACGGCGCGAGGTGGTGTTCGCGGCTCATGGCCTGCCACTCGCGGGTTTTCGGGTTGGTCACTTGACTGTTCATAACAACACCTTGATTACACAGGCTGCGTATTGCCGTAGCCCCAGAAAATTCTTGGTGGCGGCTGGCACAGGGATCACCCACGCCAGCCGCCTGAGGGTTACACCGACAGCAGCAGGAACTCACGTTCCCAGGAGCTGATGACCCGCTTGTAGTTTTCGTGCTCGGCGCGCTTCACCGCGACGTAGCCGCGCATGAATTTTTCACCCAGGAACTTCTCTGCATCCTTACAGGCTTCCATACGTTCCAGGGCGTGCTCGATGGTGATCGGCAGACGCAGGTTACGGCGCTCGTAAGCGCGGCCTTTGACCGGCGCGCTTGGCTTGAAGTCGCCGACCATGCCCATGTAGCCACACAGCAGCGAAGCCGCCAGCACCAGATAAGGGTTGGCGTCGGCACCGGCCAGACGGTTTTCCACGCGGCGGTTCTGCGGCGTGGCTTCCGGTACACGCAGGCCCACGGTGCGGTTCTCTTCGCCCCACTCGACGTTCACCGGCGCCGAGGTATCCGGCAGGAAGCGGCGGAACGAGTTGACGTTAGGTGCGAACAGCGGCAGCAGTTCGGGGATGTATTTCTGCAGGCCACCGATGTGCAGCATGAACAGTTCGCTCATGCTGCCATCCGGGTTGGAGAACAGGTTCTTGCCGGTTTTGATGTCAACCACGCTCTGGTGGATGTGCATCGCGCTGCCTGGCTGATCAGTGATCGGCTTGGCCATAAAGGTCGCGGCCACATCGTGCTTGAGCGCCGCTTCACGCATGGTGCGCTTGAACACGGTGATCTGGTCGGCCAGGTGCAGGGCCTCGCCGTGACGGAAGTTGATTTCCATCTGCGCCGGGCCGTCTTCGTGAATCAGCGTGTCGAGGTCCAGGCCCTGGATTTCACACCAGTCGTAGACGTCTTCAAACAGCGGATCGAATTCGTTGGCGGCGTCGATGGAAAACGACTGACGGCCCACTTCCGGACGCCCGGAACGGCCCATCGGCGCGACCAGCGGGAAGTCCGGGTCACTGTTGCGCTTGGTCAGGTAGAACTCCATTTCCGGCGCGACGATTGGCTTCCAGCCCTTGTCCGCGTAGAGCTTGAGCACATTCTTGAGAATGTTGCGCGGCGACAGCTCAATCGGGTTGCCCTGCTTATCAAAGGTGTCGTGAATCACCATCGCAGTCGGCTCAATGGCCCAGGGCACGAGGAATACGGCGTTCTCGTCCGGGCGGCAGAACATATCGATGTCCGCTTCGTCGAGCAGGTCGTAATAGATGTCGTCCTCGACGTAGTCGCCGGTCACGGTCTGCAGCAGCACACTCTCGGGGAGGCGCATGCCCTTCTCGTCAAGGAACTTGTTGGTCGGCGAAATCTTGCCACGGGCAATGCCGGTAAGATCGCTGATCAGGCATTCAACTTCGGTGATTTTGCGTTCTTTCAGCCAGCTCGAAAGCTGGTCTAATTTGGTGCTCATAGAGACCTCAGGGTTGGTTAGAGCCGACTTATATATAGTCGGCTCAGCGTTGCCCCGCCGTCTTCCTGCAAGCCTCACCAAAGGCCTGGAAGATGGCGAGATAATTCGGGTTGGATCGTACCTGCCATTCAGGGTGCCATTGCACCCCCAATGCGAAGCTTTTGGCACCTTCGACGGAGAAGGCTTCGATCAACCCGTCAGGCGCCAGTGCTTCTACGCGAAGGCCCGGCGCCAGACGCTGAACGCCCTGGCCATGAATGGAATTGACTTGAATCTCGTCCGGCAAGCCGATGCCGGCGAGCAGCCCGCCCGGCTGCACATGCAGCGCGTGACGCAGGCCATATTGCTGTTCTGCGGGCAGGTCACTCGGCTCGCGGTGATCCATAAGCCCAGCAACCTCGTGTACACGCTGGTGCAGCGCGCCACCGAAGGCCACATTCATCTCCTGAAAGCCACGGCAAATGCCAAGCACCGGGATACCGGCGGCAATTGCTGCTTTAATCAAGGGAAGGGTTGTACTGTCACGCGCCGGATCATGGGCGGTGCCGGGTTCGCTGGCGTCGCCAGCGTAGTGGTGCGGTTCGACGTTGGATGGCGAGCCGGTAAAAACCAGGCCATCGAGGTGCTGCAGCAGGTAGGCCTGATCCAGTTGCTCACCCAGTGCAGGAATGATCACTGGCATACCGCCAACCACCTGTACGATGGCCTGCAAGTATTTATCGCCTGCGGTGTGGTAGATGTTGTGCCCGATCTGCTTGGTGCAGGCACTAACGCCGATAATCGGCTGGCGCGACATGAGACACCCGTTTTATTGCTGTTATGGGTTTCGACCGAGCTTAGCCTTGTTCATTTTTTTTCACAATAGTCATGTAAAAAATTGAACACACCCGACTGAGCACCCCGGCAGGCAAGGCTTTGAGGAGGGCTGTACTGCCCTGCAATGCCCTAAAACTGGCCATCGAGCACCCTTTTGGGGCAAAATGCGCCTCTCTTGACAGCACCAGGTGTTTAAGATTGACTCACACCTGTGCAGTTGCATGATTGATATTTTTAACAAAAAAGGTGTTGCATCATGTCGGTACCCCCGCGTGCCGTTCAGCTTAACGAAGCGAACGCGTTCCTTAAGAAACATCCTGAGGTCCTGTTCGTCGACCTTCTGATCGCAGATATGAATGGTGTGGTGCGCGGCAAGCGTATCGAGCGTGCGAGCCTGCATAAGGTTTACGAGCGCGGCATTAATCTCCCGGCGTCCCTATTCGCCCTCGATATCAACGGCTCAACAGTGGAAAGCACTGGCCTGGGTCTGGATATCGGTGACGCTGACCGGGTCTGCTTTCCCATCCCCAACACCCTAAGCAATGAGCCTTGGCAGAAGCGCCCAACTGCGCAACTGTTGATGACCATGCACGAAATGGAAGGCGAGCCGTTCTTTGCCGACCCACGGGAAGTGTTGCGTCAGGTGGTGGCGAAGTTCGACGAACTGGGCCTTACGATTTGCGCAGCCTTTGAACTTGAGTTCTACCTGATCGACCAAGCCAACGTGAACGGCCGGCCGCAGCCACCGCTGTCGCCGCTGTCAGGTAAGCGCCCACAGTCGACCCAGGTGTACCTGATTGACGACCTCGACGAATACGCCGAGTGCCTTCAGGACATCCTTGAAGGCGCCAAAGAGCAGGGCATCCCTGCTGACGCCATCGTCAAGGAAAGCGCGCCGGCGCAGTTCGAAGTGAACCTGCACCACGTGGCAGACCCGATCAAGGCCTGCGACCACGCGCTGCTGCTCAAGCGCCTGGTGAAAAACATCGCTTACGACCATGAGATGGACACCACCTTCATGGCCAAACCGTACCCCAACCAGGCGGGTAACGGTCTGCATGTGCACATTTCGATTCTCGACAAGCAGGGCAACAATATCTTCGCCTGCGATGACCCCGAGCAGAATGACGCCTTGCGCCATGCCATCGGCGGCGTATTGGAAACCATGCCAGCGTCAATGGCGTTCCTCTGCCCGAACGTCAACTCCTACCGTCGTTTCGGCGCGCAGTACTACGTGCCGAACTCGCCATGCTGGGGCATCGACAACCGTACGGTGGCCTTGCGTGTACCGAACGACACAGCCGACGCGGTGCGCATCGAACATCGCGTTGCCGGTGCCGATGCCAACCCGTACCTGCTGATGTCAGCCGTGCTGGCGGGCGTGCACCATGGCCTGACCAACAAGATCGAGCCAAACGCCCCCGTAGAAGGCAACTCCTACGAGCAGAACGAGCAGAGCCTGCCGAACAACCTGCGCGATGCCCTGCGCGAGCTGGACGACAGTGAAGTGCTGGCTCGTTATATCGACCCGAAATACATCGACATCTTCGTCGCCTGTAAGGAAAGCGAGTTGGCCGAGTTTGAAAACTCGATCTCCGACCTCGAATACAACTGGTACTTGCACACGGTTTGATGCAACACCCAACGCCGGCCATTGAGCCGGCGTTTTTTATGGCACTGGCCATTTTATTCCGCGCGCTGCGCAGCCCTGCCGCTTATTCACGCCCCGGCGTGATGACGGGCAGGTTGCGCCGCGCGTTTCAGCTGACGCGACTTCACACTACTCAGGAGACCTCCATGCCTCGCCTGTTTGCCGCATTGCTACTTGCCCTGACGCCTATGCTGGCCAGCGCCGAAGAGGTGATTCGCGTCTACAACTGGAACGACTACATCGCCCCGCAGGTGCTGAAAGACTTCGAGGCCGAAACAGGCATCCGCATCGACTACCACACCTACAGCACCGCTGAAGAGTTGGCGGCGGTGCTGGCAACCGGTGAAGCGATTGATGTTGCCGTGCCGTCGCACGACGCCCTGCCAGCGATGATCAAGAGCGGCACCCTGCAACCGCTGGATTTCAGCCTGCTGCCCAACCGCAAACACCTCGACAAGCAGCTGCTCAGCACCCTGGTCGCCCTCGACCCCGCCAATCGTCATGCAGTGCCCTACCTATGGGGCGCGGTCGGGCTGGCAATCAACACGCCGCAGGCCGAAGCAGCCTTTGGCGGCCCACTGCCCAATAGCTGGAGCCTGCTATTTGATGCGGAGCAAAGTGCGCGTCTCGCCAGTTGCGGCATCAGCGTGCTGGACGCTCCTGACGAGACCCTGACCCTGCTACTCAACTATCAGGGCCGCAGCCTGGCGCGCAGCGCGCCGAGCCGCATCGAACGGTCCAGCCGTGTCTTGGATGGTTTGCGGCCGAACCTGCGCTACGTCGACAGCGAGCGCTATATCGAGGATCTCAACCAGGGCAAGTTGTGTGTGGCCATGGCCTGGGTCGGTGATGCCCTGGCCGCCGCGGATGCCGGGCAGCCCGTGCGCTTTTTAGTGCCGGATGAAGGCTCGATCCTGTTTATCGACAACCTGGTGATTCCCAGCAGCGCCACGCGCGTCGATCTGGCGCATCGTTTTATCGATTACCTGATGCAGCCCAAGGTGGCTGCATTGATCACCGCCGAAACCCTGTACCCCAGTGGCAATGCTGATTCGCGCGAGTTTCTTGACGAAGCCCTGCGCAACCAGCCCGACCTCTACCCGGACCGCGATACCAAACGCCGCTTGCATCCGCTGGAAACCCTGCCAGAAAAGCACAGCGCAACGCGCGACGCCGTGTGGACGCGCTTTCGGGATGGCAGTTGAGTGATGCGAAAAGAGCCCGGGGATGATCCGGGCTCCTGAAAAAGCCGACAGCAACGCGGCCGTTACTTGACCAGCTGACGCCAGGCTTTAAGCGAACCAATGGTCAGCAGCTGCGCCTTGCGCGCCTCTAGCACGTCCGGATTGATGGACTGATTGGCCAGCTCCACCAACTTGTTGAGCTCGCCATACAGGCGATCGACCTCGGGCACCTCCAGCACACTGCGCGCCAGGTGCAACCAAACCAGCAGGCGCTCGATACGTGGCAGCTGCTCGGCAAGGTCTTCCGGCTGCTGCACATAACGCCGCAGCTGCAAGGCCTCGCCTTCATCCGCAACTAGAGTTGGCAGCCAGTTGCCCAGGGGCGCTGCGCCCTGACGATTACCCCGATTGTTACGCTCCACCGTCCAGCTGCGCGCCAACAACCAGCGCGACAGATTCAGAGAAAACAGCCCCCAGCGATTACCCTGCAACTCGGCAGCGAACAACGCCGGTGCATTCTTGCGCAGGCTGTCATTGTCCTGGCCGGCCAGAACGCGTGGGCGCCACTCCAACAACAGGGCATCCAATAGCTCGCGCAGCGCATGACTGCTGGCGCGCGGCGCCGCCTGGCCTAGACTGCCGAGCAATGCACGTAGACCGATCAGTTGCTCCAGCCAATCGACCAGCAAACGCCAGTGGCCATTGAAGCGGTACTGTTCGGCCAGGCGCTGGCTGCTGCCCAGCAGGTGCCAGGCCAGTGCCGCAACGCTGTCATCCAGACTGGTTTGCGCAGTCAGGCTCGGCGCCGGCAGATTCAGGCTGTAGCTGCAGGCATCGAACAGGCGATAACCGCGCTCGGCCTTGCTGATATCGCAGGGCATCAGCGCCAGGTCGGCCGCCAGCTCGGCGGCCAGCTCCAGCAATGCCTCAGGCTCACCCTGGCGCAGCTCAAGCTCCAGCTCGCAGATTTCCTCTTCGCCTTCACCAGCAATCACCTTGCCTAGGTCCAGTGCGGCTTCGATCACCACCTTGGCTTTGCCGCGACCCCAGGCGATTTCCGCCTTCTCACGGATAAAGTCGGTGGTGAAGATCGGCATCAGCTGTTTCTTGTCCAGGTCGACCAAGGCCGCCGGCCAGCAGCTGTCATCGAGTTTTTTCAGGTCCAGCTTGGCCTTGGCCAGGTTCCAGTCCCACTCATTGCGCTCGGACAAACCGGCCACGCTCTGCCCGCGGGTTTTCAGGGTCTGGATAAACTGCTCGCCGTCACGGCGCACGCGCAGGGCGACCTTGGCCGCAGCCAGGTCACGCTCGGGGGTATCAAAATACTGATTGAACAGTTCGCGCTGCTCCCAACCACTCTTGTTGCGCTTCTTCAGCAACGGGTGATCACGCAGGGCGGCCAGGGTTTCACGGCTAACCCGCAGTTTGATTTCGGTTTCTTTGTTCATGATGGTGGGAATCAACGCCTACTATGAAATTGTGACAGTCCGATTACATGCGCTGGCGAGCCTGCGGACTGATCCGTATACTTGCCGCCTTCTTAACGCCGGGGTTCACCCTATGCCAGTCAATCCATTTGCCAGCCTGTTTGGCCGTTCACCGATTGGGCCGATGCAAAAACACTTTGCTAAAGCCCATGAGTGCGCAGCCAATCTGGTGCCTTTCTTCGAAGCCGTGATGGTTGAAGATTGGGCCAAGGTGGAACAGGTACAACAGGAAATGGCCAGCCTCGAACATGAGGCCGACAAGCTCAAGAAAAGTGTGCGTTTGCACCTGCCCAAGAGCCTGTTCCTGCCCGTACCGCGCTCGGATCTGCTTGAGCTGCTGAGTGTACAGGACAAAGTCGCCAACCGCGCCAAGGACATCGCCGGCCTTATGCTGGGCCGCGAAATGGCCATTCCACAGGCTCTTCAGCCGCTGATGCGGGCCTTTGTGCAGCGCACTGTAGATGCCAGCGCACAAGCGCTGAAAGCCATGAACGAGCTCGATGAGCTGCTGGAAACCGGCTTTGGTGGCCGTGAAGCGGCGCTGGTCGAATCCATGGTCATGGAGTTGGAACAAATCGAGCGTGACACCGACAAGATGCAGATCGAAGTACGGCGCGCGCTGTTCAAACTGGAAAAGGACCTTCCCGCTGTCGATGTGATGTTCCTCTACAAGATCATCGAATGGATCGGCGACGTAGCCGACCGTGCCGAACGTGTCGGCAACCGACTGGAACAACTGCTGGCGCGCTAAGCGCCAGTGTCCTTTCTGGAATCTACGGATTAATTATTTATGTCTCTGATTGCGGACTACGGCCTCGTATTGCTGCTGCTTGCCTGTCTCTTTGGTTTTTTCATGGCCTGGGGTGTGGGCGCCAACGACGTGGCCAACGCCATGGGTACTTCGGTCGGCTCTAAAGCCCTGACCATCAAACAGGCGATCCTGATCGCCATGGTCTTCGAGTTCGCCGGTGCCTATCTGGCCGGTGGCGAAGTGACCGAAACCATCAAGAGCGGCATTGTCGATGCGTCGATGATCAGCCCGGACCTGATGGTGCTGGGCATGATGTCGGCCCTGCTGGCGGCCGGCACCTGGCTGCTGGTGGCGTCGACCAAGGGCTGGCCGGTGTCGACCACTCACTCCATCGTCGGCGCAGTCATCGGCTTCGCAGCCGTTGGTGTGTCCATGGACGCGGTGCACTGGGACGGCGTGGGTCCCATCGTCGCCAGCTGGGTGGTGTCCCCAGTGCTGTCGGGTATCGTCGCCTTTGGCCTGTTCGTCAGCGTACAGAAGCTGATTATCGACACCGATAACCCCTTCCTCAACGCCAAACGCTTCGTGCCGCTGTACATGTTTGCCACCGGCTTCATGGTCAGCATCATGACCCTGACCAAAGGCCTCAAGCACATTGGCCTGGACCTCTCCACGACCGAGGGCTTCTTCCTGTCGCTCGGTGTCGGTGGCCTGATCATGCTGCTGGGCATCGTCCTGCTTAGCCGGATCAAGATCGATGTCGAAGCAGACAAAGACTTCCACTACGCCAGCGTGGAGAAAGTCTTCGCCGTGCTGATGATCTTCACCGCATGCGCCATGGCCTTCGCCCACGGCTCCAACGACGTAGCCAACGCCGTAGGCCCACTGGCGGCCATTGTCGGGGTGATCCAGTCCGGTGGCGAAATGGCCGTTGGCGCCAAATCGGCCGTACCCGGCTGGGTATTGCTGCTCGGCGCCGTGGGTATCGTCATTGGCCTAGCCACCTACGGCTACAAGGTGATCGCGACCATCGGCAAGGAAATCACCGAGCTGACCCCAAGCCGTGGTTTTGCCGCTGAACTGGCCACCGCCACCACCGTGGTTGGCGCCTCGGCCATCGGCCTGCCGGTGTCCACTACCCACACCCTGGTCGGCGCGGTACTCGGTGTCGGCCTGGCGCGCGGCATTGGCGCGCTGAACCTTGGCGTGATTGGCAAGATCTTTATGTCCTGGCTGATCACCCTGCCCGTGGGTGCTGCGCTGTCGATTCTGTTCTTCTACATCCTGCGCGGCGTTTTCCTCTAAACACCCGCTGCACGGTTTTATCTGCGCAGGCGATGGCCCTATGATGGGTCTCGCTTGCGGAGATGACCGATGCCCCTGCCTTCTTTCAAAGACCAATTCGCCGCCCTGATCGCCGCGCCATCGGTGAGCTGTACCCAGGCGCATTGGGACCAGTCCAACCGCGCCGTTATTGAGCTGCTAGCAAGCTGGCTCGGCGACCTCGGTTTCGCCTGCGATGTGCAGCAAGTCGCCCACGGCAAATTCAATCTGCTTGCCAGCTACGGCTCTGGTCCAGGCGGCCTGGTGCTGGCCGGGCACAGCGACACCGTGCCGTTCGACGCCGCGCTGTGGCAGACCGACCCGCTCAAGCTCACCGAAGTCGATAGCCGCTGGGTGGGCCTCGGCAGTTGCGATATGAAGGGCTTTTTCGCCCTGATCATCGAAGCCGTACAACCGCTGCTGGAGCAGCGTTTCCAGCAACCGCTGCTGATTCTTGCCACCTGCGATGAAGAAAGCTCGATGTCCGGGGCCCGAGCCCTGGCACAAGCCGGACAGCCGCTGGGCCGTGCGGCAGTGATCGGCGAGCCGACCGGCCTCAAGCCCATCCGCCTGCACAAGGGCATTATGATGGAGCGCATCGATATTCTTGGGCAAAGCGGCCACTCTTCCGACCCGAGCCTCGGCCACAGCGCCCTGGAAGCCATGCAGGACGTGATGATCGAGCTGCGCGGCCTGCGTGCGCAGTGGCAGCGCGAGTACAACAATCCACAATTCAGCGTGCCCACGCCGACCCTGAACTTCGGCTGCATCCACGGCGGCGACAACCCCAACCGCATCTGCGGCCAATGCTCGCTGGAATTCGACCTGCGCCCGCTGCCGGGCATGCAGCCAGAAGCCCTGCGCGCGGCGATCCGCCAGAAGCTGCAACCGTTAGCTGAGCAGCATCAGGTGAAGATCGATTTCGCCCCGCTGTTTCCCAGCGTGCCGCCCTTCGAGCAAAACGCCGACAGTGAGCTGGTGCGCATTGCCGAGCGTCTGACCGGACACAGCGCCACAGCGGTGGCATTTGCCACCGAAGCGCCTTATCTTCAGCAGCTTGGCTGCGAAACCCTGGTACTCGGCCCTGGCGATATCGACTGCGCCCACCAGCCTGGCGAGTACCTGGAAATGTCACGTTTGCAGCCTACTGTGCGTCTGCTGCAACAGCTGATCGAACACTACTGCCTGCAAACCAAACAACCTGAGTCATCCGGAGGAGAGAACGCGTGAAGCTGCCCCAACTGCGACGATAAAACCGCTGCTCTCGGCTGCCGCCTGGCGCGACCTTGCGCCCCTCCCATGCGTTCCGTATTCGACACAGGTTCTTCAAGCAATGCACGACCACGTCAACTGGCTCCGCCACGCTTCGCCCTATATCAATGCCCACCGTGACTGCACCTTTGTGGTGATGCTGCCGGGCGAGGGTGTTGCCCACCCGAATTTCGGCAATATCGTCCACGACCTGGTGCTGCTGCACAGCCTCGGCGTACGCCTGGTACTGGTGCACGGCTCACGCCCGCAGATCGAGGCACGCCTGGCCAACAACGGCCTCACTCCACGCTTTCACCGTGACCTGCGGATCACCGACAGCCCGACCCTGGAATGCGTGATCGATGCCGTCGGCCAGCTGCGCATCGCCATCGAAGCCCGCCTATCGATGGACATGGCGCGCTCGCCGATGCAGGGCTCGCGCCTGCGCATTACCAGCGGCAACTTCGTCACTGCGCGGCCGATTGGCGTGGTCGATGGCGTCGACTATCACCATACCGGCGAAGTGCGTCGCATCGACCGCAAAGGCATCAATCGCCAGCTGGATGAGCGCAGCATCGTGCTGCTGTCGCCACTGGGTTACTCGCCTACCGGTGAGATCTTCAACCTCGCCTGCGAAGACGTCGCCACCCGCGCCGCCATCGACCTGGACGCCGACAAGCTGCTGCTGTTCGGCGCCGAGTGCGGCCTGCTCGACGAAGCTGGCAAGCTGGTGCGCGAACTGCGCCCGCAGCAGGTACCCGCGCACTTGCTGCGCCTGGGCAGCAGCTACCAGGCTGAACTGCTGGATGCCGCCGCCGAAGCTTGCAAGGCCGGGGTACGCCGCAGCCATATCGTCAGCTATGCCGAAGACGGTGCGCTGCTTAGCGAACTGTTCACCCGCACCGGCAACGGCACTCTGGTGGCGCAGGAGCAGTTTGAATCGCTGCGCGAAGCGACCATCGAAGATGTTGGCGGCCTGATGGAGCTGATCACCCCGCTGGAAGACCAAGGCATTCTGGTGCGCCGCTCACGCGAGGTACTGGAGCGTGAGATCGAGCAGTTCAGCATCGTCGAACGTGAAGGGCTGATCATCGCCTGCGCCGCGCTGTACCAGATTGCCGACTCGGATTTCGGCGAGCTGGCGTGCCTGGCGGTCAACCCGGCCTACCGCCATGGCGGACGCGGTGATGAATTGCTCGAACGCATCGAAGAACGCGCCCGCGCCCAGGGCCTGAAGACCCTGTTCGTACTCACCACGCGCACCGCGCATTGGTTCCGCGAACGCGGCTTTATGCCCAGCAGTGTCGACCGTCTGCCGGCTGCGCGCGCCTCGCTGTACAACTACCAGCGCAACTCGCAGGTGTTTGAAAAGGCGCTCTGAACGAGCTGTGGTGGAAATTGAAAAGGGCGCTTACAGCGCCCTTTTTGGTAGATGGGGTGGCAGATAGAGACTGAGATAGGCATCGAACACCCGTATGCCTTCCTCAGCCATGCGCGGGGTGATGGCGCCGTGCAGTTGCACCGAGCGGGCATAGACGCGGTCGCCCAGCTCCATGGCCAGGGCGAACACATCAACATCTTGTGGCAGCTGCGGCAGCGGGAAGTGGTGATCGAACAACTGCTGCATCAACTGGCCCAGCTCGATATCGTGCTGACGATCCGCCTGGGTCACTTCCGCCAGGCCGTGCTGCGCCAAAATCAACTGGCGCGCGGCGGCATCGGCGGCATAGATCGCCAGCATGCGCTGCTCCACTAAACGCGACAGGTCACGCCAGTCGCGCAGTTGCGCATGTTCAATCGGTTCCTGCAGGCAGGCGCGAAACGCGCTGTGAATGTCTGCCGTCAGCCCTTCCAGTAAGGCGGGCACACTGGCGAAGAAGTGGTACACCGAAGACGGCGGAATCTGCGCGCGCTCAGCCACGCTGTAGATCGACAGGCTGACCACACCCTGCTCGGCCAGCAACTCACGGGCAGCGGCAAGGATGCCGGCGATGCGGCTCTGGCTACTGGCGCGGGGTTTGCGAGCTACAGGGGAGCGTGACATGGCGGGACTCGGAGCAAGGAAATAGGGCAGATGACATTTCGCCGCCTACCCTACACCGAACCCATAGCCCGGATAAAATCCGGCAACGCTTTTCATGGCAAGAAATGCTGCGAATGACCTCCCGCATAGCGGGAGCCATACGAGGTAGATCAGGGTAAATAGGGTGGATAACGCTTTTTTCATCCACCGATGCAGCGGTGGATGGGTGGAGCGTCCGCTAGGAGCTCCGCCCACCCCAGGACTCAGGCGCGCGCGCCGCGCACCCCTTCAGCCAACGCCGCACACAGGCTCAGCACACCGTCTACAGCCAGCTCGTCGCTGCTGGCATTGGCGATCTGGTCGATCAATGCCGAACCGACCACCACGCCTTCGGCCAGACGTGCGATGGTCGCCGCATGCTCCGGGGTGCGGATGCCAAAACCGATGCACAGCGGCAGGTCAGTGTGGCGACGCAGGCGGGTGACCGCTTGCTCAACGTGGTCCAGAGTGGCCGAGCCGGCACCGGTCACACCGGCAACCGATACGTAGTAGACAAAGCCCGAGCTGCCGTTCAGCACTTTCGGCAGGCGTTTGTCGTCGGTGGTCGGTGTGGTCAGACGGATAAAGTCCAGGCCCGCCGCCTGCGCTGGGTCGCACAGGTCAGCGTTATGCTCGGGCGGCAGGTCGACCACGATCAAGCCATCGACGCCGGCGTCTTTGGCTTCGGCAATAAAGCGCGCCACGCCGTATTTGTGGATTGGGTTGAAGTAGCCCATCAGCACCAGCGGGGTCACCTGCTCGCCTTCGCGGAACTCACGAACCATCTGCAGAGTTTTCGCCAGGTCCTGACCGTTGTCCAAGGCGCGAATATTGGCCAGTTGGATCGCCGGACCATCGGCCATTGGATCGGTGAAGGGCATACCCAGCTCAATCACATCCGCGCCGGCGGCAGGCAGACCCTTGAGGATGGCCAGCGAGGTGTCGTAGTTCGGGTCTCCACCGGTGACGAAGGTCACCAGGGCCGCGCGGTTCTGTTGTTTCAGCTCGGCAAAGCGGCTTTGCAGGCGGCTCATGCGTGCTTCTCCTGTTGTTCCATGTGGTGCACGATGGTTTGCATGTCCTTGTCGCCGCGGCCGGAGAGGTTAATCACCATCAGGTGATCCTTGGGCAGGTTCGGCGCGCGCTTGAACACTTCAGCCAGGGCGTGAGCGGTTTCCAGGGCCGGGATAATGCCCTCCTGGCGGCAGCAAATGTGGAAGGCTTCGAGGGCTTCAGTGTCGGTCACCGAGGTGTACTCGACGCGGCCGACTTCATGCAACCAGGCGTGTTCCGGGCCGATGCCGGGGTAATCGAGGCCGGCGGAAATCGAGTGTGCGTCGATGATCTGGCCATCGTCACTCTGCAGCAGGAAGGTACGGTTGCCGTGCAGCACGCCCGGTACGCCGCCGTTGAGGCTGGCCGCGTGTTTGCCGGTTTCGATGCCATGGCCAGCTGCTTCCACGCCGATGATCTTCACGTCTTTGTCATCGAGGAAGGGGTGGAACAGGCCAATGGCGTTGGAGCCACCGCCAATGCAAGCGATCAGGCTGTCCGGCAGGCGACCTTCCTGGGCGAGCATCTGGTCGCGGGTTTCCTTGCCGATGACTGCCTGGAAATCGCGGACCATCGCCGGGTACGGGTGCGGGCCGGCCACGGTGCCGATCATGTAGAAGGTGGTGTCGACGTTGGTCACCCAGTCACGCAGGGCTTCGTTCATCGCATCTTTCAAGGTGCCAGTACCGGCGACTACAGGCACCACGGTGGCGCCCATCAGCTTCATACGCAGTACGTTGGCGTTTTGCCGATGGATGTCGGTGCTGCCCATGAAGATCACGCACTCCATGCCAAACCGTGCTGCGACGGTGGCAGTGGCAACGCCGTGCATGCCGGCGCCGGTCTCGGCGATGATGCGTTTTTTGCCCATGCGCTTGGCCAACAGCACCTGGCCGATGCAGTTGTTGATCTTGTGCGCGCCGGTGTGGTTCAGCTCTTCACGCTTGAAGTAGATCTTCGCACCACCGCACATCTCGGTCAGGCGCTCGGCGAAATACAGCGGGCTCGGACGGCCGACGAAATCACGCTGGAAGTAGGCCAGCTCCTTCTGGAACTCGGGGTCGAGCTTGGCTTTCTCGTACTCATCGGCCAGGTCGTGGATCAGCGGCATTAGGGTTTCGGCAACATATTGGCCGCCGAACGAGCCGAACAGGCCGTTGGCATCAGGACCAGCGCGGAAGGAAGTCATGGCGTTCTCCTCAGAAAATTCGGGCGCGTTTGGCAGGCCATCGGCCTGCTTCTACGGCAATGGACACAGGATAAAGCTGTGGCGTGCGCGGCAAAAGCGATAAGATTGCCGCAACCTGTTAGGAAAACTCACAGATGAGCCAAGACCTTCCGCCACTTAATGCCTTGCGCGCCTTCGAAGCCGCTGCCCGATTGAACAGCGTCAGCCAGGCGGCTAACGAACTGAACGTCACTCATGGCGCAGTCAGCCGGCAAGTGCGCAGCCTGGAAGAGCACCTGGGCGTGGCCTTGTTCAGCAAGGAAGGTCGTGGCCTTAAACTCACAGATTCGGGCATTCGTCTGCGCGATGTCAGCGCCGAACTGTTCAACCGCCTGCGCAGCACCTGCGCCGAACTGCAGCAGGGGCAAGCCGATGCGCCGTTTGTGCTGGCCTGCCCGGGCAGCCTGTTGGCGCGCTGGTTTATTCCGCGCCTGGACCGGCTCAACCGCGAGCTGCCAGAACTGCGCCTGCAGCTGTCCGCCAGCGAAGGTGACCTGGACCCGCGCCGCAGCGGGGTGGACGCCACACTGTGGTTCGCCGAACCGCCGTGGCCGGCGGATATGCAGGTGTTCGAGCTGGCCGCCGAGCGCATCGGCCCGGTGCTCAGCCCGCGTTATGCGCAGTTCGCGGCACTGCATCAGGCTGCCGCCGCCGCCCTGCTCGGCGAGCCCTTGCTGCACACCAGCTCGCGGCCGCAAGCCTGGCCCAGCTGGGCCGCCAGTAACGGGCTGGATTCCAGCACGCTGAAGCTCGGCCAGGGTTTCGAGCATCTTTATTACTTGCTGGAAGCCGCCGCCGCAGGCCTCGGCGTGGCCATCGCACCACAGCAACTGGTCGCCGATGATCTGACCGCCGGTCGTCTGGTCGCGCCTTGGGGCTTTGTCGAAACCAGCGCACGCTTGGCGCTTTGGGTGCCAATACGCAGCCGCGATAACCGCGCCGAACGCTTGGCGCAGTGGCTGCGCAAGGAACTGGAGCGTTAGCAGGCGTCACCGGCAAACGGGCAGACCAAGTGCGACTAATCTGAACTTTAGCGTTCAGCGGTGGGACTCAATTAGATGACCCACCCGTTCAACCACCTGGGAGAGCTGCAATGTCCGATCATCACACCTACAAGAAAATCGAAATCGTCGGTTCCTCGAAAGTCAGCATCGAAGATGCCATCGAAAATGCCCTGGCCGAATGCGCCAAGTCGGTACGCAACATGGACTGGTTCGAGGTGGTGGAAACCCGCGGGCACATCGTGGATGGCAAGGTCGGCCATTACCAGGTCACCCTGAAAATCGGCTTCCGCCTGAGCAATAGCTGAGTCTATACGCATGCGGTCATGCCACACATGGCCGCAGATCCATCCACCCCACGCACCTTGTCCCTTGGAATCTGCAGAAAAAGCCCCACTATCTAACTAAGGTATTGGCGCTTTGTGGCGCCCGAACGCACGGATAACCCACAGGCAGCCCGATGAGCGCACTCGCACAGAGCAAATTCTCCACCCTGGACCTCGCCCCGATTCGCGATGACGGCAACGCCGCCCAGGCCCTGCACAATTCCCTGGCGCTGGCGCAGCATGTCGAGCGCCTGGGCTTCGAGCGTTTCTGGGTGGCCGAACACCACAATATGGATGGCATCGCCAGTTCAGCCACCGCCGTGCTGCTCGGCTACCTGGCAGCTGGCACGTCGAAGATTCGCCTGGGCTCCGGCGGGGTAATGCTGCCAAACCATGCACCGCTGGTGATCGCCGAGCAGTTTGGCACCCTGGCCACGCTCTATCCCGGCCGCATCGAGCTGGGCCTGGGTCGCGCGCCGGGGGCCGATCACTTCACCGCCCAGGCGCTGCGCCGCGACCGGATTGGCAACGCCGATGACTTCCCAGCGGATGTTGCAGAGCTGCAGCGCTACCTTGGGCCGCGCACGCCGGATCAGCGGGTGATCGCCATGCCTGGCAGCGACACCAATGTGCCAATCTGGCTGCTCGGCTCCAGCCTGTTCAGCGCCCAGCTGGCTGGTGAGAGGGGCCTGCCTTACGCCTTCGCCTCGCACTTCGCGCCGCGCTATATGCATGAGGCGATTCGCGTCTACCGCAATCACTTCAAGCCCTCTGAGGTGCTCGACAAACCCTATGTAATGCTCGGCGTACCGCTGATCACTGCCGACACAGATGAACAGGCTGAATACCTGGCCACCTCGGCCTACCAGCGCATCCTCGCGCTGATTCGTGGCCAGAGTCTGGTGCAGAGACCGCCCGTTACCAGCATGCAGGGCTTGTGGTTGCCGCATGAAAAAGAAGCAGTGAGCAGCTTCCTCGGCATGGCGATGATCGGCGGCCCGGAGAAGGTGCGCGCACGCCTGGAAGTGCTACTGGAACAGACCGGTGCCGATGAACTGATTTTCACCTGCGACCTGTACGACTTTGCCGACCGACTGCATGCATTCGAGCTGGTCGCGCAACTGCGTTAACCGACTGGCGGGACTTTTTTTTCGAACTTGTGCCACCTCAGCCTGCTCTCAACCTGGTAACCCATGCACTGGAGAACTCGGATGAAGAAGACAGCATCAGCCCACTGGCAAGGTGGCATCAAGGACGGCAAAGGTACGATCTCGACCCAGAGCGGCGCCCTGAAAAGCGCGCCCTATGGCTTCAACACCCGCTTCGAAGATCAGCCGGGCACCAACCCGGAGGAACTGCTGGGCGCCGCTCACGCCGGCTGCTTTTCCATGGCGCTGTCAAAGGAGCTGGGCGAAGCCGGAATGACCGCTGAGAGTATCGACACACAAGCGGAAATCACATTGGACAAAGCCGACGGCGGTTTTTCCATCACCGCCGTGCATCTGACGCTCAAGGCGCGCATCCCCGGCGCCGACCGCGCGGCCTTCGAGAAAGCCGTAGAAACCGCCAAGAACGGCTGTCCAGTGTCCAAGGTGCTGAACGCAGAGATCACCCTAGAAGCGGTGCTCGACAGCTGATCAGAAGGTACCGCAGCGCAAAACCTTACCGCGCGCCAGCACGTTGCGTTGCTCGTCATACAGCCAGGCCTGCGCCTTCATCTGCATGGGCCTGGCTTCCAGCCGGTAGCGTTGGCCGGCCACGAAATTGTCATGCCGCACGCGAATTTCACAGGTCACCTGACGCGGCTCATAGGCCCCATCCAGGCCACCGCCGCCATTCACCTCGAACTGAAAGCGCGCCTGCAGCTCATGAGCACCAGCAGGCACCTGAAAGTAACGACCATCGTTGAGGCGCTGGCCATCAAGGCGATCGGCCATCAGCAGGGTGCCGGCATTACTGCGCAGGTCCACCCAGGCTTGGCTCGGATCAGGCGCAGGCACGGGAGAGGCGCAAGCGCTGAGCACCAGCATACCGCCAAGCAAAGCCAGGTAACGCATGGGACACCTCCATAAATCGCAACAACCGTTAGCCTACGCCGATCCCGTGCTGGAGGCAGCAGCGCCGATGCGCTAGCGTGACAGCCTGTTTACTCACGGGTACTGATCCATGTTCGACGTTCTGCTCTGGCGCTGGGTTCCGCTGGCCGCTGCGCTGCTGCTGAACGGCTGTAGCACCCTGGACTACTACAGCCACCTGGCCGGCGGGCAACTGCACCTGCTGCAGGCGCGCGAGCCGATTGCCGAGTTGCTGGAGAACCCGACTGCCGACCCCGAACTCAAGCAACGCCTGGCCCTGGCTCAGCAGGCGCGGGATTTCGCCAGCGCCCAGCTGAGCCTGCCCGACAATGACAGCTACCGCCTGTACGCCGATATTCAGCGGCCGTTTGTGGTGTGGAATGTGTTTGCCACCCCGGAATTTTCCCTATCGCCCGAGCTGCATTGTTTTCCCATCGCCGGTTGCGTGGCCTATCGCGGCTTCTACAGCCAAGGCCGCGCGCGCGGCGCGGCAGCTCTGCTGAAACAGCAGGGCCTGGACACCTACCTGGGCGGCGTCGAGGCCTATTCCACCCTCGGCTGGTTCGATGACCCGATTCTCAACACCATGCTGCGCTGGAGCGATGAGCGCCTGGTGGCGGTGATCTTCCACGAACTGGCGCACCAGCAGCTGTATGTGGCCAACGACACCGCGTTCAACGAATCCTTCGCCAGCTTTGTCGAGCGTGAAGGCCTAAGCCAATGGCGCATCAAACAGGGGCTGCCGCCTAACGATCCGCAGGGCGAACAGCAGCGCGAGCAATTTATCGCCCTGGTGCTGGCCAGCCGAGCTCGCCTGCAGCAGCTTTATGCCAGCGACCTGCCGCCCGCGCAGATGCGCAGTGGCAAGCAGGCCGAGATCGCCCGCCTGCGCGCCGAATACCATGCACTCAGCAAACGCGAGTGGGGCGGTAGCGGGCGTTACGACGACTGGATCAACGCGCCGATAAACAACGCCAAGCTGCTGCCGTTTGGCCTCTATGATCAATGGGTGCCGGCCTTCGCCGCGCTGTTTGAACACGTTGAGCGCGATTGGCCGCGCTTTTATCAGCGTGTCGCCGCCTTGGGCGAGTTGCCCGAACGCGAACGGCATCAGGCGCTGATGGACTTATCTGCGGGCTCTTAGAACTTACGTACCGAGTTCCCACTCCAACATCAGTAGTTTCTGTTCACGCAAAAGGAGCGATGCAATGAACAAATTCACCCTAGCCGTGCTGCTTGGCCTACTCAGCACCAGCGTGTTGGCCGCACCCAAGCCCTGCGAAGAGCTGCGTGCGGAGATCGAAGTGAAAATCCAGGCCGCCGGCGTTGCCAGCTACACCCTGGAAATCGTGCCCAACGAAGACGCCCAAGACCCCAATATGGTGGTCGGCAGCTGCGACGGCGGCACCAAGAAGATCATCTACCAGAAAAACGGCTAATCCTCGTATGCGGGCTGCCTGATCCAGGCAGCCCGCATACGACACTTACCGCACAAACGCCTGGTGCAACTCGGTCAGGCTGTGGAAGTGATAGGTCGGCGCTTCGGCCTGCAATTCGGCCAAGCTGCCAAAGCCATAACCCACCGCGGCCGCATCCAGGCCATTGCGTCGCGCGCCGATCAGGTCGTGCTTACGATCCCCGATCATCAGTGTGCTCTGCACCGGCAATTGTTCTTTTTCCAGCAGGTGGGCGATCAGCTCAACCTTGTCGGTACGCGTGCCGTCCAGTTCGCTGCCGTAGATCACCTTGAAGTGCTTCGCGAAACCAAAGTGCTTAGCAATTTGCTCGGCAAACACCGTCGGTTTGCTGGTGGCGACATACAGCGTGCGCTGCTGGTTCTGCAGCAGCTGCAACAGTTCGCCCACGCCGTCGAATAGCTGGTTTTCATACAACCCGACCTCGCGGAAGCGCTCGCGGTAATGGTTCACCGCCTGCCAGGCGGTGGCCTCGTCGAACTGGTAGGTCTGCATAAAACACTGCAGCAGCGGTGGGCCGATAAAGTGCTCCAGCGCCTGTAAGTCAGGCTCCTCAATGCCCAACTTGGCCAGCGCATGCTGCACCGAGCGGGTAATCCCCTCACGCGGATCGGTCAGGGTGCCGTCGAGGTCAAACAGGATGTTCTGGTAGTGCATCACGGGTTCGCTCATCAGCCGGCATAACCTTCCAGCAGATGCTGGTCCTTTAGCCGCACGTAGTTGGCCGCGCTGTAGCCGAAGTAACTGCGCTCCTTGTCTGTCAGTGGCCGCGCCTGTTTCACCGGGCTGCCGACGTACAGGTAACCGCTTTCCAACACTTTGCCCGGCGGCACCAGGGAGCCGGCACCGATCACCACCTCATCCTGCACCACGGCACCGTCCATGATGATGCTGCCCATGCCGACCAGAATGCGGTTACCCAAGCTGCAACCGTGCAAAGTGACATTGTGGCCAATGGTCACCTCGTCGCCGATATTCAGCGGAAAGCCATCCGGATTGAACGGTCCGGCGTGGGTGATATGCAGCACGCTGCCGTCCTGCACACTGCTGCGCTCACCGATGCGGATGCTGTGCATGTCGCCGCGGATCACCACCAGCGGCCACACCGAGCTGTCGGTGCCAATCTCCACATCACCCAGCACCACCGCCGAGGCATCGACAAATACCCGCTCGCCAAGCTGCGGGGTGAACTGCTGGTAAGTACGAATCGCCACGATAGAAACCTCTTAAGCTGCGTCTGGCCTTGATTGTAATTAAGATGGCACCCATGTTCAGGACAACTGCGCTGCTTTATGGCGCCCGCTGTCCATTCAAGCCTGCCCCTGGGAGCCTTTTGCGCCCGCCAGGGTCACAGCTGCAAACCCATTTCGTAACAGGTGACCTGTCGTGACTGCCACTAACCCGCTGCTGCAAGCCTTCGATCTGCCCCCCTACAGCGCCATCCGTCCGGAGCATGTCGAGCCCGCCGTCGAGCAGATTCTGGCCGACAACCGCGCCGCCATGAGCCGTCTGCTGGAACAACAGGCCGCTGACCCAAGCTGGGACGGCCTGGTGCTGGCCCTGGACGAACTGGGCGCGCGCCTGGGCCGCGCCTGGAGCCCGGTCAGCCACCTGAACGCCGTGTGCAACAGCGTCGAACTGCGCGCCGCCTATGAGGCCTGCCTGCCCAAGCTGTCCGAATACTGGACCGAGATCGGCCAGAACCAGCCGCTGTTCCAGGCCTATCAAGCGCTGGCTAACAGCCCCGCAGCAGCCGGTTTCGACGTGGCGCAGAAGACCATCCTCGAACATGCCCTGCGCGATTTCCGCCTGTCCGGTATCGACTTGCCGGCCGAGCAGCAGAAGCGCTACGGCGAGATCCAGATGAAGCTCTCCGAACTGGCCAGCAAGTTCTCCAACCAGCTGCTGGATGCCACTCAGGCCTGGACCAAGCACGTCACCGACGAGGCCGCTCTGGATGGCCTGACCGATTCGGCCAAGGCGCAGATGAAGCAAGCCGCAGAGGCCAAGGGCCTGGACGGCTGGCTGATCAGCCTGGAATTCCCCAGCTATTTTGCGGTGATGACCTACGCCAACGACCGCGCCCTGCGTGAAGAGCTGTATGCCGCCTACTGCACCCGCGCCTCCGACCAGGGGCCGAATGCCGGGCAGAACGACAATGGCCCGGTGATGCAGGAAATCCTCGCCCTGCGTCAGGAGCTGGCCAAACTGCTGGGCTTCGGCAACTATGCCGAGCTGAGCCTGGCCAGCAAAATGGCTGAAACCACCGATCAGGTGCTGCACTTCCTGCGCGACCTGGGCACTCGCGGCAAGCCATTTGCCGGACAGGACCTGCGCGAACTGCAAGCCTTCGCCAGTGAGCAGGGCTGCAACGAGCTGCAAAGCTGGGACGTCGGCTACTACAGCGAGAAACTGCGCGAGCAGCGCTACAGCATTTCCCAGGAAATCCTGCGTGCCTACTTCCCCATCGACAAGGTGCTGACCGGTCTGTTCGCCATCGTCGAGAAACTCTACGGCATCCAGATCAACGAACTGTCCGGCTTCGACACCTGGCACCCAGATGTGCGCCTGTTTGAAATCACCGAAAACGGCGCGCACGTCGGGCGTTTTTTCTTCGACCTCTACGCCCGCGCCAACAAGCGCGGCGGTGCGTGGATGGACGGCGCGCGTGACAAACGTCGCACCGCCGATGGCACGCTGATCAGCCCAGTGGCCAATCTGGTGTGTAACTTCACCCCTGCCGTCGGCGACAAGCCAGCGCTACTCACCCACGATGAGGTCACCACCCTGTTCCACGAATTCGGCCATGGTCTGCATCACTTGTTGACCCGCGTTGAACACGCTGGCGCGTCCGGCATCAACGGCGTGGCCTGGGATGCCGTGGAGCTGCCGAGCCAGTTTATGGAGAACTGGTGCTGGGAGCCGGAAGGCCTGGCGCTGATCTCCGGCCATTATGAAAGCGGCGAACCGCTGCCGCAGGACCTGCTGGACAAGATGCTGGCGGCGAAGAACTTCCAGTCCGGCTTGATGATGGTGCGGCAGATCGAGTTCAGCCTGTTCGACTTCGAGCTGCACGCCACCCACGGCGACGGTCGCAGCGTGCTGGACGTGCTCGAAGGCATCCGCCAGGAAGTCTCGGTGCTGCGTCCACCCGCCTACAACCGCTTCCCCAATAGCTTTGCGCACATCTTCGCCGGCGGTTACGCGGCCGGTTACTACAGCTACAAATGGGCCGAAGTGCTGAGCGCCGATGCCTTCTCCAAGTTTGAGGAAGAAGGCGTATTCAACAGCGCCACTGGACAAGCCTTCCGTGAAGCCATCCTGGCGCGCGGCGGCTCGCAGGCACCGATGGTGCTGTTTGTGGATTTCCGTGGCCGCGAGCCGTCGATCGACGCGCTGCTGCGCCACCTTGGTTTGAGCCAGGAGGCCGCATGACAGATGCACCTGTGAATATCAGCGCAAAACGCTTTATCGCCGGCGCGGTCTGCCCGGCGTGCAGCGAAATGGACAAGATCCAGATGTGGAACGTGGACGGCGTGCCGCACCGCGAGTGCATCGGCTGCGGCTACGCCGACACCCTGGACGAACGCGGCAACTCAGTGCCGCGTGAACTGCCCACACGGGTCAATATCAGCGCCCTGAAACCCAAGGTTGCCGACCCCAAAGTGCAGGTAGTGCAGTTCTTTCCTAACCCCAAACTTAAGAAATAGCTGGGTGTCCGCCAGGGATGGCCGGCCATAAAGCCACTGCGCTAACTCAGGGCGCAGCGACCTCACTCTGCTGCAGGTTGCGCTCAAGCATGCGCTGATAATCGCCACTGGCGCGCAACTGCGCCAAGCCCTGATTGAACTGCGCGATGATCACCGCCGCCTGCGGGTGGCTGCGCGGTACGATCAGGTGCAGGGTGCTGCGGTTGATGGCGCTGTTGGAGCGACGAAAGCGTTCTAAAGGCACACCGCTCAATTGCAACGCGGTCTCGCCCAGGCGTCGATCCGAGATAAAAAAATCATCGCGGTCCATCAACAACAAACGGGCGCACTCATTCAATCCGGTAGGGGAATGCCGGCGTAACTGCCCATCATCCAGCAACTGCTGAATGATGGGTGGCGGCTGCCAACCCAGCGGGTAGCAGAGTCGCAACCCTTGCATACTGGGGACATCATCGACTTCGATCACCTCACCTGCCCGACTAAAAATATACTGCTCGGCGGTAAACAACGGCTCCGAGTAGAGAAACACCTCTTCACGCTGCGCAGTGCGGACATACGGGAATGTGGCGTCGTAATCGCCTTGCAGGGTTTTCAGGTAACCGCGCTTCCAGGGCTGCCAGTCCAGGCTGCTGGCGATGCTGCTGCGCTGCAACGCCGCACGCACCAACTGCGTCAGCATGCCACCCGCAGGCAGCGCCTTACCGGTAAAGGGCGCGTAGTCATCGCCGGTGACTAGGCGCAACGGCGCCGCCAGGACGCTGGTGCTGAGCGCCAGGCTTAAGAACAAACAGATAAGTGTTCGAATGCGCATTGCGCCTCAACCTTAGCGGTCAGCACCGCGGCGGATCGCAAAACTCAGTAATTGCTTTCGCAGTGTAGGCGTTCAGACGGATTACACGGCAGCCTACAGCAACGTCAGCGGCGGTATTGACGGATCACGCCCAGCAGAAAAAACATCATCCCCAGCCCAAATGCCAACAACGCGATGATCGGCCCCCAGTGACCAACCAAAGCTTGCAAACCCTCCAGTAGCAAACTACTCAAGTATGTCTTACGCCCTGAAGAGCTGGGTACATAAATACCCTGCAACCAGGTTTCGTAGGCACCGTATAAGGGCAGCAAACACAATGGCAACAGCAGCAGGCATAACCAGAAGCCCACATTGCTGGAACCAAATAAAGCTCTGCTACGGTAGCCTTCTTGAATCAACTTGAAGCTACAAACCGCGGCATAGGCCACGCCGGCAATAAGCAGATAACTCTGATAGCTACCGGGGCTTCTCCACAGACCAAGGCTGGCGACACCCCCCAACGGCAAAAAAAGCACAGCCCATATCGTCAGAAAAACATACTTCATACGGTCCTTAGAAAAGCGAAAATTGAGTGGAGCCGTCTGCTGCGAATGGCTGCGGCGTTGCTATTAAAGACGTTGTGGCCAACCGCTCAGCCAAACCAGCCGCCCGCTCGGCGCGGGTGGCCACGGCTTCGCTTAAACGCGCCGGCAAACCCCAGATTTCCACCTTGTGTTTGGCGCGGGTGATGCCGGTGTAGAACAGGCTGCGCGTCAGCAGGGGGCTGGGTTGTTCGGGCAGCACCAGCAGCACTTCGCTGAATTCCGAGCCCTGGCTCTTGTGCACGGTCATGGCGAAGGCGCTGTCGTGGCTGGGCAGGCGCGCCGGGGCGAAGGGGCGGTAGCCTTCTTCACCCTCAAAGAACACTCGCAGGCCGTACTCAGTGTGCAGGCAGAGGCCGATATCGCCATTGAATAGGCCGAGGGCGTAGTCGTTCTGTCGCACCATGATCGGCCGGCCGACGTACCAGCGCTCGCGGCTAGCGACCTGACTGCGGCGTTTGATCCGCGCTTCCAGCGCTTCGTTGATACCGGCCACACCCCAGGCGCCTTCGCGCTGGGCGCAAAGCGCGCGGAAGGTATTGAACGCGGCGAAGGCTGCCGCTGGGTCGGCGCTTTTGGCGGCGCTGATATAGGGCGAATAGCCCTGATCCAGACGTTCCAGCAGCTCGTTGGGCGTCGGCTGGGCATTCCAGGCCAGATCACTGCGATCGTCCTTGAGCAGGTTCAGCGTACCGCTGACATCGCCGCCGTTAATGCGCCGCGCCAGCTCACCGATGCCGCTGTCGCCGGCAAAGCGGTGGCTGTGGGTCAGCAGCACCACGGCGTCGCCGAGCTGCGAGCTAGGTTGGCTAACCGGCACCTGCTGGCCGGTGATGCGTTGCAGTTCGCTCGCCGCCTGAGCATCAAAGCCACGGCCCTCGCAGAGTTCGGCAAACACCGCACCGGCTTCCACGGCGCAGAGTTGGTCCTTGTCGCCGAGCAGGATCAGCCGCGCCGTGGGCGGCAGGGCATCGAGCAGTTTGGCCATCAGCGCCAGATCGACCATCGAGGCTTCGTCCACCACCAGCACATCCAGCGCCAGCGGGTTGGCCGCGTGATGGCGCACTTGTGGGCTGTCGCCCCCGCTGCCGAGCAGGCGATGCAGGGTGCGCGCCTCATCCGGCAAGGCGGCTTTGATCGCCTCGCTGACCGGCAATTCGGCTTTGGCACTGCGGATCGCTTCGGCCATTCGCGCCGCGGCTTTACCGGTAGGTGCGGCCAGGCCGATGGCCAGCGGAGCGCCGCCCGGATGTTCGCAGCCAGGTTGCTCTAATAACGCGGCGAGCAGACGCACAACGGTAGTGGTTTTACCGGTGCCTGGTCCGCCGGAAATCACCGCCAGCTTGCGCCGCACCGCTTGCGCGGCGGCCAGGCGCTGCCAGTCAGGTTGTTGCTGGTTAAAGGCGAATAGACGGCCGAGGCTTTCGCTCAATTGCGCCTCATCCACCGCAGGTAGATCGGCCGCACGCAGCAACAACTGTTCGGCTAACTGGCGTTCGTAGGCCTGGTAGCGCGCCAGATACAGGCGGCCGTGCTCAAGAATCAGCGGGGCGAAATCGCCATCGCCGCCCACCAGGGACGAGGCTTCAAGCTGCGCCTGCCAGTCGCCCAGCGCCGGCAGGCGGAAATCCTGTTCGGGCCAGGGTCGCTGCCCCGCTAGACGCTCAAGCGGCAGGCAGACATCACCCTTATCCAGGGCCGTGCACAGCAGCGCGGCCGAAACCAGCACCACGGGTGAGGCCGCAGGATCGAGGCGCTGCAGGCTATCGACCAGGGCGCGCTCCAGCGGGCCGAGGGGCAGATCGTTAAGCATCACGCGCCCTCCGCAAACAGATTATCCAATGCATCCAAAAGCCCATCGCTGGGCCGCGAAAAATATACGCCAGCATCCGGCATGCCGCGCAGAAACAGGTAATACGCGCCGCCCAGCTGCTCATTCTGGAAGTCATCCAGACGCTGACGCAGAAAGCGCCGCAGCGCCACTAGGTAGATCAGGTATTGCAGGTAGTAATGCTCGGCAGCCAGGGCCTGCAGCAGGCGTTCGCCGCCGTAGTAGCTGGCGTCTGGGCCGAGCCAGTTGGACTTGTAGTCGGCGATGTACCAGCGCCCATCGTGCTCGAAGGTCAGGTCGATAAAGCCCTTGAGAAAGCCCCTGAGGCTGTCGAATTCAAGGCGTGCCGCCGCCTCGCGCATCGGTGCCGCCAGGCCAAGGGCCGGGTCGCAGAGAATCGCGCGCAGGCGTTGCACATCCAGCCCCGCCAGAGGGAAGGTAAAGCCCAGTTCGGGCAAGCGTCGCGTCGGATTCAGATCGGCGAGGGTCAGACCCTGGCCGTCCAGATTGGTGTCGATGACTTGTTGCAGATGCTCAAGCGCCACGGCCTGCCAGTCGTTGCTGATGCCGTGGCCGCTCAGCCCCGGCTCGATCAGCTCAGCCAGTGCGCCTTTGCCGCGCGCCCAATCTTCGAGGATGGCGTGCAGGCAGGTACCGGCCCGCGCGCCCCGGGGAAAGGCGAAGAAGCCAGTGCCCGGCTCGCTGGCGTCCGGCAGCACCAGGCCGTCGCGGTCCGGCGCTTCCATATGCATTCCGGCGGCTAAGCCCGAGAAACTGCCGATGCGCCAGGCGCTGTGTAGGCTGCGCTGCAGGGTGGCGAGTTGCTGCGGGGCTGGGGCGCGCTGCTCGCCGGCGGCGCTGGCCTCGCTGTCACGCAAGGGTTGAATGGCCATCTGGCCCTGGCTGCTGGCGACCAGTAGCTCGATTTCGGCCCGCAGTTCTTGCGGGCTGAGGCTTTGCAGGTGGCCGGCCAGGTCGGCCAGGGCATCTTCACCCGGCAATTCGCGGCCGTGCAGCAGCCAGGCCAAGGCGCTGCTGTGCAGTCCGCTGTCGCCGAGGGTGCCGTCCTTTTTCGGCTTACAGTCCACCGGTCCCCAGTGCAGCCACAGGCGATCCCGCGCACGGGTCAGGGCAACGTAGGTCAGGCGCAGTTTTTCGGCGAAGCGTTCGTGGCGGGCGCGCTGGCGGTGCACGTCGAGCTGTTCGCTGCCTAGGTCCAGCAACGGCGTGCCGTCGTCGGCGTGGCAGCTGATGTCTTCATGCTGGCGCAGCAGCGCGCCGTCCCACAGGTAGGGGCAGAACACTAGCGGGTATTCCAGGCCTTTAGAGGTATGGATGGTGACGATCTGCACGCGCTCGGCATCGCTTTCCAAACGCAGCAAGGCGTCTTCGCCGTGAGCTTCGGCGCTGCGTTGGGCGTTGAACCAAGCGAGCAATTGCTCCAGACCGGGGCGTTGCAGGCTTTCGCTTTGCAGCAGCTCGGCCAGGTGCAGCAGGTTGGTCAGACGGCGCTCGCCATCCACCAGGGCCAGCAGCCGCTGGGCCACCTGTTGCTCATCCAGCCAGGCGCGGAAGGCGCGCATAAAGCCTTGTTGCTGCCAGAGTTGGTGGTAGCGCTCGGCGGCTTCGCGCTCGCGGTCCCAGGCTTGGGCATCCTCGCTGCAGGCGGCCAGATCGGCGGCGCTACGGCCCAGCAAACGGCTGGCCAGGGCATAACGCAAAGCACCCTCGCGGCCCGGTTCGGCGTAGGCGGCGAGCACGGCGGACAGCTCATCGGCCTCCTCGCTGTGCCAGACGTTCTCCTTGCCCCGGCGCACGCTGGGCACGCCACGGGCGGCCAACTCGGCGGCCACTTCGCCAGCCTGACGGTGACTGGCGACCAGCACGGCGATATCCCCGCCTTTAAGCGGGGTACGCGTGCCGTCTTGCTCAAAATACGCCTCGCCACGGCTGCTGGCGCTGAGCACCGCTGCGATACGCCGCGCGGTGTCGCGAGCAACTAACGCCCCCGCTTCACCCTTGCCCAGATAGTCGTTATCCAGCCAGACCAACGCCAGCGGCGCGTCGGTTTCATCCTCAATACGCGGCAACACCAGTTGCGCCCGCGCCTTAGTGCTGGCCCCGACCTGCTGGTAAGCCAAGCCCTTCTCGGCAAATGGCATAGGCCGGTCGAACAGCTGATTCAGCGCAGCGATCAGCTCGGGCGTGGAGCGGTGGTTGGTGGCCAGGCTGTACTGGCGCGCGGCTTCGCTGCGGGCTTTTAAATACGTGGCTAAGTCGGCACCCCGGAAGGCGTAGATTGCCTGCTTAGGGTCCCCCACAAAACACAGATCGCCGGCATCCTGATAAATGCGGTGAAACACCCGGTACTGCACCGGGTCGGTGTCCTGAAACTCGTCGATCAGCGCCACCGGATACTGCGTGCGCAGGGTGCTGGCCAGCTGCTCGCCGCCCTCGCTCTGCAAGGCTTGCTGCAGCTTGTTGAGCAGGTCATCGAAGGCCAGCAAGCGTTGCGCCGCCTTGCGTGCGGGCAGTTGCTCGTTGAGCTGGTGGATTAGGCGTACTTGCAGATCAATCAGGCGTTGCTCGGCTTCGGGTTGCGCGGCATCGAGGGCATCGCAGAGTTCCTGCAGCGCGGCGGCCAGCGGATTGGCGGGGGCTTCGCAGCCCTTCTTGCTGGCCTTGTTCAGCCCTTCGCGGGCCAGGCGGCGATGCGCTTCGGTCTTGCTGAACAGCGCAGCGGCGTCGCTGAAATAACCGTCTAGCTCGGCCTGCCAGACGCCCAGTTTGGCCGCGTTGCACATATTGCTCTTGAAGCCATCGAAGGCTTTGAGCTGCGCCAGCCAGCCGGCGCTTTCGCCCTGCCAAAGACGTTGCGCCTGCTGCCACGCGGCGCGCAGGGCACTCATCTCACTGCGCGTGCCGGGTTGCGGTTCGATGCGCAGGTAGGGTTTGCCCAAGTGGTTGCGCAAACGCTGACGCAGAACCTGCGGGGTGATTTTTTGCTGCACCAGAAACGCCGCCCATTCCGGCTCGGCGCTGGCCAGTTCATGCCGCCAAAGGTCGGCGAGCAGGGCGTCGATAATTTCGCGGTCGTCGTGGGTCAGCTCGTTGTCAAAGTCGCCACCCGCTTCAAACGCGGCGTCCTGCAAGGCGCGCTGACAGAATCCGTGGATGGTGAAGATCGCCGCTTCGTCAAAGCCATGAACCGCCAGCAGCAAACGCCGGTGGCTGGCGGCATCCGGGTACTGGGCGCGCAGTTCATTGAGCAAGGCGTCGTCGCCCGGCCCCTGTTCATACACCGCCAGCAACTCGGCCAGGCGCTTACGAATGCGCTCGCGCAGCTCGGCGGTGGCGGCAGTGGTAAAGGTCACCACCAGAATCTGGCTGACGCTGAGCTGCTTCTCCAGCAACAGACGGGCGTACAGCGCGGTCAGGGTCCAGGTTTTGCCGGTGCCGGCGCTGGCTTCGATCAGCGAGCGGCCGGTGAAGCTGTCGTGCAGCAGGTTCAGGCTGGCGCTGCTCATGCTTCGTCCTCGTCACTGTCTTGCAGGGCGTCCAGCGCTGGGCCGTAGAGTTGTTCGGCCAACACCTCAAAGCGCTCATCCAGCGCTTCACGGTCGCGGAAGGCCAGGGCATTCCAGGGGTCTTGGCCTTCGCCGGCCATAAAGTCATTGCCTTGCCACATCACCCGCGCTTCGCTGCGGGCGGCGTCAATCGGCTCCTTGCGCCCGGGGTTGCGCCATTTGCGGGCGAAACCGTGGCTGCATTTGGCGAACAGCGGCAGCGGCTCGCACAGCGCGCTTTTGTAGGCTTCGAGCCAGGGTAAGAGCAGCTCACGGGCATTGGTCAACGCGCCCAGACGCCATTCGCTTTTTGGTGAGAGCAGGCGGCTGTCGCGGCTGATGTCAGGCGTGGCAGCGCAGTTGAGCAGCAGATGGCGCAACCAGAACGGCGCCAGCTCCCAGGCGCCGAGATCACGCAGGCGGTAATCAAACAACCCCTCACTGGTCACGCCATCCAGCCAGCCGTGGATGCGCACACCCGCCAGCTCGATATCGACCAACAGCGGTTGCGGCGCGTCGTCCGGGCGTTCGTCGAACAGGGTTGGGGCGAAGGCGCGGATTGGCCCGCGAATTTGCCCCCAATGCGCCTGGCCTAACTCGCCCACCGGCAGCCAGCCGGACGCGGCGGCCACGGCGCGTTCCTGGCGTTCGCTCCAACCGTTCTCGACGGCCTGCAATGCCAGCTGGCGCAGGCCGTGCTGGCGGGTCCACTCGACGCTGAACGGCTCGTCGCCGGCCAGGGTTTCCTCGCTCTGCGCTAGGCGCAGGCCGAGACGTTGTTCCAGCAGGTAGCGCGCTGGATGTTTAAAGCAGTGGATCAGCTGGCTGGGTTCGATGCTCAGCCAGTCTTGATCCGGCTTATCCAACGGACTGGCAAAGGGCGCGGGGGCTTGCACCGCCTGACTCAAACGCTGCGCAGCGTGGAACCAGGGCGCGGCAAAGCCGGCATGGCGGTTGCCGGCGAAGTTACCCGGCGCGAAGGGTTGCAATGGATGGTGGTGAGTAACCCTTGCGCTGGCCGGGCCGTTGCCATCTACCGCCGTGAGGTCGACCACATCCAGCAATTCGCTGACCAACACCGAAGGCGGCAGCTCGGCGTTGCTGCGCGGGTCGCGGCCGACGTAGCTCAGGTATAGGCCGCCACGGGCCGAGAGCAAGGTTTCCAGCAGCAGGTAACGGTCGTCCAGACGGCGTGCGCGGTCGCCACGGCGGGGTTTCTGGCCGATCAGGTCAAAGCCTGCTGCCGGGGTGCGGCGCGGCAAGGCACCGTCATCCAGACCGAGCAGGCAGACCAGACGAAACGGCAGGCTGCGCATCGGCACCATGGTGCAGAAGGTCACCGCGCCGGTGAGAAAGCCAGAGGCGGCGCTGCCCTGCTCCAGAGCAGCGGTCAGCTGCTGGCGGATCAGCGCCAGCTCAATCGGCCGCTCGACCCCCGAAGCGGCGCCCTGCTCCTTGAGCGCGGCGCAGGCCTTGGACAGTAGCAACAGGGTCTCGCCGGCCTCGCGTTCATCAAACAGCTGATCGATCAGCCCTTGCAGGGAGTCGGCCCATTCGCCCAGTGCGCGCGGCCGTTGCAGGCTCTGCGCCAACGCGGCCAAACGCTCGACAAAACCAGCCAAGCGCCCGAGCAGTTGTGCGCGGCCACCTTCCAGCGCATCCAGCGGCCAACTGTCGCCCAGCAACGGTGCGGCAAGGCCTGCTAATTGCGGCGGCGCGGCAAAGCCCAGCAGCAGGCGGTCCAGCCCTTGTCGCCAGGTAAAGGCTGCGTCGGACGGCAGGCCCAGTTGCTCGCGGTGCATTTCATCGCGGCCCCAGCGCACGCCGGCGTCGCGCAGCCAGTCGCGTAGCAGCGGCAGGTCTTCCGCCTCAATGCCGACACGGCGGGCAATGGACGGCTGTTCCAGCCAGGCCAAAATTTCTTCGGCAGCAAAGCGGCTGTCCGGCAGCGCCAGCAGGTTGAGGAAGGCTTCGATCAGCGGGATTTCCGCGCGCAGGCTGCGGTCGGCCAGGCTGAACGGCACGCGCGGTACACCTTCACGCGGGGCGAACACCGCTTCGATATAGGGCGCATACCGCTCGATGTCCGGGGTCAGCACCACCACCTGATCGGGCGTCAGCGCGAGGTCGGCGGCAAAGCGGGCGAGCAACTGGTCATGCAGGATTTCCACCTCGCGCAGCGGCGAGTGGGCGACGTGCAGCTCCAGCGAGCGGTCGTCTTCGCGCAGCAGCAAACGCTCATCGGCGGTGCGGGTGTGCAGGCGCAGGATGTCGTTCTGCAATGCCTGCAAAAGGCTGGCGTCGTGCAGGTCAACGTCTTCGGAATACAGGCCGAATTCCTGACTGCCCTCGCTGGAGGCCAGGCTAAACAGGCTGTCGAAGAAATCGCGACCCTGCTTGCCCAGGCTGGCCAGCAGCGGATGGCCGACATCCAGATACCAATCGTCCGGACTGAGTTCAGGCTGCCTGGCCAACTCACGAATATCGCGAATCTCGCCCCAGGCTTCGCGGCACGGGTTGAGGGCGAAAACAATCACCTGGGTATGCCGCGCCAGGCCTTCGAGCACACGCATATGGTGCGGCGGCAGCGAGCTGATGCCAAACACCAGCACGCGCTCGGGCAGCCCGGCGATGGGCGTGGCGTCATACAGGCGGGTGAGCAGCTCTTCCAGCAAACGCGCGCGGTGTGGATGGCCGTCTTTGGTCAGCTCGCGCCAGAGCAGCGCCTGCCAGCCTTCATCCGGGCCGAGATCGAGCAAGTCGTTGCGCTCCCAGGCGGCCAGCCAGTCGTCGCGATAGAGCAGGTATTGGTCGAATACGTCGGCGATCTTCACGGCCAATGACAGCCTGCGGCGCTCATCGCCACCATCCAGATAATGTGCCAGGCGCGGCGCTTCAGCCAGATGGGCCGGCTCGCACAGCCAGTCATACAAACGCCAGCTCAAACTGCTGGGGCTGAACGCCGACTGCTCCGGCAATTGCCCCAGGCACAGGCGCGAGAGGTCCCAGACGAACTTGGCCGGCAGCTGCACCTCCAGCTGCATGGCAATGCCCTGCTTGCGCGCCAGCTCCAGGGTCAGCCAGCGCCCCATGCCCTGACTCGGCACCACCACCAGCGCCGGCGCAAAGGGCTCACGCATCGGCGTGGCGAGCAGGGCGGTGGCCAGCTCGCCAAGGGTTTCCAGGTCAGGGGCGTGATAAAGCGTGAGCATCAGAGGGGGCGCTTCCGTTCAGTAGCGGGCAAGAACCTGCTCACGACCTGCTGCGCGTCGGCCTGGCGGCGTTAAAAACAGCCTCGGAATGCTCATTTACAGCTCGTAAACTCCGCTTCCTCGGCCGTTTTTGCCTTGCTCGGCTCTAGCTCGCTAGATCGTAAACAGGTTCTAAGGTTATCAGCTCACGCAGCTTGACGGGATTAAGCGACAGCCTGTGTCGCTCGCTGGCGCGCAGCGCCAACCTCAGCTAAAGCTAAGCATAGGGCTTTAGCCTTTATAACAAGTAAAAACCACGCGTCACGCTGCAACCGGGCGGGCGCGCCAGGGAGCAGCACCATGCTCACCCTGCTGAATCTTCTGTCTGCCGTCGCCTTGCTGATCTGGGGCACCCATATCGTCCGTACCGGCATCCTGCGGGTGTATGGCTCGCACCTGCGCAAGGTGCTTAGCCATAACGTCAGCAAGCGGCCGCTGGCGTTTGCCGCCGGCATTGGCGTTACCGCACTGGTGCAGAGCAGCAACGCCACCGCGTTACTGGTCACCTCGTTCGTTGCTCAGGGCTTGATGGCATTGACCCCGGCGCTGGCGATCATGCTCGGTGCGGATGTCGGCACCGCGCTGATGGCGCGGGTGCTGACCCTAGACCTGAGCTGGCTAAGCCCGTTGCTGATTTTCCTCGGCGTGATCTTCTTTCTGTCGCGCAAACAGACCCGCGCCGGCCAGCTAGGCCGCGTGGCCATCGGCCTGGGGCTGATGCTGCTGGCGCTTGAGCTGATCGTCGCCGCTGCCACGCCGATAACCCAGGAGCAGGGCATTCGCGTGCTGTTCGCCTCGCTGACCGGAGACCTGCTGCTGGATGCGCTGGTCGGCGCGCTGTTTGCGCTGATTTCCTATTCCAGCCTGGCCGCCGTGCTGCTCACAGCAACCCTGACTGGCGCCGGTTTGATTAGCCTGCCGGTGGCCATCGGCCTAGTGATTGGCGCCAATATCGGCAGCGGCGTGCTGGCCTTTCTCACGAGCAGCCTGCAAACCCCAGCCGGCCGCCGGGTGGCCATGGGCAGCCTCCTGTATAAGCTGATCGGCCTGCTGCTAGTGATGCCGCTCCTCGATCCGCTGGCCAACTGGCTGGACAGCCTGAACTGGCGCCCCGAGGAGCTGGTGATCGGCTTTCACCTGCTCTACAACGGCCTGCGCTGCGTGCTGATGCTGCCCACGGTCGGGCTGATGGCGCGCTTCTGTAATTGGCTGCTGCCGGATCGCCCGGACGAAAACGGCGTCGCCCGCCCGCGCCACCTCGACCCTACCGCGCTGGCCACACCGAGCCTGGCGCTGGCCAATGCGGTGCGCGAAACCCTGCGCATCGGCGACCTGATCGAGACCATGCTCAACCACCTGCTGGAAGTCCTGAGTGGCGGGCAAACCGCCCTGGGCAAAGAGTTGCGCCGCCTGGATGACGATGTCGATGCGCTCTATAGCGCGGTCAAACTCTACCTGGCGCAGGTGCCACGCGAGGTGCTGAGTGAGCACGACAGCCGGCGCTGGGCGGAGATCATCGAGCTGGCGGTGAACCTGGAACAGGCTGGCGACATCATCGAACGCATGCTCGGCAAAGTGCAGGATCAGAAAACCGCGCAGCGCCATTCGTTTTCAGACAGCGGCCTGGAGGAACTCACCACCCTGCACGCCCAACTGCTGGCCAACCTGCGCCTTGGCCTCTCGGTGTTTCTCTCTGCCGACAAAGAAAGCGCGCGCCAGCTGCTACGCGAAAAACGCCGCTTCCGCGCACAGGAACGCCGCCTGGCCCACGCCCACGTCAGCCGTCTGCATCATCAGGTGGTGCAAAGCATCGAAACCAGCGCTCTGCATATGGAGCTGATCGCCGATATGAAGCGCCTCAACTCACTGTTCTGCGCCAGCGCCTATGTGGTGCTGGAAAGCAGCGAGACAGGGGCCTTGCATCAGGAAGACAACGGCGCGGATTAAGACAAACAAGAAAATTGGTCTATACCACCAAACCTTAGTTGGGTTGAGGCTACTCGGCGCATCAGCTTTAAGTTGGCGTGCGGCATTGCAACAGTTCTGCCATCAATGACCGCTAATACTGCTCAACTCCAACAACAAAAGAGCGCCTTCCCTATGAAAAACCTCACCTCCCTGGTCGTTGGTCTAGGCCTGGCATTCAGCGCCAGCCACGCCAGCGCCTGGTCGCAACCTACGCACAAGAACATCGTCAAGGACGCCCTGGCCTTCCTCAATTCGGCCCATGCCACGCCCGAGATGAAACGCGCCTACCAGTTCTACGTCGGCGCCGCCGGCAGCGAAGCCCGCGCCGGGGAAATCCTCGGCCAGGCGGCCTACGACGTCGATGACTTCCAGGACACCCGTCTGGGCGGCTGGTGGGTCGGCTATGAGCACGCGCCGGTGTATGGCGCCGCCGCTTCTCTGGTCAACTACACCTCGTACTGGCACTTCATCAACATGGCCCGCCAGGGTGACGCCCACGGCAACGACCACGGCGGCTACGACTACCGCTACCGCAAGGTGGATGGCAGCTGGAGCGGCGACGTTGACTGGTACGCCATGGTTTACCTGTACAACCGCGAGCTGAAGAAAAGCGACTTCGACACTACCGAAGCGCATTACCGCCAGGGCACCTCCTCCAACTGGCAAACGCACTACGGCGACTTCCAGACGGCGGCCTTCCAGCCCATCGATAACCTGGCCAAGTACTGGTTCGATCAGTTCAAGAACGCGCCGTCCCTGCAAACCATCGGCTACTCGTTGCACACCACCGGCGATGTCGCGCAGCCGCACCATGCCTGGGTTACGTCGGGCAATGGCCACTCCGGCTGGGAAGGCTGGGTGGATGACCATTACTTCAGCGAAGGCCTGAACAATATCGCCGCCGTGGCCAACCGCGTCGGCAGTTACGATCCGCAAAAGCCGATCCGCGATCTGCTGACCCAGACCGCCCAGGTCGCCTACCAGCGCCCCGAGCCGCTGTATGACACCAGCTACGCCACCCGCCTGCGGGTTGCCAAGGAGCTGATTCCGGAGTCCATCGCCCTCACCGTCAGCGTGCTGACCAAGGGCGCCAACACCTTCTACGGCCAGGGTGGCCTGTAAGGTGCGCGCGATCATCCAGCGCAGTTTGCTGGTACTGGGGCTGACCGGCATATGCCTGTCAGCCCTGGGCAGCCAGGACATGCGCATCAACGGTGAACGCCTGCCCGGTAAAAGCATCGGCCTGCTGGAGCAGGCCATGACCCGGGTCAAATTCAATACCAACCTGCGCCTGCTGCGCACGGGCCTGGCGGAAAACCACCTGCTGGCCCGCGAGGTGGAAGCCGAACTGAATACCAAATACAGCGGCGATCTGGATGCCTTGGTCGAACGCGAAGCCGCCAACCTGATCGAGCAGGTCTACGGCCGCCAGTTCGATCACGATGTCCGGCCCTTTCTGCGCCAACCACAGGCGCTGAGCAGTGCACGGCTGCGTCAGGTGCTGACCACGCAGACCCAAGGCGTGGTGCTCGACAGCCTGCAGTTGAGCCCCCAACAACAAGCAGATGCCGCCCAGGTGCAGCTAATCAGTTGGCAATTTCCCGGCCAGGCCGAACAACGCCTGAACCTGCTGGAGCTGTATCAAGGCGACAACGTACAAGGCCGGGTGGAGCTGCAGCAGGGCAACCTGGTGTACCTGGCCGAACAGGTGCGTCAGCAGGCGCTGCGTGACTACCTCTGGTATCAACTCGGAGAGAAAGGCTTTAGCGCGGACGAACAGGCCGGCATCCGTCAGCTCGTGCGCGACAAACTCGTCCGCCACAAGTACCTGCATCAACTTGGCCTGCACAACGACTTCCACCATGAAACCGCCAGCCTGCGCGAGCGCGCCGGCAAGGTCAGTGACGTGGATGCCGAGGCCTACTACCAACGCAATCTGCAGCTCTATCTCAACGTTGCTCAGGTGCAGGCCAGCCATATCCGTTTGGCTGATCAAGCCAGTGCTGACCGGGTGCATGCCGAACTGCAAAAGGGCCTGAGTTTCGATGATGCCGTACGCCGCTACTCACTGGCCGAAAGCAAGAATCAAACGCCGCCCGGTGACCTTGGCCTGATTCGCCCACAGGATGCGCAGCTGGATTTTCTGCGCAAGACCGCCCTGCTGCAGAAGGCCAATAGCATTTCCCAGCCGATGCTGATCGACGGCGCGTTTGAGATCGTCAAAGTGCGCAGCCGTGAGGATCGGCAGCTACCGCTGAGCGACCCCAGCGTACGTTATGAGGTCAACCAGGCCGTGGCCAAGGAACAGCTGACACAAGCCTTCCAGGCTCGCATCGACGCTCTACTGGCCAACGCCAAGGTAGAAGGACTATGAGGGCCTGGCTCGGCATCGGCATGCTCGGAGTGATCACCGCGGTGACCATCGTCGTTGTGCGCACGCCCTTGGCCGGCACCGCGCCAACTGTTGCAGCGCAGGCCGCAACGCCGATCAGCCCGCCCATCCGCTTGCCAGAGATGCCCGCCGCCCTGCCGGCACAGCAGCCCGCTGCAACCCCAGCGCCCGCAGAAAAACCGGTGGAAGAAGCGCCCAGCGAACCGCAACTGAATGCTCAGGAAGCGCAAATGCTGATCCAGCTAATGGCTGACCAAGGAGACCCACGCAGCCCGGCCCTCGGCCAACTGAAACCGCGTCAACCCGCATCCGCCGCCCAGCTGGCCGACCCAGCGCAGTACAGCGCCTTCGAGGACCAGCAAACCCGCGACCAGATCATGGCCTACGCCAGCGGCGTGCAGCAGATCCCCGCCATCCGCGAACGCATCGAACAGGCCGCGCAATCCGGCGAACGCAACCAAACCGAACTCGACGAAGCCCGCGCCGCGCTGGAGCAACTGGAAATGCTGCAGAGCAAACTGCAAAGGGAGGGGCCGGAGTTGTTACCTGGCGGCCATGCAAAACCGGCCTCGCCCTGAACCAAGCGAGCACAAACAATAAAGGCAGCCGAAGCTGCCTTTATTGTTAAACGACGCCGGGCAAAGATCAGCCGCTTAGGCTTCTAGCTTACGCCGGCGACGCTGCAACCAGACCACCAGAGCGAACAGCAGGAAGCCCGGAATCCACATCAGCTCCTTGGTCCAGCGATCCGTTGGGGCGCGAACCTTGAGGATCTCCTGATCGAACTCCAGGCCGGCTTCGGCTGCTGGGCTGCCGAAGGTGACGCTGTCGACCAGCACCTTGCCGCCCTCTTCATAGGTCAGCAGGCCGAGCTTCTCCAGGCGCTCTTCACCCGTGGCGCCTTCCGGCACAGGCAGCAGCAGGCTGAACTCGCGGGCATCGCCCACGGCATCCTCACCTTTGATGCGCAGACGCAGCTGGCTGCCATCGGCTACATCACCCAGGGCCTGGGCCAGTTGTGCCGGCGGAATGTCGCGGTAAGGGTCGTGCACGATGTCCATCCAGAAGCCCGGACGGAACAGGGTGAAGGCCACCAGCAGCAGCAGCAGGTTCTCGTACCAGCGGCTGCGCACCAGGAAGTAACCCTGAGTGCCAGCCGCGAAGATCAGCATGGCAACGGTGGCGATGATAAATATCAGCACACCGTGCCAGAAATCCACGTCGATCAGCAGCAGGTCGGTGTTGAAGATAAACAGGAACGGCAACACCGCTGTGCGCAGGCTGTAGTAGAAGGCCTGAATCCCGGTACTGATGGGGTCGCCCTTGGACACTGCCGCCGCCGCGAACGAAGCCAGGCCCACCGGCGGCGTCACGTCGGCCATGATGCCGAAGTAGAAGACGAACAGGTGCACCGCGATCAGCGGCACGATCAGGCCGTTCTGCTGGCCGAGGGTGACGATCACCGGCACCAGCAGGCTGGACACCACAATGTAGTTGGCAGTGGTCGGCAAGCCCATGCCCAGCACCAGGCTGAAGATTGCCGTCAGCACCAGCATCAGCAGCAGGTTGCCCATCGACAACAGCTCGACCAGATCGGCCAGCACCAGACCCACTCCGGTTTGCGACACCGCGCCGACGATGATGCCCGCCGCCGCCGTGGCAATACCGATGCCAATCATATTGCGCGCACCGGCAATCAAGCCTTCACGCAGGTCGATCACGCCGTCCATAAACGAGCCGTGAGCATGCGTGCCGTCTGTACGCAGCCAGGTCAGCAACGGGCGCTGGGTCAGCAGGATGATCACCAGCATGACGCTGCCCCAGAAGGCCGACAGGCCGGGAGACAGACGCTCGATCATCAGGCACCAGACCAGCACCACCACCGGCAGCAGAAAGTGCAAACCGGAAAGCAGCACGGCGCGGGTTTGCGGCAGTTTGTCGAGCGGCGCATCCGGGTCTTCCTCGGGCAGCACCGGTACGCTGGCGGCGATTTTCAGCAGGCCCAGGTAGACCAGCGCCAGCAGCGCGCCGATACCCGGCAGGGCATATTCACCCAGCGCCGGCTTGAGCCAGCCGAGGCCGTAATACACCGCCAGCGACAGGCCGCTGATCAGCGCTGCACCGAAGGCGAAACCGGTCAGGCGACGCAGCCAGGGCTTGGGCTGATTGCCGCCCACTGGTTGCAGGCCGAGCTTCAGCGCTTCCAGATGGACGATATACAGCAGGGCGATATAGGAAATCGCCGCCGGCAGGAAGGCGTGCTTGATGATCTCGACATAGGGCATGCCGATGTACTCGACCATCAGAAAGGCCGCTGCCCCCATCACCGGCGGCATGATCTGGCCATTCACCGACGACGCCACTTCCACCGCGCCGGCCTTCTCGGCCGAGAAGCCAGTGCGCTTCATCATCGGAATGGTGAAGGTGCCGGTGGTCACTACGTTGGCAATCGACGAGCCGGAGATCAGTCCGGTCAGCCCCGACGCCACCACTGCGGCCTTGGCCGGACCACCGCGGAAGTGACCAAGCATGCTGAAAGCCAGCTGAATAAAGTAATGCCCCGCGCCGGCCCGTTCGAGCAAGGCACCGAACAGCACAAAGAGAAACACGAAGCTGGTGGATACGCCAAGGGCGATGCCGAACACCCCTTCGGTGGTGATCCACTGGTGGTTGGCCATGGCATTGAAGCTGACCCCACGGTGCGCCAGCATCCCCGGCATATAGGGCCCGGCCAGGCTGTAGACGAGGAACAGCAGGGCGATGATCGCCAGTGGTGGGCCAAGCACTCGGCGGGTGGCTTCCAGCAGCAACGGGATGCCGATGCACGCGGTCAGCATGTCCGCAGTGGTCAGGCTACCGGGGCGCAACGCCAACTGCTGGTAGAAAATAAACAGGTAGGCGGCGCTGGCGGCAGCGACCAGACCTAGGGCGATATCCAGCAGCGGCACGCGGTCACGCGGCGACTTGCGAAAGGCAGGGTAGGCGAGAAACGCCAACAACAGGGCAAACGCCAGGTGGATAGCGCGGGTTTCGGTGTCGTTGAACACACCAATACCGAACACAAACGGCAGCGGCGAGGCGATCCACAGTTGAAACAGCGACCAGAGCAGAGCCAGGCCGGTGATCACCTGGGCCATGGCTCCCAGCGGGGTGCGCGCACCGACATCCTGGGCGATCAGTTCTTCGGTGGACAGTTGCTTGTCATGCATGGGTTGAACCTGCATTCGAGAGTACGGAAAACGGCAAAACCCGCAGCCTTGCAGCTGCGGGTTTGCTTATCTAGAGACACTAGCCCGTTTGACGGGCAGCGTGGGCCGCTTACAACCAGCCGCGCTCTTTGTAATAGCGCACGGCACCTTCGTGCAGCTCTGCGCTAAGGCCGACTTTGATCATGTCTGCTTCTTTCAGGTCGGCAAATGCAGGGTGCAGACGCTTGAAGCGATCAATGTTGTCGAATACCGACTTAACCAGCTGGTAGACCACTTCAGGACTGGCATTGGCCGAGGTGGAAAGCACCGCCTTGCCGCCAATCGACGGAGTTGGCGCGTCGTTGCCCTTGTACACGCCGCCAGGGATATCGGCCTTGGTGTAGTAGCTCTTCGCAGCCAGCAGCTTCTCGATTTCCGCACCGGTCACCGGCACCAGTACCGCGTCGGTGGTGGTGGTGGCTTCCTGGATCGCGCCATTCGGATGGCCAACGAAGTAGGTCATCGCGTCGATATTGTTGTCGCCCAGGGCAGAAGCCTGCTCAGCCGGCTTCAACTCGGCGGCCAGGGAGAACGCGGAACGGTCCCAGCCCTTGACCTGCATGATCTCTTCCAGGGTGTCGCGCTGACCGGAACCTGGGTTGCCGATGTTTACACGCTTGCCTTTGAGGTCATCGAAGCTGGCGATATTGGCATCACGGCGGGCGAGGATGGTGAACACCTCACTCTGCAGCGAGAACACGGCACGGATGTCCTCCATGGCGCCTTCTTTCTCGAACGGCGCGACGCCCTTCATGGCCTTGAACTGGTGGTCCGACTGCATGATGCCGAAATTGAATTCGCCACTGCGGATGCCGTTGACGTTGGCCACGCCGCCGCCGCTGGCTGGCGCGTTGCACTTGATGCCGTGCTCAGCCGCACCGCGATTGAGGAAGCGGCAGATTGATTGACCAGCAACGTAATAAACGCCGGTTTGACCACCGGTGCCGATGGTGACGAATTTCTCTTCGGCCTGTACGGCGCTGCTCAGGGTAATACCTGCGAGTGCAGCCGACAGGGCCCATGCCAGGGATTTACCTTTCATGGGAGTTCTCCTTTTCTGTTTATTTTTGAGCCGGCCGCACCTTTTGAGTGCGCCCGGAGGACAAGAGTCTAACCGCTCAGCCACAGGTTGCACGGAGTAATACCGACGCTCCTGGTAACCAAGTGTTAGAGAGAGTCGTTGCCGTTTCGTTCGCTGCTGCGCGAATGGAACAGATTCTAGACGTCTTAACGCTACCTTCAGGCCACAGCTTTGGGCAGAATCAAGCCATGCCTAAAAACCCACTCGACTCGCAACACACCTCCGTCAGCGCCAGCATCACCCTGGCGGTACTGCATGCCGCCAGCCGCCTGGGCGTTGATCGCGCTCAATTGATGAGCGCCTGCGAACTGCACGACAGCCAACTCAGCGACCCCGATGCGCGCGTGCCTTTCGCCACTCAGGAACAACTGTGGCAACACCTCAGCCGTATCGAACATGCCGAACCCGGCCTGGCCCTGGGCTGCAACCTCGCCCCTGGCCCGTTCAGCGTGCTCGGTTACCTGTTGCAGAGTAGCCCGACCCTTGGCGACGCGCTGGCCGCCGGGCTGCGCTATCAGCGTCTAGTGGGTGAGGGCGGCGAGGTGCAATTGCGTGAGCAAGGCGAGGAGCTGCAACTGCTCTACCGCCCGCTGCACCCCGAGCTGCCGGCCACCCGCACCCGCGTACTGGCACTGATGGCCTGCTGGGTACAGATGCTGCATCCGCTGCTGGATAACTGGCAGCTGCTGCGCGCGCAGTTCGCTCACCCCGAGCCGCCGACGTTGGACAGCTACCGCGAGACTTTCGCCTGCCCGCTGCAATTTGCCGCCAGTGATTACGGCATCGTCCTGCCGCGCAGCCTGGCCCGCGCGCCGCTTATCCAGGCCAACCCGCCGCTGCAAAACCTGCTGCGCCAGCATGCCGAAGCCCTGCTCGCACGCCTGCCCAGCGAAGGGCTAAGCGCCCGTGTGGTGGCCTTACTGGGTGAGCAACTGGCGCGCGGCGAGCCGGACCGCAGCGAACTGGCACGCCATCTGCACCTGAGTGAACGCACCCTGCAACGTCGCCTGGCCGATGAAGGCTGCAACTACCAGCAACTGCTGAATGACACCCGCCAGCAACTGGCCGAACAACACCTAAGCACCGGCGACTTACCCGCCGCAGAAATCGCCCTGCTGCTGGGCTACTCGGAACCCAGCGTGTTCTTTCGCGCGTTTCGCCAATGGACTGGGTTAACGCCAGGCGAGTATCGGGCGCGGCAGAAAGCCAAGTAACTATCTATTAAGTATCTTCAAGGGAGCAACATGGAACTTAAAGTAGGAAACTTCACCTTCGGAAGGTGCGACAAAATGGCTGCAGAATGGATGCATCAACACGGCCAAGTTTTACTGAAGTATTCTTTATCAATCATATTTATTTGGCTTGGAGCGCTGAAACCGCTTGGCTTGAGCCCAGTAAATGATCTGATAACCAACACAATAACCTGGCTTCCTCCCGACATCTTTATCCCTATTCTGGGGTACTGGGAGATGGCCATCGGTATATGCCTGCTTTTTAGACCACTCCTGACAATTGCCCTGACCCTACTGTTCTTACAGTTGTTCGGAACTATCCTCCCGTTATTTGTACTGCCTGAAATCTGCTTTATAAAATTCCCTTACGCCTTAACTCTTGAAGGGCAATACATAGGCGGTTGCAGGAGCTGAGTGCAACACGGTCATTGAATTGAAGCTGGAGCATCATGCCGCATAGCCATGGCCTTCTGCATCACCTCACCCATAACTTCGATGGGGCACTTGAAGTCGAAGCGCTTACGCGGCCGCATGTTCAGTTGCAGAGCGATGGCATCCAGTTCCTCCTGGCTGTGTACCGACAAGTCCGTGCCCTTGGGCAAGTACTGGCGGATCAGGCCGTTGATGTTTTCGTTGCTGCCGCGCTGCCAAGGGCTATGTGGGTCGCAGAAGAAGATCGCCACGCCGGTTTTCTGGGTGATCTCAGCGTGCCGCGCCATCTCCCGACCCTGGTCGTAGGTCATGCTCTTGCGCATCGCCAGCGGCATGCCATTGAGCGCCGCGCTGAAGCCCTCCATCGCCGAGGTTGCCGTCGCGTCATTCATCTTCACCAGCATCAGGTAGCCACTGGTGCGCTCCACCAGCGTGCCTACGGATGAGGCGTTGGCCTTGCCCTTGATCAGGTCTCCTTCCCAATGCCCCGGCATCTGCCGGTCTTCGATCTCCGGTGGGCGCACATGAATGCTGACCATGTCAGGGATCTGGCCGCGCCGATCCACGCCGCCAGAGCGCGGTCTGCGCGTCGTCTTGCTTTGGCGCAGGCAGATGATCAGCTCCTTACGCAGCTCGCCGACCGGAAGGGCATAGATCGCGTTGTAGATCGTCTCGCGACAGACGTAGGCATCTCTGAGATTGGGCATGTTCATACTGCGCAGCTTGCCGGCAATCTGTTCGGGAGACAAACGCTCACGCAGCATATGGGCCACCAACTCGAAGCGCTCGCTACCCGGCAACAGCTTTCGCATCGGTCGACAAGCCTGACGGCGGGCCTGCATCAGCTGCTGGGCCACGCGGGCCGAGTAGCCGCCACTGGCGTCCCTATTGCGGCGCTGCTCCCGGCTGATGGTCGAAGGGGAGCGGTTGATCAGGCGGGCAATCCTGCGCAGGCTGAAGCCTTGGGCATGACCGATTTGAATGGTGGCGCGCTCTTCAACGCTGAGTTCGGAATAAAACATAGGGGCAGCACCGTACCGGAAAGGTCAGGTGTTGCACTCAGTTTTTGCCGCCGCCATAATTAAAAATTGCGTGATCTTGAGCGCGGCCCTTGTGGTTGGCGGTGGCTTAAGCAAAGACAGCTCGCTGCATACCAACCAATGTGTTCAAGAAACCTAACGTGTGTTCAAGTCGCTAGCGAGAATCAAGCCTGCCCTTCAATCCCCTGCGCCCGTAAAAACGCCAGAAACGCTTCGCGCGAGCTATAGCGTGGGCTAAAGCCGAAGTTCTGTTTCAGCCGGCGGTTACTCAGCACCGGGCGATAACGCAGAAAATCCACTTGCTCAGGACCGTAGGGGCTTAAGCCCAGTGGCTTGAGCACGCGCAACGCGGCGCGGATCAGCCAGGCTGGCAAGGGGCGGTAGGGTTTGCCCAGCAGCTCGGCGATTTCCTTGAGCGACAGGGCACCGTCGCCAGCCAGGTTGAAGATGCCGGCGCTCTGCTGGCGCAGGCCGCGGCAGATGATGTCCACCACATCCTGATCCCAGATAAATACGAAGCGGCTATCGCTGCCGCGAATACCCAGCACTGACGGCTTTTTGAACAGCTCGGTGATCTGGTTGTTCACCTGTTTGCCGAGAACGGTGCCGGGGCGCAGCACCAGCTGCTTGAGGTGCGGATGCTGCGCGCGCGCTTCGGCCAGCAGCAACTCGACTTCACGTTTGTGCTTGGCGTAGGCGAACTGCGCATGGCCGCGCAGCGGCTGGTCTTCGTCCAGCCACTCGGCATTTTGCGGGTCATAGCCATAGGCGGCGCCGGAGCTGGTAACGATCAACTGTTCGACGCCATGGGCCGCAGCCGCCTGGATCAACGATTGGGTGCCGCCGACATCGATGGCATGCAACTGTTCTTCGCTCATGCCTGGCGGCGGGGTGACCACCGAGGCCAGGTGAACGATCGCCTGCGGCTGCCAAGTGGCGACACAACTCGCCACGGCGGCTGAGTTGCTGATATCAAGCAGCACCGGCTCGATATTCAGCTTCATCCCCGCGCGGCTTTGCGGGCGGATATCAGCAGCAATCAGCGTCCATTGCGGGTGCTGTATGGCCAGTTGGTTAAGCAGCTGCTGGCCAATATAGCCAGCGGCGCCGGTGATCAAGACACGCATTTCCCTCTCCGTACCCAGCACCGCACAAAGGCGCGAGCGCTGCATTTCTAAGGACTGTGATACCCCATTGCAGGCTATCCAGCGGGTTGCGCGGAGGCAGTGGCAAGGCTGGCCAAACAGCGTGGCGAAAGGCGACAGATGCGTGTGCCCTGGCCGGCTGGGCGCGCTATGCTCTGCGCCCCGCCATTTGCCCAGGTATGTCGCCATGAGCCAAGCTGAACAGAATCTGCGTATCGACTACATCGAGTTCGCCGCCGTCGACCTGCCGGCGCTCAAGCAGTTTTACCAGCAGGTGTTCGGCTGGCGCTTTACCGACTACGGCCCGCACTACAGCAGCTTTACTGACGGGCGCATGACGGGTGGCTTTACCACTGACAGCGCAGCGGGTAGCGGGCCGCTGGTGGTGATCTACGCCACAGACCTGCAGGCTGTGTGCACCCAGGTGGCGGCGGCAGGCGGGCAGATCACTCAGGCAATTTTCAGCTTCCCCGGTGGGCGACGTTTCGAGTTTCGCGATCCCAGTGGTAACCGTCTGGCCGTGTGGTCGGAGTAATCGGACGTCCCATGCAAGCAGTGAAACAACAGGTGTTCAAACTGATCGCCCTGATTCAGCGCAATCCCGGGATGGTGGCGATCTTTGGCTTTGCCTCGGGGTTGGCGAGCTTTCTGCTGGTCGAGCGGCATGCCGGACTGGCGCAGGTGCTGGCGCTGGTGATGCTGGTCAGCTGGTTGTGGCTAATTCTGGAAAACATCCTGCGCGAGCGCATCGCCCAGTGGTTCGGTTTCGAGTTACCGCCGCCGCTGCTGCGCTATGCCACGCAGATGATCCACCAGGAGAGCCTGTTCTTCGTTCTGCCGTTCTTCTTTATCACCACCACCTGGAACAGCGGCCAGTTGCTGTTCAGCGGCCTATTGGCTTGCGCGGCGCTGATTTCGATCATTGATCCGCTGTACTACAAGTGGCTGGCGCCTAAGCGCTGGCTGTTTCTCGCCTATCACACCCTGGCGCTGTTCGCGGTGCTGCTCACCGCGCTGCCGATCATCTTCAAACTGACCACGCCGCAGAGTTACCAGCTGGCCCTGGCAGCGGCGGTATTGCTGTCGTTTCCCTCGCTGTTCGCGATCATCACCGTGCGCCGTTGGTGGCGTGGCCTGCTGTTGGTGGGCATGACCCTGGCCATCGGCGCAGGCGGCTGGTTGGCGCGCACCTGGGTGCCACCGGCGACCTTGTGGCTAACTGAGGTGGCGGTCACCAGTGAATTCGACAACCAGAACCGCGCGCCGGGCGAAAGCATCAAGGAACTGAGCGTGGCGCAGCTGCGCAGCCAGGGCCTGTTCGCCTACACCGCGATCAACGCACCGCGCGGGCTGAATGAGCGGATTTATCACGTCTGGCGCCGCGATGGCGGCGAGGTCGAGCGCATCGCCCTGGATATTCACGGCGGGCGCAAGGAAGGCTACCGCGCCTGGACCCACAAACAGAACTTCCCCGCCGACGCCGTAGGCCGCTGGCAGGTGCAGGTGCTGACCGAGGCTGGGCAGATGATCGGTGTGCTGCGGTTTAAGGTTGTGGAGTAACCATCGACAAACCTATCTGAGATCTCGCGAGCTAGAGCCCTGCAAGACAAAAACAGGCGAGAAACGTAGCGCAGCGGAGTAACAGCCAACGGCTGGCCCGTAGGGTGAGCGCAGCGAATCAAGCGGAGTATATGAGCTGTACATGAGCATTACTCGTTTTACTCGCCCCTTCGGGGTCGCGCTGAAGCGCATTAGCCGCAAGCGGCTTCCGACCGGGTGGCGCACCAGCCTGTTTTTAACGCCGCAGGGCCGACGCGCAGCAGATCGTTGCCGAACGCTTAACCGAAGAACCAGTAGCAGACGAAGATCGCCGCCACCACCCCGGCAAACTCAGCCAGCAGCGCGCAACCCACCGCATGCCGCACACGCTGGATACCCACCGCGCCGAAGTAAACCGCCAGCACGTAGAAGGTGGTTTCCGTGCTGCCCTGGATGGTCGCGGCGACCAGCGCGGGAAAGCTGTCGACGCCCTGAGTCTGCATGGTTTCGATCAGCATGGCGCGCGCTGCGCTGCCGGAGAACGGCTTGACCAGCGCGGTGGGCAGCGCTTCGACAAAGCGCGTATCCCAACCGAACACCTCGACCAGCCAGCGAATGCCGTCGAGGCCGAATTCCAAGGCGCCAGATGCGCGCAATACGCCAATCGCACAGAGCATCGCCACCAAGTAGGGCAGCAGGCTTTTGGCCACGTCGAAGCCTTCTTTCGCGCCTTCGACAAACTCCTCGTACACCGCCACCTTCTTCAGCGCGCCGAGCAGCAGAAACAGCATGATGATGCCGAACAGGGTGAGGTTGCCGGCCAGTGACGACAGTGCCGCCAGCGCCGTGGCGGACATGGTCGCCAGCACGGCCATAAAGCTACCCAGCAGCAGCGCACCGGGGACCAGGTAGGCCAACACCACCGGGTCCCACAGGCGCAGGCGCTGCATCAGCGCCACCGACAGCAGACCGACCAGGGTCGACGCACTGGTGGCCAGCAGAATCGGCAAAAACACCAGAGTGGGATCAGGCGCACCCTGCTGGGCGCGGTACATAAAGATGGTCACCGGCAGCAGGGTCAGCGACGAGGCGTTAAGCACCAGAAACAGGATCTGCGCATTACTCGCCGTGGTGCTGCTGGGGTTTAGCGTCTGCAGGGAGCGCATAGCTTTCAGGCCAATCGGCGTGGCGGCGTTGTCCAGGCCCAGGCCATTGGCGGCGAAGTTCATGGTGATCAGGCCGAGGGCCGGATGACCGCGCGGCACTTCCGGCATCAGCCGCGCAAACAGCGGGCCGAGCATGCGCGCCAGGGCATCGACCAGGCCGGCTTTCTCGGCGATACGCAGCAGGCCGAGCCAGAGGGTCAGGGTGCCGAATAGCAGCACCATGACCTCGACCGACAGCTTGGCCATGGCAAACAAGCTTTCGACCATGGCAGCGAACACCGCAGGGTCGTCGCCGAGCAACCAACGCGACAAGCCGGCAATGGCCGCCACCACGAAAAACCCCAGCCACAGCCAATTGAGCATGCCGTCTCTCCCCCAGATCAATGGGCGGGATGATAGCGCGGCTTATACAGCGGCTTATACAAAGGAGGTGGAGAGAGTCTTTTTACGAGCTTGCGAGCTAGAGTCCTGCAAGGCAAAACAGGCGAGAAACGAAGCGCAGCGGAGTAACAGCCAACGGCTGGCCCGTAGGGTGAGCGCAGCGAATCAAGCGGAGTGTACTGTTGTACATGAGCATTACTCGTTCTACTCGCCCTCCGGGCCGCGCTAAAGCGCGTTAGCCGCAAGCGGCTTACCGAGCCTGTTTTTAACGCAGCAGGGCCGACGCGCAGCAGATCGTAAAAGAGACTCTTAGTACCAGTTCGGGTCGCTTTTCAGCTGCTCTTGAAGCAACTGCTGAGTCGCTTCATCCGGTTCGCCGAGCCAGCGCAGGGTGGCGTGCTGGCTGGGTGCCTTGTCCGTCGGCAGACCGTCGGGCAGTTGCACATAGAGCGCGTAGGCGTCCTCCTTGTCCCAGCTGAAGGCCACGTAGAGGCGCTGGTTGAAGCAGTTGTGCGCTTCACACAGCTGGCCGACCAAGTACTTGTCGCCGTCGTCATCCAGGCCCTGCATGGGGCTGGCGATGCCGCTGAGGTTCATCACCCACTCCGGCAAACGGCTTTCGTCTTCCACCAGTTCTTGCCAGGTCTCCTGATAGGCAGGGTCACTGGCGAGCAGCTCATTGAGGCGGAATTGGCCATCGGTATCCGCGGCCAAAGCCGCCGCACTGCCGCCCAGCAAGAGGGCGGCAAGCAGCGTCTTGATGGTCATGGTTGCTCCTCTAGAAGGTCGTTGGAAAAACGTAGGCGAGGCAGGCAAGACAAGGCAAAAGCGACCTAGAAAGCGGAGTTTACGGCTGTAAATGAGCATTTCTAGGGCGCTTTTAACGCGGTATTGCCAACGCAGGTAGTTTTTCAACGACCGGCTATCCACGTGGGCGGCGGCCCATGATGAACGAGACAACAAACATCACCAGGAACACCACGAAGAGAATTTTCGCGATACCCGTGGCGGTGCCGGCGATACCACCGAAGCCCAGGACTGCAGCGATGATGGCGATAATCAGAAAGGTAATGGCCCAACTCAGCATGGCGATACTCCTTGTTTACTCAGTGTGCGCCGTGGCGCGGTAAGACCCGGTGTGGCGCAAACCACACCGGACCGGGCTTACTGCATGGACTGTTTCAGGGTACGCATGCGGTCATGGTTGGCGCGCACTTTCGGCATTTCTGCGGTCAGTAGAGCCTGTACATCGGGCTCGGCGCTTTCCAGAGCATCCTCGAAGGCATGCAGGATGCGGTCTTCGGCTTCTTCCAGCTGCGACACGTAGGTGGCTTCGGTGTCGCTGACCAGTGTCGCTTTGGTATCGGCGTAAACCTGACGCAGCTTGCCGACAAAGGTGCCGCCGCTTGCCGGGACTTCCTGGTTAGCAGCAACTTTTACCGACAGCGCGCGGATCAGCTCACTCTTGCTCTGCGACATGTCGCGGAACAGCACCTGCAGGCGCACGTCCTTCACTTCATCGTGGGCGTGCTGGTAGAAGCGCTGGCCGTCACGGGTGATTTCGATCAGTTCGTTAAGTTGCTCTGTTTTATCAGTCATGGTGGATCTCCTATGAGTTGTAGCGGCTGCCAAGGCAGCCTCAGACAACAGGCCGCGACCGGTATGGCCGCCGCCCGGATGAATTAGCTATCAATGCGTAGAGCATCGGCGTCAACGCCGCGCACGCCACGGATATTGCGGGCGGTTTCAATCGCCAGTTGCTTCTCGGCGTTGCTCAGCACGGTGCCGCTGAGGCTGACCATGCCCTTCTGGGTGTCGACGGAAATATCCAGACCGTCGAGGTTACGGCTGTAGATAAAGCTGGATTTCACCTTGCTGGTGATCCACGCATCGCTGATCACCGCAGCGGTGTCATCGGCCGCGTTCTGCGCCTTGGCAGCGGTGCTGTCAGTGGCGCTGACGCTGAGCTGATTGTTCACTGCACGCACGCCATCGGTGTTGGCCGCCAAACGACCAGCCAGCTCCTTGGCTTCAGCGGTCTGCGCGTTACCGGTCAGGCTGACTTTGCCGTTGTCCGCATTAACGTTGATATCCAGACCTTCGGTATTGCTGTTCCACAGCAGCTTGGATTTCACCGTGGCGACCAGGGTCGCGTCGTCAAAACGCTGCGACAGGTTCGGCTCGGCGCTGGCCTTGGCTTCAAAGGCCGGGTCGAGGGTCAGCTGGTTGTCGACCTTCTTCACCCCTTCGATACCCAGGGCAATCTGCTCGGCCAGGTCACGCTCAACATCGGTTTCCACCTTACCGGTCAGCTTGGCGCTGCCGTTCTCCACATCCACATCGATGGTGAAGGGGTTGAGGTGACGGTTAAGGGCAAACGCGGTCCAGATCGAGCCTTCCTGGCGCGCCTCGCTCAGCTCGCGGCTGGCATCGCCCTCGGCAGCATAGGCAGCGAAAGGCGCCAGACCGATCAGGCCGGCGGTCGCAGTGGCCAGGGCCAGAGTTTTCAATTGATGCATGGCAGTTCCTCCAATGGATAACGATCAAGCAGACGGCCGTTTGTCGCCGTCGTTACTGATAGATCGCAAGCCGCATGCCAGCTTTTTCAATCTTAATAAATCCTTATAAATCAGTTACTTAACCTTGGTTAGCGCACACGCAAAGCTTGCAGCTTGCATGATCGCCACAGAACAGCCGTGCAACTTGCACGACGCGCCGCGGACTAACCCTGTGCACGCAATGACTGCGTGCGGGATAAGAAGGAGATGGCTATGCACGCAAGCACGGAAGAACACAGCCTGGGGCGCATTTTGCTGGTGGATGACGAGACCGCCATCCTGCGCACCTTCCGCTACTGCCTGGAAGATCAGGGTTATCAGGTGAGTACCGCGAGCAGCGCGGCACAGGCCGATGCCCTGCTGCTGCGGCAGGTATTCGATCTGTGCTTTCTCGATCTGCGCCTGGGCGCAGACGATGGCCTGGAGGTGCTGGCGCAGATGCGTCTGCAGGCGCCCTGGATGCGTGTGGTGATCGTCACCGCGCACTCGGCGGTAGATACTGCAGTGGATGCCATTCAGGCCGGCGCGGCGGATTATCTGGTCAAGCCCTGCAGCCCGGAGCAGCTGCGCCTGGCCGCCGCCAAACAGCTGGAAGCGCGCCAACTGGTTGAACGCCTGGAGCGTCTGGAAGGCTATGTGCGCAAGCCCGGCGATGGCCTCGACTCGCAGAGCCCGGCGCTGATGGCGGTGCTGCAGACGGCCAAGCAGGTGGCTGATACCGACGCCAACATCCTGATTCTCGGCGAGTCCGGCACCGGCAAGGGTGAGCTGGCGCAAGCCATTCACCGCTGGAGCAAGCGCGCGAAGAAATCCTGCATCACCATCAACTGCCCGTCGCTGAGCGCCGAGCTGATGGAAAGCGAGCTGTTCGGGCATAACCGCGGCGCCTTTACCGGTGCCAGCGAAAGCACCCTGGGGCGGGTCAACCAGGCCGATGGCGGCAGCCTGTTCCTCGATGAGATCGGTGACTTCCCACTGGCGCTGCAGCCCAAGCTGCTGCGTTTTATTCAGGACAAGCAATACGAGCGCATCGGCGACCCGGTAACCCGCCAGGCCGATGTGCGGATTCTCGCGGCCACCAACCTCAACCTGGATGAAATGGTCCAGCAAGGGCGCTTCCGCGAGGACCTGCTGTATCGCCTCAACGTCATCATCCTGACCCTGCCGCCGCTGCGCGAACGCCGCGAGGACATTCTCGACCTGGCCGAGCGTTTCCTCGCGCGATTTGTCGTCGAGTATGCGCGGCCGGCGCGCAACTTCAGCGAGGAGGCGCGCGAGGCACTGCTGACTTACGCCTGGCCGGGCAATATCCGCGAGCTGCGCAACGTGATTGAGCGCGCCAGCATCATCTGCAGCGAAGAACTGGTGCAGGTCAGCCACCTAGGGCTTAACGCCCAGGCCAGCCAATGTGCGCCGCAGATCGGTGATCAGCTGAGCCTAGAAGCCCTGGAAAAAGCCCATATCAGCGCCGTGATGGCCAACAGCGATAGCCTCGACCAGGCGGCGAAAACCCTCGGCATCGATGCCTCAACCCTTTACCGCAAACGCAAGCAGCTCAGCCTGTGAACCTGCGCAGCCGGCTGTTTATCAGCAGCAGTGCGCTGCTCACCGTCGCCTTGGTCGGGTTGTTATTAGGGATGTTCAGCGTGCTACAGCTGACCCAGGTGCAGAGCCAGGCGATGACCCGCAACCTGCAGATAATCGATGCCAGCCTGGGCCTGCGTCAGGAGCTGGGCAAACAGGTGATTCTGCTGCTCGCCGAAGACCTCGACCGCGAGGCACTGAAAGCCTCCGATGAGCAGTTCAAACGCTGGCTACAGCGCGCCGCCGAAAGCGCCACCGATGACAGCGACCGTCAGGCGGTTGCCGAAATTGAGCGCGCCTACGCCAGCTTCGATGACCTGCTGGCCAAGCCCTTGACCGTGCGCCGTGAGTTGCTCAGCAATGACAGCTTCGGCCGGGCCATTGAGGCCCTGCGCGACCGGATCAACGCCGTGCAGATGCGTTACGTCAGCGCCGTGGAACAGGAAGAAGCACGCGCCCGTGAACGCGCCTGGCTGATCGCCGGGCTGCTTGGGCTGATCGGCCTGGCCGTGTTGGTGATCGGCTTTGTCACCGCACACAGCATCGCCCAGCGCTTCGGCCGGCCCATCGAGGCATTGGCGCGGGCCGCCGATCAGATCGGCCAGGGCGATTTTCAGGTCACCCTGCCGCTGACCCCGGTGGCGGAAATGTCCGCCCTGAGCCAGCGCTTCGGCCTGATGGCCGAGGCCCTGCGCGAGTTCAAGAGCAGCGATGTGGCCGCCCTGCAGGCCGAGCAACAACGCCTGCAAGCGGTGCTCGACAGCATCGACGACGGCCTGCTGATCTTCGATTGCGCCGGCCGGGTCGAGCACGTCAACCCGGTGGCCCTGCGCCAGTTGGGCTGGGGTGCCGAGCAGCTCGGGCAGACCCTCGACGTGGCCCTGAATCGCGCCGATCTGGCCGAGCAGTTGCACAAGGTGCTGCAGGGCGAAAGCCTGGATGAGGTGCTGGACGATGTGCAGACCGAGGTCGATGGCGAGCAACGTGTGTTGGCCTACAGCCTGTCTGGTGTTCATCACAGCGAAGGGCGCTTTATGTGCGCGGTGATGGTGCTGCGTGATGTCACCGAGCAGCGCGCCTTTGAACGGGTGCGCAGCGAGTTTGTGCTGCGCGCCTCGCATGAGCTGCGTACGCCGGTGACCGGCATGCTGATGGCGTTCGGCCTGCTGCAGGAGCGCCTGCAGTTTGCCGCAGAATCCCGTGAAGCCGACCTACTGAATACCGTGGATGAGGAAATGCACCGCCTGCTGCGCCTGATCAACGATCTGCTGAATTTCTCGCGCTACCAGAATGGCCTGCAGACCCTGGAGCTTTCTACCTGTGCCCTAGGCACGCTGCTGCAACAGACCCAGCAACGCTTCACCACCCAGGCCGCCGAGCTGCAGATCAGCCTGGCCTGTGAAGTCCACGGCGATCTGCCGGACGTGCAGATCGATCCGCTGCAGATCGAGCGGGTGCTCGATAACCTGATCGGCAACGCCCTGCGCCACAGCCACCCCGGCGGGCATATACGCCTGCAGGCACGGCAGCAGGATGATCGGGTGGTGCTCAGTGTGGAAGACAACGGCGAGGGCATTCCCTATCGCCAGCAGGCGCGAATCTTCGAGCCCTTCGTGCAGGTCAGCCGCAAGAAAGGCGGCGCCGGCCTCGGCCTGGCGCTGTGCAAGGAAATCATCCAGCTGCATGGCGGACAGATCGGCGTGCATTCACGCGCCGGTCAGGGTGCGCAGTTTTATGTGGCGTTGCCGGTTTGATGCATCGATTACAGGCAATCAGCCTGGCTGATGCAGATTGCCTGTGAGCCGATGCATGCCGACACTGGCCGCTCCACACATGAGGAGCGCTGCCATGCCCAGCATCAACCCCAGCCCTGCCCAACTGGCTGCCTTTAGCGCTGCAGTAGCCGACGATACGCCATTGCTGATGCTCAACCTGCTGCGCTTTCAGGCCCAGGCCAGCTACTCCAGCGGCAGCAGCCATACCCCCTGCAGCGGGCGCGAAGCCTATGCACGCTACAGCCAAACGGCGCTGCGCAAAGTGCGCGGGGTGGGAGGTGAGGTGCAGGTCATGGCCGCCGCACAAGCGGCCCTGATTGCCCCGGAGGGTGAACAGTGGGATGAACTGCTGTTGGTACGCTACCCCTCCAAGGCGGCCTTTCTCAGCATGCTTGCCGACCCGGAGTACCGCGCGGCCACCGAACACCGCACGGCCGCCCTGGCCGACTCACGCCTGATCGCCACCACGCCGCGTTAAACGCGTGGTGGCAAGCCCGGCTAGTGCCCTGACGCTTCCTTGATCAGCGGCACTTCCTTGCCCTCGGCATCGAACAGCTTGCCGCCTTTGAAGTAATCGCCATCGTTCAGTGCGGCAATATCCTGGTAACGCAGGGTACGCTCATGGCCGGCCACGAAGACCGATTGCTGGTCCGAGTTGCCGGTTTTGAAGTGGTTGAAGGCCAGGTTGAGCACAATCGCCATGATCGCCGCCGAGCTGATGCCCGAATGGAAAATGGTTTCGAACCAGGCCGGGAAGTGGTGGTAGAAGGTCGGCGCAGCAATCGGGATCATGCCGAAACCGATCGAAGTGGCGACAATGATCAGGTTCATATTGTTGCGGTAATCAACTTTGGACAGGGTACGGATACCGCTGGCCGCTACGGTGCCGAACAGCACCACGCCTGCACCGCCGAGCACCGCCGTGGGCACGGCAGCGACCAGACGGCCCATCACCGGCAGCAGGCCGAGGGTCACCAGAATCAAGCCGGCCGAGGCCACCACATAGCGACTCTTCACCCCGGTCACCGCCACCAGGCCGACGTTCTGGGCAAAGGCACTCTGGGTGAACGAGCCAAAGATCGGTGCAAACACGCTGGAGATCATGTCCGCACGCAGGCCGTTGCCCAGGCGCTTGGAGTCGACCTTGGTTTCGATGATGTCACCGACCGCAAGGATGTCCGCCGAAGTTTCCACCAGGGTGACGATGATCACGATCAGCATCGATATGATGGCAGCGACATGGAAGGTCGGCATACCGAAATGGAACGGACTTGGCAGCGCCACCATCGGCCCTTCAGTCACCTTGGAAAAATCCGCCATACCCAGGGCCACGGCCACCAGGGTGCCGATGACCATGGCCAGCAGGATCGACAGGCGCGAGATGCTCGAACTGCCCAGCTTGCTCAACAGCAGCACGGTAACCAGGGTCAGCGCGGCCAGACCGATATTGGCCATGCTACCGAAATCCGCCGCGGCACTGTTGCCGCCCATTGCCCAGCGCGCCGCCACCGGCATCAGCGTCAGGCCAATGATGGTGATGACAATGCCATTGACCAGCGGCGGGAAGAATTTGGTGATGCGTGAGAACACCGGCGTGATCAGCAAGCCGATCAGCGACGCCGCGATTACCGCACCGAACACTGCCGGGAGACCGCCGGCACCATCGCTGCCGATGATCGCGATCATGGTCGCCACACCGGCAAAGGACACGCCCTGCACCAGCGGCAGCTGCGAGCCGAAGAACGGCAGGCCGAGGGTTTGCAGCAGGGTCGCCAGGCCACCGGCAAACAATGAGGCGGCAATCAGCAGACCAATATCCGCCGGCGACAGTCCAGCCGCCTGACCGACAATCAACGGAACCGCGACAATTCCGCCGTACATGGTCAGCACATGCTGCAGGCCATAGGCGAGGTTGGCACCGATACCGAGGTTTTCGTCTTCCGGACGCTGCGCGGAGGACGGCGTAACAGGTGAAGTCGTCATGCTGAGTTACTCGCTGTTGTTCTTGTCCGACTAATGTAGACAAACCAAAAAGCTCTTGGCTACAACTTTGTATACATTTTCAGACAAAAGAGCATCGGCAGAACGATTATCGAATGCACAGTCTAGAAACGAACATGCACACATAAAAAACCGCCGAAACACACGTTGTTTCGGCGGTCGTTTATCACCAACGCTGCGGGCCTCGGTTTAGAGCATTGCGGCCAGTACCACCAGCAGCGCTGCCGTCTGGGCATCCGGCTCGCCGTCATAGCGTGCCGGGCGGTATTTCATCTGAAAGGCCGCGATGACATTGCGCGTAGCCTGATCCAGCTCGCCATGCAGCGGCACCGCGTAGCCCTGCCGCATCAATTGCTCTTGAAACCATTGCACGCTTGGCAGACTGGCGCTGAACAGCGCCTGCTGATGCGCCACAGCCTTGGCATCCGGCCAAGGCATCAGACCGGCATCGGCCAAGCGTTTCCAGGGGAACAGCGGACCGGGGTCAACCTTGCGCTGCGGCGCGACATCACTGTGCGCCAGAATGCTGCCAGGCGGCAGTTGGTGGCGTTGCATGATGTCTTTAAGCAGCTCGATCAGCGCGTCGATCTGCGCCGGAGCAAAGGGCTGCCAGTAACGGCCGCTGGGCGTGTCATAAAACCCCTGGTTAACCAACTCGATGCCAATCGTGGTGCCATTGAGCCAGGTCCGCCCCTGCCACTGGCTGTCACCGGCATGCCAGGCACGGCGGTTCTCGTCGACCAGGCGGTAGATGGTCGGCGGGGCTTCGCCGATCAGGTAATGACTGCTGACGTCGGTCTCGGTCAGCAATTGCAGCGAGCGCGCCATATCGGTAGAGGTGTAGTGCAGCACGATGTACTGCACGCGGCTGTTCTGTCCGGTGGCGGTATAGCTGTCATTGATGCGCAGGCCACTGCTACAGCCGGCCAGCCATAGCACCAGAATACTTAAACACAGAGCTTTCATGGGCTGATATGCAACACGCTTTGCAGGTTATCCAGCAGCATATCGACGCTGAGCATGATCAACAGCATGCCCATCAACCGCTCCACTGCGGTCAACCCGCGAGGTCCGAGAAACCGCTGCAGCCATGAAGCCTGCAGCAAAATGAATGCAGTCGCCGCCCAGGCCAACACGACGGCGGCATAGAGTTCCCAAAGCTCACCCTCGTGGGTATTGCGCAGGGTCATCAACACCGCCAAGGCGGAAGGCCCGGCAACCGCCGGAGTGGCCAGCGGCACCAGCATTGGCTCGCCATCCGGAACATCACCCAATACCCCTTGCGGGCCAGGGAAGATCAGGCGCATGGCGATCACAAATAGGATGATACCGCCGGCAATCGCAGTTGCCTCCCGCGACAGCCCCAGCGCGCTGAGCACTTTGTCACCAAAGGTAAGAAACAGCAGCAACAACGCCAGAGCAAACAGCAACTCACGAGCTGCAACCCACAGGCGACGTTTGGCCGGTACGTTTTTCAATGCGGCGATAAAGATGGCGATATTGCCGAAGGGATCGGTGACCAGAAAGATCAACGCAGCGATGCCAAAAATATCCATAGTGACTCCTCAACAGATCGGCAGAGTTTAGGGCCTGTTGCCGTTGCAATGCGAACGCGCCTTAGTGTGCGCAGGCATGGGGCCTAGCAAGCATGACGGTCGTGCTGAGTTACATTCGCCACCGAGCACTACAGCCACACGCTCAACCAGCGCTCTGCGGTTAGCCGTCGGTGTAGAAAAGACCTTTGATCCGGCAGATTTGCCGCGCTGGTCTATTGCCCGGGCAAGACACAATTGGCGCTGCTAGACTGGAAGCTGTACAAATATGGACATCTTGTACAGTTTTTGTATTGCTTAGGAGGCCAGCACCATGCGCGCACTGCTGTGGTTCAAACAGGATCTACGCCTTGATGACCACCCCGCCTTACAGGCGGGCCTCACGGCTGAATGCCTGTTACCGGTGTATGTGCTGGACCCAGCACTGCTGCAACTCAACGCGTTTGGCATGCGCCGCATGGGCGTCCATCGTGCGCGCTTTCTGCTGGAAAGCCTGGTGGCGCTGGAAGGTGAATTGCGCCAACGCGGCTCACATCTGCTGCTGATAATCGGCGAGGCGGAGCAGGTGATCCCGCAACTGGTGGCCCAGTTTAATCTGGATCAGGTGCTGACCCTGGAGGAGATCGCGCCCGACGAACGTGCCCAGGTGGCCCGCGTCGCCCGACAACTCGGCGATGTCACGTTGCAACAGGCGCCCGCCAACAATCTGTTGCGCCCAGATGAACTGCCCTTCAGTGTCGATCAGCTGCCACATGTGTTCAGCCGTTTCCGCAGCCTAGTGGAAGAACGCCTGCAGGTATTCCAACCGCGCCATGCTCCCGACCGCTTACCGGGGCTACCAGATGGTGCACTGGCGTTGATGCAGCCTCTGCCAACCTTGTCGCAGCTGGGTCTCGGCGAACCGCTCAGCGTGGCCGCCAGTGCGTTCCCATTCGCCGGCGGCGAACCCGCGGCGCTGGGCCGGTTACGCGACTACTTGTGGAAAACCCAGGCGGTGCGGCAATACAAAGACACCCGCAACGGCATGATCGGCAGTGAGTACTCGTCGAAGTTCTCACCCTGGTTGGCCAACGGCAGCCTCTCGGCACGCCGCGTGGTGGCCGAACTGCGTCGGCATGAAGCGCAGTTCAAGCGCAATGATTCGACCTATTGGCTATGGGTCGAAATGCTCTGGCGCGACTTCTTCCGCTGGACCCTGCTTCGCCATGGCAGCGCACTGTTCAAGGCGGGCGGCCTGAAAGCCACTGAACGGGCACCGCAGCAGCTGGACCAGCGGTTTCAGGACTGGTCACGCGGTCGCACGGGCATGCCGCTGGTGGATGCCAATATGCGCGAACTGGCCGCCACCGGCTTTATGTCCAATCGCGGTCGTCAGGTGGTCGCCAGCTACCTGATTAATGATTTACAGCAGGACTGGCGTCACGGCGCGGCCTGGTTTGAAGAGCACCTGATCGATTACGACCCGGCCAGCAACTGGGGTAACTGGGCCTACCTGGCCGGCGTGGGCAACGACCCACGGCACAACCGTGTCTTCAATGCCCTGCGCCAGGCCCGTGAATATGACCCTGAAGCGCAGTACGTGAGCCTTTGGCTACCGGAACTGCGTGACGTGCCGCAAGCGCTGCGCCATACGCCTTTCTTACTTGCGGGCGGACACCTGCGCAGCCTTGGCTACCCGCAGTTGGACAGCATTCCGGAGAGCTGGAAGCCTTACCTGCACGCAGTGGCCTGAATCGGCTCAGTTCAGTTCAACCCGATTGCGCCCGCCGCTCTTGGCGCGATACAGCGCCTGATCGGCCCGCTCGAAGACCTTGTCGCTGTCCTCTCCACCGGCAAAGGCCGTCAGACCGGCCGACAGGGTGATGGTCACGCGCTCACCACGAAAGTGGAAGGGGCACTGCTCCACGCCATCCAGCAGGGTTTGCAACAGCTGGTGACCGCCCTCTAACGGGGTGGAAGGAATCAGCAGAACAAATTCCTCACCGCCAAAACGGGCAATAAAGTCTGTCTTGCGCAAACGTTTGGCCAGCTCACCGGCGATGATCTTCAATACTTTGTCGCCCGCCAGATGACCGTAGCCATCGTTGATCCGCTTGAAGTGGTCAATATCCAGTACTGCCAGCAGCAACTCGCCGCCATAGCGTTTCCAGCGTGCCATTTCCAGCTCAAGGCGCTCACTCCAGCCGGCACGGTTGGGCAGGCCAGTGAGCGGGTCGATCAGGGCTTTCTGCCGCTGCTCTTCGAGGTGATCACGGAAGCTCTGCGCTTCCTGCTCCATATCGGCAACCTTCTGGGTCAGGCTTTGCAGCCGCTGCGCCACGGCCTCTTCGTGGCCATCACGTTGCTTCTGGTGCTCGCTGACCGTGCTGAGTAAACCATCCAGGCGGGCCTCCAGTGATTGCTTGAGCGTCGGTAGATCAACCGCATCCTGCACACTGGCCTGCAAACCGCTGACCTGATCGCGCAGCTCCTGATTGAACGTGCGCGCACTCTCCGCCGACTCGCTGTAGCCCTCGTGAGCCTCGCTGAGGGTGCTGAGAAACGATGCCAGACGCTCATTGAGCTGCTTGAGGTAGCTGGCAAACTCACGCTGACCGCTGTCAGTAACGGCCAAGACCAGCACAGCCAGATCGTCCAGCACCGACACCAGCTCATACCAGTTCAAACCACCCTGCACGCGCTGACGCAACACCTCACCCTGCGGCCGATGACGCTCCGGCAAATCCAACTCATCGAGCAAGCCCATCAGGCTATCGCCAATATGCGGCGCTACAGCGCTGTAACCCGGCTCGGGAATTTCTGGCAGCGCATACGCCGGGTCCCCGGAGGCCTGGGCAGGCATGGCGGACACGGGCGTCACGGCGGCGATGGACGTAACGGCAGCAGGTGATGGCGTAGGGGCGGGATTTGGCGTGACCGGCGCCAAAACCGCAGCCGCTTCACTGCTGGCCTTAAGCGTTGGTTCAACCGCCTGCGCAAGAGGCTCAGGCTGTGCGACAGCGTTTGGAGCAGGGGCAACGGGCGGCGCATCATCAGCGGTTGCCGGCTCGCTATCGGCGGGGCTAACGGGTGCAGAGTCCTTGCCCCCAAACAAGCGCTGGAGGAACCCCGGACGGGCCTGGGTAGCCTCGTCATCAAGCGCGGCCAAGGCTTGCTGCTGCAGCCTGCTCAACTCACTCAGCAGTGCCGGCAGCTCACGCGGTTGGCTGGCACGCTCTTCAATGCGCTTGGCAAACTGCTTGAGCGCTTTGCGCACTTCGCGCGGAGGCTCCAGGGCAAGCAATTGATCAGTCAGGCTGGTGACGCCGGAGATGTTCTGTTCGACGCGATCTTGGCGGCGCTTTTCCGAATCCAGCACGGCTTTTTCCAGCCGAGGAATCAGCCCCGACAGACCGGCGTCAATATCATCGCGACGAAGAATGTCGCGCAGCTCCTGCATGCACTGGTCAACCGACTTGTCACTGCCTTCGGCGGCCAGCGAACTGCGCACCAGGCCACGTCGTAGCAGGTCGAGCCGGGCATCCCAGCGGCGCTCTAGCTTTTCTTGTTGTTCCAGGCTTTCCAGGTACTTGCTTTTCCAGCGCTGGGCATCGTCAGTCATGGTTGCAGTCCACGTTTAAGGCTCACTCAGCATAGGCGTTGCCGGCCCATAGAGTGAAGTGGGCAAACGAATTTGCACGGCCACGGGCAAGTGATCGGAAATAGGCTGCGACAGCACTTCACAGCGCTCCAGGGGTAACTCCGGGCTGAGCAGAATGTGGTCCAGGCAGCGCTGCGGCCTCCAGCTTGGAAAAGTCGCCTCGATCTGCGGAGCAACCAGACCAAGGTCGCGCAGCGGTGAATGCAGCAGCAAATCATTGGCATGGGTGTTCATATCGCCCATCAGCACCATGTGCCGATAGTCACTGAGCAGTTCGCGGATATAAGCCAGCTGACGGGTACGAGTACGCGCGCCAAGGGACAGGTGCATCATCACCACGGCAATCGCGTCCGGTCCTTCACCGATGCGCAGCAACATCGCGCCGCGGCCGGGCGGGCCGGGCAGCGGGTGGTCTTCCAGCAAACTGGGACGCAAACGACTGAGCACACCGTTGCTATGCTGCGCGAAACGGCCAAGGTTACGGTTGAGTTGCTGGTACCAATAAGGGAAGGCGCCGAGATGCGCGAGGTGCTCGACCTGATTGACGTAGCCCGAGCGCAGGCTGCCGCCATCGACCTCCTGAAGCGCGACCAAGTCGAAATCACCAAGCAGATCGCCAATCCGTTGCAGATTGCCGCTGCGCCCGGCATGCGGCAACAAATGCTGCCAGCTGCGTGTCAGGTAGTGGTGATAACGCTGGGTGCTGATGCCGACCTGAATGTTGAAACTGAGCAACCGCAGGCTGCCATTTTGCGGCCAGTCGTCGGCTGGCGCGCAACGTGGATTGACCTGTGGATCACACAGGTCAATCGCCCGTCTGGCCGGCCAGCGCCTGAGCATTACGCGTTATCCGCGCACGCCGATTACTGCGCGGCGCGTTCTTTGGCAATCAGATGATCCGCCACTTGCAGGGTTTGCTGCGGACCGCCCGAGCTGCTGATGTCGAAACGGTATTTGCCGTTGACGATCATCACCGGCACGCCAGTGATCTGGTAAGCCATAGCAAGTTTCTTGGCCTTTTCCAGCTGGCTCTTCACACCAAACGAATTGTAGGTTTTGAGGAAGGCGTCCTTGTCGATGCCTTCGGCAGCCAGGAAGCCGGCCATTTCTTCCGGGGTGGCGAGCTTCTTGCCCTGTACGTGGATGGCATCAAACACTGCGGCATGCACCTTGTGCTCGGCTTTCATCGCTTCCAGGGTGATAAACATCTGACCGTGTACGTTCCACATGCCACCGAACATGGCCGGAATACGGACGAAGTTGACGTCATCCGGCAGGGTGTCGATCCATGGGTTGATGGTTTCTTCAAATTTGTAGCAATGGCCACAGCCGTACCAGAACAGCTCAACCACTTCGATCTTGCCAGGCTTGGCAACCGGTACTGGATTGCCCAGCTCAACATACTGCTTGCCCGCTTCAATTGGCTCGGCATGAGCGCTCAAGCCAAACAGGCTGGCGGTGACGAGAGTGGCACTGAGGATCAGGTTACGCATGCATTACTCCTTGGCTATAAACGGCGCGTGATGGCGAACCGGAGTTCGACCTGCGAAGCAAACTGGGGTTCCGTGCATTGTAGCGATGCCCACAATGAAAAAGGGTGGCCTGGGCCACCCTAATTTCATCACAACATGTCGCAGTATTCGCGAATCAATGCAGACCTTGGATAAAGCTGGAAACCGCTTCGATATCCTTGTTGCTCAGCTTGGCCGCGATGGAACGCATGATCATGGTGTCACCATCATTGGTGCGGTTGCCTTCGCGGAAATCCGTCAGCTGCTTGGCGATATAGGTTGCATGCTGACCACCCAGTTGCGGGTAACCGGCGGCATCCAGGCCAGCACCATTCGGCGAATGGCAGCCGGTGCAGGCCGGCATGCCTTCATCCAATTTGCCACCTCGGAAAAGCTCGCCGCCCCGCGCGACCAATTTCGGGTCAGCGGCGCCCACGCTCATTTGCTGGCTAGCAAAGTAAGCCGAGATGTCCTGAAGATCCTGATCACTCAGGTTATCCAGCAAACCGGTCATTTCCACAATTGGACGGGCACCCGATTTGATGTCCTTCAGCTGCTTGAGCAAGTAGCGCTCGCCTTGCCCAGCCAGTTTCGGGAAGTTCGGCGCAGCACTGTTGCCATCGGCACCATGGCACGCACCACACACAACCACCTTACCCTGGCCAGCTTCAGCATTGCCTGCAGCATGTGCGAAGCCAGTGAGGCCCAGGGTCAACAGCAGACTCACGAGTACTTTGTTCATCAGCTAATCCAATTTGCGACTAAGAAAAAGAGTTTGTGCCCAGGCCTACTCGGACATCAGTTTGATGACCGCTTGGTAATCCTCGGCCGAGCAATCCATGCACAGGCCGCGAGGCGGCATGGCATTTAGACCATTGGTGACGCTCAGTACCAGTGCATCCATGCCCTTGGCCAGACGCGGCTCCCAGGCAGCTTTATCACCACGCTTGGGCGCAGTTGGGATGGCGCCGCTATGGCACACACCGCACGCACGGGCGTAGACGGCTTCCGGGTCCTGTGCAGCTTGAGCACTCAACGACAGCATCAACGCACTGGCTGCAATCAGCAATTTTTTCATCAGATCAACCTCATCAGGGAGGGGAACGTACTGCTTTCTATGGGCAGATGATCTAAATCGTTCCCGTGAACACTTATCCAAAAGCGGGAGAAAGCGCACACAAAATCTGCGCCATTATATACTGGCGTCATTGAAACGGAAACGACGCAGCTTGCCCGCTATGCGGCAACAGGCAGGCTGCGCGCAAATGTCGCAAGGGCATCGCGCCTGTAACGCCACTCTACGCCCGCCCTCACGGATACCCAGATGCAAGCCAAGAACCCCATTATCGGTCTGTGCCAACAGGCTACTTTCCTTATCAGCGCGGCCAAAGTTGACCAGTGCCCTGAAGATTTCGGCCATGAAGTGGCCTTCGCCGGGCGCTCCAACGCCGGTAAATCCAGCGCGCTGAACACCCTGACCCACGCCAGTCTGGCACGCACCTCGAAGACGCCGGGGCGCACCCAGCTGCTCAACTTCTTCAAACTTGACGAAGAGCGCCGCCTGGTCGACTTGCCGGGTTACGGGTATGCCAAGGTGCCGATCCCGTTGAAACTGCACTGGCAGAAACACTTGGAAGCCTACCTGGGCAGCCGCGAATGCTTGCGCGGGTTGATGCTGATGATGGACATCCGCAAACCGCTGACCGAGTTCGATATCCTCATGTTGGATTGGTCGGTTGCCAGCGAAATGCCCATGCATATCCTGCTGACCAAGGCCGATAAGCTAGCTTTTGGTGCAGCTAAGAACACTTTGCTGAAAGTGCGCCAGGATATTCACAAGGGCTGGGGTGATCGCGTGAGCATCCAGCTGTTCTCTGCGCCCAAGCGCATCGGCATCGAAGACGCTCAAGAGGTGCTGGCGCAATGGATGCAGCTGGGCGAATTTGCCCTGCCGGATGACGAAGAAGTCGACGCCTGACTGACGCGCTGGTTGGCTGGCTGGCATAAAAAAACCCCGAAACTTCTTATGGGGGAGGGAAGTTTCGGGGTTCAACATCTGAACCGCTAGGGCGGGGTCCAGAATCTGCCAACACTTAACACAACAAAGGAGCATCGAATGGTTGTCTATGCCATTCATAAGCTCTGAGTGGGCAGGCAGACGCAAAGTTCAGACGCTAGCTGTAATTAATTAGTTATAAGCAAGCCCGTATTGATGCTCATACACCTTTAGCGCCCGCCGCCCGGGCGCTGCCGCCAAGTTGCGGTGCGCGAATCAATGGGCTTCATCCCAGTTATCGCCCACACCCACTTCCACCAGCAGCGGCACATCCAGCGCGGCGGCATTGCCCATCAGCGGCTTGATCTGCTCGCGCACCTGTTCGACCAGATCCTCACGCACCTCCAGCACCAGTTCGTCGTGTACCTGCAGGATAACCTTGGCATCCAGACCAGACTCACTGAGCCAGCCGTCCACGGTGACCATGGCGCGCTTGATGATGTCCGCCGCCGTGCCCTGCATCGGCGCGTTGATCGCGGTGCGCTCGGCGCCTTTACGCAGCGCCTGGTTCTTCGCGTGGATATCCGGCAGGTACAGGCGACGGCCGAACAGGGTTTCGACAAAACCCTGCTCGGAAGCCTGCTCGCGGGTGCGCTCCATATAGGCAAGCACGCCGGGGTAACGGGCAAAATACACATCGATATAGGCCTGCGCCTGCTTGCGGTCGCAGCCAATCTGCTTAGCCAGGCCGAACGCGCTCATGCCGTAGATCAGACCGAAGTTGATCGCCTTGGCGCTGCGGCGCTGATCACTGGTGACCTCCTCCAGCGGCACGCCAAACACTTCTGCAGCGGTGGCCTTGTGCACATCGCGGCCATGGCGGAAGGCATCCAGCAGGCTTTCGTCCTTTGCCAGGTGGGCCATGATGCGCAGCTCGATCTGCGAATAGTCCGCCGCCAGCAGCTTATAGCCCGTCGGCGCGACAAAGGCCTGGCGAATACGCCGACCTTCAGCAGTGCGGATCGGGATGTTCTGCAGGTTCGGGTCGGTGGACGACAAGCGCCCGGTCGCGGCCACCGCCTGGTGATAGCTGGTGTGGATACGCCCGGTGCGCGGGTTGATCTGCTCCGGCAAACGGTCGGTGTAAGTACTTTTCAGCTTGCTTAAGGAACGGTACTGCATCAGTACCTTGGGCAGCTCGAAGTCCTGTTCGGCCAGTTCGGCCAACACCGCTTCAGCCGTCGAAGCCTGACCCTTGGCGGTTTTGCTAAGCACCGGCAAACCCAGTTTCTCGTAGAGAATTACGCCCAGCTGCTTGGGTGACGCCAGGTTGAATTCCTCACCAGCAATTTCGAAGGCCTGACGCTCCAGGGCCACCAGCTTTTCGCCCAATTCGTTGCTTTGCAGGCCGAGCAGGTTGGCATCCACTAGCGCCCCCTGGCGTTCGATACGCGCCAGCACCGGCACCAGTGGCATTTCGATTTCCTGCAGCACCTTGGCCAGGCTCGGCTCGGCCGACAGTTTGCTCCACAGGTGCTGGTGCAGACGCAGGGTCACATCGGCATCTTCGGCGGCATAGGGTGCAGCCTGGGCCAGGTCGATCTGGTCGAAGGTCAGCTGCTTGGCGCCTTTGCCGGCGATGTCCTCGAAGCGGATGTTGCTGTGATCCAGGTACTTGAGCGCCAGGCTGTCCATGTCGTGACGGGTGGCGGTGGAATCCAGCACATAGGATTCGAGCATGGTGTCGAATGCCACGCCCTGCACCGCGATGGGCGTGCTGGCATTGGCGAGGATATTGATGTCGTACTTGGCGTGCTGGCCGACCTTGGCCTTGTTCGGGTCCTCTAGAATCGGCTTCAGCGCCTTGAGCACCGCATCGCGATCCAGCTGGGTCGGCACGCCCATATAGGAGTGGGCGACCGGGATATAGGCTGCTTCGCCGGCCTTGACCGCAAAGGACAGGCCAACCAACTGAGCCTTTTGTGCATCCAGGCCAGTGGTTTCGGTGTCAAAGGCAATCAACTCAGCGTTGCGCAGTTTTTCCAGCCACTCGTCGAACTGCGCCTGCGTCAGAACGCACTGGTAATCGCCCAACGCAGCCGCTGTGGGCAACTCGGCAACCTCAGCCTCGACAGTCGGAGCATCAGCGGCCGAATTGGCCGGCGTGAGGACAGCAGCGGCACTGGCGCTGGGCGCCAGAGCAAACAGGTCATCGGCAGGCGCTGCGCCCGGGGCTTTGACCGCCGGGGCCGGATTGCTACGCAGCAGTTCATCACGCCAGGTTTTGAATTCCAGCTCGGCGTACAGCTCGACCAGTGCAGGTACATCCATCTCGCCGGGGTGCAGCGAGTCGATAGCGATATTCAGCGGCACATCCAGCTTGATGGTCGCCAGGGCGTAAGACAGGTAGGCCATGTCCTTGTGCTCAGCGAGCTTGGCCGGCAGGGTCTTGGCCCCACGAATCGGCAATTCCGGCACCTTGTCGAGATTGGCGTAGAGCACATCCAGACCGCCGCCGACGCCGACCAGCAGGCCCAGCGCGGTCTTCTCGCCCACGCCCGGCACGCCGGGAATGTTGTCGACCTTATCGCCCATCAGCGCCAGGTAATCGATGATCAGCTCAGGACCGACACCGAATTTCGCTTTCACGCCATCGATGTCGTAGACGCTACCGGTCATGGTGTTGACCAGCGTAACGTGCGGGCAAACCAGTTGAGCCATGTCCTTGTCGCCGGTGGAGATCACCACGTCACGGCCCTCGGCTGCGCACTGGCGGGCCAGGGTGCCGATCACGTCATCGGCCTCAACGCCCTCGACACACAGCAGCGGGTAGCCCATGGCCTTGACGCTGGCGTGCAGCGGCTCGACCTGAACGCGCAACTCATCGGGCATGGACGGGCGATTGGCCTTGTACTCGGCGAACATTTCATCGCGGAAGGTGCCCCCCTTGGCGTCGAACACCACGGCAAATGGGCTTTTCGGGTACTGCTTGCGCAGGCTCTTGAGCATGTTCAGCACGCCCTTCACCGCACCGGTGGGCAAGCCCTTGGAGGTGGTCAGCGGCGGCAGGGCATGGAAGGCACGGTAAAGGTATGACGAACCGTCAACCAGAACGAGAGGGGCTTGGCTCATGAGCAGGATCAACCTTTTCGGCGGGGGCGGCGGTAGAATGGCCGCACCATTGGAATCAAAGGGACAAGGTTATCATGCGCGCACTCAATCGCCTGTTGCTCGCCAGCCTGCTGGCATTCACCACCCTGGTCGCCCACGCCGAAGATCCGGTTTCGGCCGACCCGGATGTAACCATTCGCCAAGACGGCGACCGCACCATCCATGAATACCGGGTCAACGGTTTTCTCTACGCGGTCAAGGTCATCCCTAAAGGCGGCAAGCCGTACTTCCTGGTACGCGCCGATGGCAGCGATGGCAACTTCGTCCGCTCGGACAGCCCGGATATGTTGATTCCGGCCTGGGAAATTTTCAGCTGGTAAGAAGGCAGTTCTGCAATGTCGGTGTTTACCCCGCTTGAGCGCCACGAGCTCGAGGTGTTTCTCGCCCCCTATGGCCTGGGTCGCTTGCGCGACTTCCAGGGTATTGCTGCTGGCAGCGAGAACAGCAATTTCTTCGTCAGCCTGGAGCAGGGCGAATTCGTTCTGACCCTGATCGAGCGCGGCCCAAGCGCCGACTTGCCCTTCTTTATAGAACTGCTGGACGTGCTGCACGACGCCGGCCTGCCGGTGCCCTACGCCCTGCGTACGACCAGCGGCGAAGCGCTGCGCAGCCTGGCGGCAAAACCGGCGCTGCTGCAACCGCGCCTGGCCGGCAAGCATGTACATGAAGCCAACCCGCATCACTGTCAGGAAGTCGGTGCGCTGCTGGCGCGCATCCACCTGGCCACGCGCAATCAGCCGCTGCCGCGCAAGAGTGATCGGGGGCTGGACTGGATGCTCGCCGAAGGGCCAAGCCTGGCCCTGAAGTTGCCTGATGAACAGGTGCCACTGCTGCGTGATGCACTGGCGGAGATCCACACGCTGAAGCCGCGCATCCTCGCCTTGCCGCAGGCCAACCTGCATGCCGACCTGTTCCGCGACAACGTGCTGTTCGACGGTAACCACCTGGCCGGAGTGATCGACTTCTACAACGCCTGTTCGGGGCCGATGCTCTATGACTTGGCGATTGCCCTGAACGACTGGTGCTCGCGGGATGACGGCAGCCTCGACAGCAAGCGCGCGCAGGCACTGCTAGGCGCCTACGCTGGTTTACGACCCTTTACCGCGGCCGAAGCTGAACTGTGGCCGGCCATGCTGCGCATCGCCTGTGTGCGCTTCTGGCTGTCACGCCTGATCGCTGCCGAATCCTTCGCCGGCCAAGAAGTGCTGATCCACGACCCGGCAGAATTCCAGCGCCGCCTGGCCCAGCGTCAGCAGGTTGAGCTGGCGCTACCGTTCGCCTTCTAAAGTCCGGGCGCTGATTACAGCGCCTCGAGACACCCGGCCAATTCGCCCGCCATGTTTTCCAGCAGGGCTTCGTAGCCGCCAGCATCCACTGGCAAAGCGCCGCCCATAGCGTCTAACTCAGCCAAGGTGACCGGCAGGCCGGCGGTCAGGGTTTGCGCCAGGCGCGGGCGAAACGGCGGCTCGCTGAACACACAACTCGGGCCGGCCTGCTGCAAGCGTTCGCGCATGGCAGCCACGTGCTGGGCACCGGGCTGCACCTCGCCGAGCACACTGAATACCCCGGCGTGCTTGAGGCCATAGGCTGCCTCGAAGTAGTCGTAGGCTTCGTGGAAAACGAAGTAGGGCTTGCCAGCCAGGCCGTTCAGGCGACTTTTCAGGCGCTGATCCAGAGCATCCAGACGCTCGCCGAATGCCTTGGCATTGGCCTGGTAACGCGCGGCATTGGCCGGGTCGGCTTGCGCCAGGTCGGTGGCGATCTTGCCGGCAATCACCCGGGCATTGGCCGGCAGCAACCAGAGGTGCGCGTCCAGGCTGCCGGGGCGGTGGGCGTGGTCATGCTGGTCAGCGGCATGCGCGTGATCTGCGTGATCTGCGTGATCTGCGTGATCTGCGTGATCATCCTCATGCTCGGCGTGTTGCGCATCGCTGTCGCCAAAATGACGCAAGGACATACCTGGAACATCCTGCACCGCCACACTCGGCTTATCGCGGCCAGCCAGCACACGCGGCAGGAAGCTTTCCAGATCCGGACCGATCCAGTACAGCAGGTCGGCTTCGCGCACGCTGCGCACATCGGAGGGGCGCAGCGCATAGTGGTGCGGTGAAGCGCCAGGCGGCAGCAGTACATCAGGCTGGCCAACGCCATCCAGCACAGCAGCGGCAATCAGCTGCAGCGGCTTGATGCTGGTCAGTACGCGCACATCGGCGTGAACCGCGAAACTCAGGGGAAAAGTGATAAACAACAGGGCAAAAGCCGGAAAAAGACGCAACACGGAGAGCACTCAAGCGGGAAGGAACGGGTAATATAATAACGTCTCTCACCTTATTCGTCGTTGCCCATGACTCAAGCGCCCCTGGCCTCACGCCCACACGACCATTCTCATTGCGTCAGCCATGCCCTGGCCGAGGCGGAAAGCATCTGCACGCGCCAGGGGCTGCGCCTGACCACCTTACGTAAACGCGTGCTGGAACTGGTCTGGGCCAGCCACAAACCGCTGGGCGCCTACGACATTCTCGGCGTGTTGAGCGACGAAGACGGCCGCCGCGCCGCGCCGCCGACGGTGTACCGCGCCCTGGATTTCCTGCTGGAAAACGGCCTGGTGCACCGCATCGCCTCGCTTAACGCCTTTGTCGGCTGCAGCCACCCGGAACACGCTCACCAGGGCCAGTTCCTGATCTGCCGAAGCTGCAATGCGGCCATCGAGCTGGAACAGGCCACGATCAGCGACGCCATTATCAGCAGCGCGGCCGGTGTCGGCTTTGCCGTGGAAAGCCAGACAGTGGAAGTGGTCGGCCTCTGCGCAGGCTGCCAGGAGCCGACATGAGCGACGCCCTGATCCGCCTCAACGGAGTGGGCGTGACCTTCGCCGGGCAGCATGTGCTGCAGGATGTACAGCTCAGCGTGAAACCTGGGGAAATCGTCACCCTGATCGGCCCCAACGGCGCCGGTAAAACCACCCTGGTGCGCGCTGTACTCGGCCTGCTCAAGCCGGACAGCGGCAGCGTCTGGCGCAAGCCCAAACTGCGCGTCGGCTATATGCCGCAAAAGCTGCATGTGGATGCCACCCTGCCGCTCTCGGTGCTGCGCTTTCTACGCCTGGTGCCGGGCGTCAGCCGCGCGGATGTGCAGGATGCGTTGGCCGAAGTGGGCGCGGAACAGGTAATCGACAGCCCGCTGCAAAGCATCTCCGGCGGCGAACTGCAGCGCGTGCTGCTGGCACGTGCTCTATTGCGCAAGCCGGAACTGCTGGTACTGGATGAGCCGGTACAGGGCGTCGATGTCGCCGGCCAGGCCGAGCTGTACCGCCTGATCACCCAACTACGCGACCGTCATGGCTGCGGCGTGCTGATGGTCTCCCACGACCTGCACCTGGTGATGAGCACCACTGATCAGGTGGTCTGCCTCAACCGCCACGTCTGCTGTTCCGGGCACCCGGAACAGGTCAGCTTTGATCCGGCCTTTGTCGAGCTGTTCGGCGAGGACGCCAAGAGCCTGGCCGTCTACACCCACCACCATGACCATGAGCACGATCTGCATGGCGCGGTAGTTACCGAGGCACCTGCGGGCCTGAGCATCAAAGGCCCGGTAAAACCGCATATTCACGGAGATGGCTGCAAGCATGGCTGATTTTCTGCTCAACGCCCTGCTCGCCGGCCTCGCCCTGGCGCTAGTCGCCGGCCCGCTGGGTTCCTTTGTGGTGTGGCGGCGCATGGCTTATTTCGGCGACACCCTGTCACATGCCGCGTTGCTTGGCGTTGCCCTGGGCCTGATGCTGGATGTCAGCCCGACCCTGGCGGTTACCGTCGGCTGCGTGCTCCTGGCGGTATTGCTGGTGACCCTGCAAAGCCGCCAGCCGCTGGCCTCCGACACCCTGCTCGGCATCCTCGCCCACAGCACCTTGTCGCTGGGCCTGGTAGTACTGAGCTTTATGCAGGATGTGCGCATCGACCTGATGGGCTATCTATTCGGCGACCTGCTGGCGGTCGGCCCCACTGATCTCGCTTGGATCATCGGCGGTAGCGCCCTGGTGCTGGTGCTGCTGGCCCTGCTGTGGCGGCCGTTGCTGGCGATTACCGTGCATGAAGAGCTGGCCAAGGTCGAAGGCCTGCCGGTGGCGGCAATTCGTCTGAGCCTGATGTTGTTGATTGCGGTGGTGATCGCCGTGGCGATGAAGATCGTCGGCGTGCTGCTAATCACCTCCCTGCTGATCATTCCGGCCGCTGCCGCCCAGCGCCATGCGCGCACCCCGGAACAGATGGCGTTCGGCGCGAGCCTACTGGGCATCGTCGCGGTATGCGCTGGGCTGAGCCTGTCGTGGTTTCAGGACACGCCGGCCGGGCCGTCCATTGTGGTCAGCGCCGCAGCATTGTTTCTACTGAGTTTTGCCCTTCCCAGACGCACCGCCTGAAAAATTGGTTGTGTCAGGCGGCGCAGTGTAAACTTGCGCGTTTTTTGCACAATTCGAGACGCGCAGTCATGAAATCGTTCGTTTTCCGTGGTTTTGCCCTGAGCCTGGTTCTGCTGCTGGCCGGCTGCCAAAGTGCGCCGCAGCAACCGGCCAACTTACCGGTGGATGACTTGGTCAGCGCTTTTCGCCAGCTCGATCAGAGCCTGGCCAGCGGCGACCTTAGCAGCGCCGAGAGCCAGCTTGGCAGCCTGCAGCAACGCGCCGCCGGCGATACCCGCCTGGAGCAATACCAGCGCCAACTCGCCGAAGCCCATCTGCAACAGGGCCAGAAAGCCCTGCAGGCCGGTGATCTGGATAACGCCACCAAAGCCCTGAGCCGCGCTCGCAGCCTGATGCCGCAGGCACCGGCACTGACCACCGGCCTGGATGGCGCCATCACCCAAGCCCGTGAAGCCGAACTGGCCGCTACCGAACAACGTCGCCGTGCCGCCGAGCAAGCGGCTGCCCAGGCCGAAGCCGCCCGTCTGGAGCAAGCGCGCCAGTTGCGTCTGGCGGCCGAACGGCAGGCCGCCGCGATTCAGGCCACTCAGCTGCCGAATACCCCGCCAGCCGAAGAGCACGCACCAGCCAAGCTGCAGGCGAGGCTGATCAACCCCGCCGCCGCCAGCAGCGTGATTGGCATGCCGATGCTGGATAACCAGGACAACGAGCGCCTGCGCAGCCTGCTCGACGGTGTGGCGGCGGATATGGTCGCGTTCAACTGCGCGGTGCGCATCGAAGTGCGCCAGGCCAAGGATTTCCCCTGGGTCGCCTCCCTGCTCAATGCGCGGATCAAGCGCCTGGACCCGAGTTTCAGCCCGCGCATAAGTCAGGTGATCAAGCCCGCTCAGGTGCCGCAGCTGGTGCTTAGCCCGCAGCGTTAACCACGTTGCGCTGCGATCACGACCGGGCTTGCCCGGTCGTTTGCATTGGCGCTGGCTACACTGCCCATAGCAGTCAGCCATCTAATGCAATTTAGCTATAACCATAGGTCTACAAAGATTTTTGCGACCTAAACAGCGCCGGGTAGACTAGCCGCCGTTTCGGCCTACCCGGCAGCCCGAAAAACCCAAAAGGTTTATCCCGTGATCAATTTTCACCAGGTCCACAAGGCGTATCGCGTCAGTGGTCAGGACATCCCCGCGTTGCAACCGAGCGATCTGCAGATTGCCCGGGGCGAAGTGTTCGGCATCATCGGTCACTCCGGCGCCGGTAAAAGCACCCTGCTGCGCCTGATCAACCGCCTGGAACAGCCTTCCGGCGGGCGCATCGAGATCGACGGCGAAGATGTCACCGCGCTCGACGCCAGCGGCTTGCGGCGCTTTCGTCAGCAGGTCGGGATGATCTTCCAGCACTTCAATCTGCTCTCATCGAAGACCGTCGCCGACAACGTCGCCCTACCGCTCAAGCTGGCCGGCGAGATGCCGCGCAGCGCGATCAATGCCCGCGTTGCCGAGTTGCTGGCGCGGGTCGGTCTCAGCGATCACGCCAACAAGTACCCGGCGCAGCTCTCCGGCGGACAGAAACAGCGCGTCGGCATCGCCCGCGCCCTGGCCACCGAACCGAAGATTCTGCTGTGCGACGAGGCCACCAGCGCCCTTGATCCGCAGACCACCGCCTCGGTGTTACAGCTACTGGCCGAGATCAACCGCGAGCTGAACCTGACCATCGTGCTGATCACCCACGAGATGGACGTGATCCGCCGAGTCTGCGACCGCGTGGCGGTGATGGATGCCGGGGTAATTGTCGAATCCGGCCCGGTGGCCGAGGTGTTTCTGCACCCGCAGCACGCCACCACCAAGCGCTTTGTGCAGGAAGCCGAGCAGATCGACGAGAACGAACAGCGTGACGATTTTGCCCATGTCGCCGGGCGCATCCTGCGTCTGACCTTCCAGGGCGAGGCCACCTACGCGCCGCTGCTGGGCACCGTGGCCCGCGAAACCGGAGTGGATTACAGCATCCTCGCGGGGCGTATCGACCGCATCAAGGACACCCCCTACGGCCAGCTGACCCTGGCACTGACCGGCGGCGATCTCGACGCCGCGCTGGCGCGTTTCGAAGCCGCCGACGTTCATCTGGAGGTGCTGCGCTGATGGAAGCCTTACTGACTCGCCTGCTACCCAACGTTGATTGGGCGGAAATCGGCTACGCCAGCCTGGACACCCTGAGCATGCTCGGCGGCTCCATGCTGTTTACCGTGCTGCTCGGCCTGCCGCTGGGTGTGCTGCTGTTTCTCACCAGCCCACGGCAGATGTTCGAGCAAAAGGCCTTCTACGGCTTCCTGTCGCTGCTGGTGAATATCCTGCGCTCTGTGCCGTTCGTGATCCTGCTGATCGTGATGATCCCCTTCACGGTAATCGTCACCGGCACCTCGCTGGGCGTCGCCGGGGCCATCCCGCCGCTGGTAGTTGGGGCCACGCCGTTCTTCGCGCGCCTGGTGGAAACCGCGCTGCGTGAAGTCGACCGCGGCATTATCGAAGCGACCCAGGCCATGGGCGCGACCACCCGGCAGATCGTGGTCAACGCGCTGCTGCCCGAGGCGCTGCCCGGCATTATCGCGGCCATCACCGTAACGGCGATCACCTTGGTGTCCTACACCGCCATGAGCGGCCTGATTGGCGGCGGCGGCCTCGGCGACCTGGCCGTGCGTTATGGCTATCAGCGTTATCAGCCGGACGTGATGGCGGTGACGGTGATCCTCCTGCTGGTGCTGGTACAGATTCTACAAACCGTCGGCGACAAGCTGGTGGTGCACTTTTCCAGAAAATAAGGTGCCCCACGGGGCACACAAAATCGCGGAATACCGGTTACCTGCCGGACTCCGCACACATCCCACAAGGAGCTTTACGATGAAAAAACTGATCGCTGCATTCGCTGCCCTGGCAGCCTTCTCCGCCCAGGCCGAAAGCCTGAGCGTCGCGGCCACTGCCGTACCGCACGCGGAAATCCTCGAGTTCGTTAAGCCGGCCCTGGCCAAAGAAGGCGTTGAGCTGAACATCAAGGTCTTCACTGACTACGTGCAGCCGAACGTGCAAGTTGCCGAGAAGCGCCTGGATGCCAATTTCTTCCAGCATCAGCCGTACCTGGATGAATTCAACAAGAGCCGTGGCACCGAGCTGGTCAGCGTAGCCGGCGTACACGTCGAGCCCTTCGGCGCCTACTCCAGCCAACACAAAACCCTGGCCGACCTGCCGCAAGGCGCCAACGTGGTCATCCCTAACGACGCCACCAACGGCGGCCGCGCCCTGTTGCTGCTGCAAAAGGCCGGGGTGATTACCCTGAAGCCGGAAGCCGGCATCCTCGCCACGCCAAAAGACATCGTCGAGAACCCGAAAACCATCAAGGTGCGTGAACTGGAAGCGGCCACCCTGCCGCGCGTGCTGACCCAGGTCGACCTGGCGCTGATCAACACCAACTACGCCCTGGAAGCCAAGCTCAACCCGACCAAGGATGCGCTGATCATCGAAGGCAGCGACTCGCCGTACGTCAACATCCTGGTTGCGCGTGCCGACAACAAGGATAACGCCGCCCTGCAGAAACTGGCCAAGGCGCTGAACAGCGCCGAAGTGAAAGCCTTTATCGCTGAGAAGTATCAGGGCGCCGTAGTTCCGGCGTTCTAAGACGCCGCGTTAGCTGCACCCTCTGCCAAACCCCGCCCCGTGCGGGGTTTGTCGTTTAGGGCCGCCTCGCGCAAGCACTCCAGCAAGCAATCCAGCGCGGGCTGACGCTGAGCGCGGCGCAAGATCGCCACCAGTTCGCGGTGGAAGGTCAGCTCGCCCAGCTCAATCACCCGCAACTGTGTTGGCCGCTGCAGCCACAGACCCGCACGCGGAATCAGCGAGACGCCAAGCCCGCACTCGACCATTCGCACGATGGCTTCCAGCTCGTCCAGCTCCAACGCTTCCTGCACCGTCAGGCGCTGCTCGCGGATGAACTGGTTGACCCGCCGCCCGCCAAACGAGCGCCGGTCGTAACGCACGAACGGCTGCTCGGCGAGGATCTGCAACGGATCATCCGCCGTCACACCGAGCGGAGTGATCAGCACAAACGGCTCGCGCGCCAGACTGATCTGCAACAGCTCTTTGGGTAGCTCGAACGGCGGCTTGATCAGCAGCGCCAGGTCCAGTTCGCCGGCATCGATCTGGCTCAGCAGGTTCAAGGACACCCCCGGCACCAGCTTCAGCTCGACGCGTGGAGCGGCCGCGCGGAAACGCGGCAGGGCTTCGGGCAGCAGGCCGGTCTGCAACGTAGCAATCGCGCCGACCATGAGCTCGCCCTGCCACTCGGCCGCGCTGGTCGGCAGGGCCATCTGCGTATAGAGCCCAAGCATCTGCTCCGCCAGCGGCAAGGCATGCCGACCGGCCGCATTGAGCACCGCCGAGCGTCCACTGCGCTCGAACAAGCGGACGCCCAGCCCCTGCTCCAGCACACGCATCTGCGCGCTGACCGCCGACTGAGTCAGGCCAACCTGCTGACCCGCCGCCGCGAAGGTGCCATGCCGCGCCACCGCCACAAAGGTTTTCAATTCGCGCAGCATCGACGCCTCGACTGATCAATTTTGTTTGTGCTTGCGAGCAAGGATATTCGTTTTTAATCAGAATCGCTGTTGCTGAGAATCAGCAGACCGCCCTTTCAAGGAACTCCAGCATGGCGCTCGCACCCTTTCACCTGGCAATTCCCGTTTACGACCTGGCAGCTGCACGGCACTTCTACGGCGAGGTGTTCGGCTGTGCCGAGGGCCGTAGTAGCGACCACTGGGTGGATTTCGACTTCTTCGGCCACCAACTGGTGATCCACCAGGCGCCGAAGATGGCCTATCAGGAAGCCGCGCACAGCAACCCGGTGGACGGCCACGACGTGCCGGTGCCGCATTTCGGTGTGGTATTGGGCTGGGATGATTGGCAGGTACTTGCGGGGCGACTACAGGCCAAGGGCACGCCATTTGTGATCGAGCCCTATGTGCGTTTCGCCGGCCAGGTTGGCGAGCAGGCCACGTTGTTCCTGCTCGACCCGTGCGGCAACGCCCTGGAGTTCAAGGCGTTCAAGGACATCAGCCAGCTATTTGCCAAATAGTTGGTTACGGACGATCGAGTAGGCCGGGCAGCTGCGCGGCCAGCTTGGTGTTGTTGATAGGCGCGCGGATAAAGCCACGCTGCTTGCCGTCCGGGCCGATCAGCACCAGGTTGCCGCTGTGATCGACGGTATAGTTTTCCTTGCTGGTATCGGCAGGGATAAACGGAATGCTTACGCCGTTGGCCAGCTTCTGGATGATCGCCTCTTCGCCGGTCAGGCCGATAAAACCGGCATCGAAATACTCCAGGTACTTCTTCAACTGCTCCGGGGTGTCGCGGTGCGGATCCACCGTGACCAGCACGATGCGCAGCTTAGCCAGGGTTTCCGGCGGTAGCTGGCCCTGCAGCTGACGCAGCTGGGCGAGGGTGGCCGGGCAGATATCCGGGCAAAAGGTGTAGCCGAAGAACAGCAGGCTCCACTGGTCCTTGAGCTGATCAACCGCCACGGTCTGCCCATCCTGATTGGTCAGGCTCAGCTCTGGCAGGTTGCGGCTTTGTGGCAGCAGCACGATGCCGGCATCTAGCAGCACCGTGGGATTACCCTGGCCCTTGCTGGTCAGCACCTTGTTGACGGTCAGGCCCAGCACCAGGGCGACGATAGCAACGAGAACAAAAACGGTGATCTGGGTTCGGGTCATGGCACCAACGATTACAGGTTTAACAGCAGATAGTGGTCGACCAGCAGGGCGATAAACAGCGCGAAAAGATACCAGATGCTGTATTTGAAGGTGTTGATCGCCGCATGCGGTTTGCTGTCACGGTACAGCACCACCGCCCAATGCAGGAAGCGCCCACCCAGCACCACCGCACAGGCCAGATAGAGCAGCCCGCTCATATGAATGGCGTAAGGCAACAGAGTCACAGCAAACATGACCAGGGTGTAGAGCAGGATATGCACCTTGGTGTAGTGCTCGCCGTGGGTCACCGGCAGCATGGGGATATCGGCCTTGGCATACTCCTCTTTGCGGTGGATGGCCAGGGCCCAGAAGTGCGGCGGCGTCCAGGCGAAGATGATCAGCACCAGCAGCAGCGGTTCGGCGCTGACGTGCCCGGTAACCGCGACCCAGCCGAGCAACGGTGGCGCAGCGCCGGCCAGGCCACCGATCACGATGTTCTGTGGCGTAGCGCGCTTGAGAAAGCCGGTGTAGAGCACCGCATAACCGAGCAACGAGGCCAGGGTCAGCCAGGCGGCCAGCTCGTTGGTGAAGGTCAGCAGCAGGGCCATCCCGGCCACCGCCAGCAGCAGGGCAAAGCCCAGCGCCGCAATCGGCGACAAACGCCCGGCCGTAACTGGCCGCTTGTGGGTGCGCGCCATAATCGAATCGATACGCCGATCGACCACATGGTTAACCGCTGCCGCAGCCCCCGCGCACAGGCCGATACCGAGGTTGCCGAAAATAAGAACCTGCCAAGCGACACCTGCGCGGGTGGCGAGAAACATGCCGACCAAGGAGGTGATCAGCATCAGCACCACCACCCGGGGTTTGGTCAGCTCCAGATAATCGCGCCACGTGGCGTGGGCTTGCTGTTCGCGCACTAGAGTAGCCATAAGGTCTCTCCTTGATTGTTCTGGTTATTTGCCGGGCAGCGCAGTGAAGCCGACGGGCGTATCTGTCGCGGGAGATGCCAGCCGTGCAGGGCTGCGCAACCGGTAATTGATCAGTACCAGGGTCAGCAGCAGCGCCGCGCCGCCGAGGTTGTGCGCCACTGCCACCAGCAACGGCAGGTGAAACACCACGTTGCTGATGCCCAGGCTGATCTGCACCGCCAGGGCCAGCACCAGCAAACCGGCCAGGCGCGCCAGACCATTGCGTTGCAGTTGCCAGGCCAGGAGCAGCAGCACCAGGGTCACCAGCAGCGCGCCGATACGGTGGGTCATATGGATGGCGGTGCGCGCGTCGCTGTCGAGCTGGCCGCCGAGGTAGTTGGGGCCGATATGTTGGGTCAGGTGAAAGCCATTGGCGAAGTCCATCGCCGGCCACCATTCGCCATGACAGGTCGGCAGATCGACGCAGGCGACCGCCGCGTAGTTGCTGCTGACCCAGCCACCGAGAGCGATCTGCCCGATCACCAACAGCAGGCCGAGCGCAGCCAGGTTACGCAGTCGTGCGGGAAGATTGGCCAAGGCGGCCAGCTTGCCGGATAGGCGCAGGGTTAAAAGAAATAACAGACTGAGGGTGGCGAAACCGCCGAGCAGATGTGCGGTAACGACTTGCGGCCAGAGTTTAAGGGTCACCGTCCACATGCCGAAAGCGGCCTGCAGCGTCACCAGGCCCAACAAGAACAGCGGCAGTTTGAGTGGCTGTCCCGCCTCACTCCGACGGCGTAGCGCCTGCACCGCCAGGCCAAGAATCACCAGCCCCAGAGCACCGGCAAAATAGCGGTGGATCATCTCGTACCAGCCCTTGGCCACTTCCACTGGCGCGTCGGGAAAACGCGCTTCGGCCAGGGTCTGCTTGTGCTCGCTCATCGGTACGCCAATAAAACCGTAGCAACCAGGCCAGTCCGGGCAACCTAAGCCTGCGTGGGTCAAGCGGGTATAGGCACCGAGCAGCACCACCACGACCGCCAACAGCGTGGCGAACAGGGCAAAACGGTAACCAGGCTTGCTCATCATCAGTCCTTAGCCGTTGCCAGCATTAGCCGATCTGGGAAATTTTCAAAAGATGCCGCAGGTCATTGAGAATCGCCTTGCCCTTGCTGGTGGCGTCATAACGCAGCACCAGATTGCCGTGCGGGTCGACGATCCACAGCTGCGCGCCGGAGGCGGAGCCGGCCGTCTTGCCATAGGCATCCAGTTGCAGCTGATAGCGCGCCAGTTGCGGGTATTCACGGCGCAGCTGGGCGTCATAATCGCCAGCAATGGGTTGAGCAGTGGCCAGGCCATGGGCAGCGCGGGCGACATCCCGGTTGAGGCCGATATGCACCTGACGGGCGAGGAACACCAGTTCCTTGCAGGCGGCATCACAGGCATCCGGAACAGTGACCAGCAGTTGCCAGCGCTGCTCATCGGCACCGACTACGCCGAGGTCGGCGCGGGTCTGCCCGGTGCCAATCAGTTCGCCGTGGTAGCTGCGGGTTTCCGGCACCCAGAAACGCCACTGGTACATGGCACTGGCCAGAAGCATCGGGCCGATCACCACGGCCAGAATCAGGATCAGTTGCAGCCGCCCGCGGCGACGCTGGCTGGGTGACACTTCAGGCAGGGCGATGGCTGGGTTCATGGCGAGTCTCCCGTGCATTAGATAGACCGAGATAGATAAACAGACCGAGCAAGGCCACCGCCAGGGCGAACCATTGCACGGCATAGCCAAGGTGCTTGTCGGGGCTCATGGCGATAACCGGCCAATCGCTTTGAAATGAAGCTGGACCCGGTTCGAGGCGCACCTCATAGCTCAGGCCACCACGCCCCAGTTGCTGCCAGAGGTCATCCGGCTTGACCTCGCTGACCACCTGCGGCCAGCCTGCAGTCGGTTGCGCACCCTGCAGCTGAAAGGCCTCACCCAGCGGCACATACACCGTGGCCTGCAGGCGCAGCGGCGTATCCGGGGTGGCGAAGGTTGGACTGATGCGACGGTCCGGCCAAGGCAGCCAGCCGCGATTGAGCAACAGCCAGAGGCCGCTGGTTTGGTCATAGAAGGGTTGCAGCACTTCCACGCCAACCTTGCCGTCGCGGGTGCGGTTGTCCAGCAGCAGGGTATGCCGCGCATCGAAAAAGCCCTGCAGCTGCACGCGTTGGTAAGCCGGATTGGGCTGGCGCTCCAGTTCATCGATGCTGATCGGTGCGGCCAGTTGCTGGGCTTGATGAGCGGCCAACAGCTCGCGCTTTTCTTCTGCACGCGACAGCTGCCAGAAGCCTAGGGCGACCAGGCACGGAAATAGCAACAGCACCAGTACGCTGGGCAGCCAGCCAGGACGGAAGGCGCTCATGGCGACCTTCCTGAAGCCCTGAACAAGCTGGCTATACTGCAGCTGAAGCGCATTTCCCTTCCCCCGAAGTTCCGCTTGGGAGTCACGCATGCTCAAAGCCGCGATCGTCCTGTTACTACTGGCTACTCTGGTCAGCCTATTCAGTGGCCTGTTCTTTCTGGTCAAGGACGAAGGTAGAACCTCCCGTGTGGTCAACGCGCTGACAGTACGCGTGAGCCTCACTGCCTTGACCGTCGCCCTTATTGCCTGGGGTTTCTACAGTGGCCAACTGGTCTCGCATGTCACCTGGTAAGGCTCGTCACAGCACATAAACGAAGACGAACAAACCAATCCACACCACATCCACAAAGTGCCAATACCAGGCCGCCGCTTCGAAGCCGAAGTGCTGCTCGGGGCTGAAATGGCCGCGAATCACCCGAATCAACATAATGCTCAGCATCAGTGCACCCAAGGTCACGTGGGCGCCGTGAAAGCCGGTGAGCATAAAGAAGGTCGCGCCATAGATGCCCGAGCCCAGGGTCAGGCCCAGTTCGGTGTAGGCGTGGATATATTCCTCAACCTGCAGCACCAGAAAGGCGATGCCGAGAATCACTGTCAGCGCCAGCCACAGGGTCAGCGGTTTGCGATGGTTCTTGCGTAACGCGTGGTGGGCAAAGGTCAGGGTAAAGCTGGAAGTGACCAGCAGAATGGTGTTGATCAGCGGTAGGCCCCAGGCGCTGATGGTGCCACTCGGTGCCGGATAGAGCTTCGGATCAGGCGTGTTGAGCATCGGCCAGCTGTACTCGAAGCCCGGCCAAAGCATATTGGCGATGCCCTTGTCGCCTTCCCCACCAAGCCAGGGGCCGGCCCAGGTACGCACATAGAACAGCACGCCGAAGAACGCCGCAAAGAACATCACCTCGGAAAAGATGAACCAGCTCATGCCCCAGCGGAACGAGCGGTCCATCTGCGGGCTGTACATGCCGGAGCGGCTTTCCTTGATCACATTGCCGAACCAGCCGAACAGCATATAGGCGAGAAAAAGGCCGCCGATAAAGAAGATCAGCGGGCCGTTGGAGTCGGCGCGATCGGCCTTCATATCATTGAACCAGGTGCCTACGCCGTACACCGAGAACAGCATGCCCAGGGTGGCGATGATCGGCCACTTGCTCTGGGCCGGTACGTAATAGCTTTCGTGAGTTTCGTGACTCGACATTTATTGTTCTCCTTATGGAGCCGCCCGGGTAAGGGTCGCTTGTGCCACCGGCGGTTTGCGCACGGTGATATCAAACAAGGTGTAGGCCAGGGTCAGGTGGCGAACATCTGCCGGTAAGTCTCTATCGACGATAAACCGCACCGGCATTTCGATACGCTCACCGGGTTGCAGCACCTGCTGGGTAAAGCAAAAACACTCGGTCTTGTGGAAGTAGGCAGCGGCTTTTGACGGCGCCACACTGGGGATCGCCTGCGCGGTCATCGGCTTGTCGGTGGGGTTGTAGGCGACAAACAGCATCTGCGTGCTGTCACCCGGATGCACCAGAACCTCGTCGGCCTGAGGGCCGAACTCCCAGACCATCTCAGCGGCATTGGTGGCAAGAAACTGCACCCGCACCTGGCGCGATTCATCGGTGCTTTGCAACCCAGCCTCATAGGCACCGGCGGTTTTGCCGTTGATGCCAAAGGCCTGGCACATCACGTCATAGATCGGCACCAGAGCGAAGCCGAAGCCGAACATGCCGATCACCACCAGTGACAGGCGGATAACCAGGCGGCGGGTCGACAGGGCTTCGCTCATCGGTCGGCGTCCTTACTTCACTTCAGGTGGCGTGGTGAAGGTGTGATAGGGCGCCGGCGACGGCACCGTCCACTCCAACCCTTCGGCACCGTCCCAAGGCTTGGCCGCAGCGGGTTTGCCACCACGGATGCACTTGATGACGATAAACAGGAACAACAACTGAGTGGCACCGAACATAAAGGCGCCGATGCTCGAGACCATGTTGAAGTTGGCGAACATCATGTTGTAGTCCGGGATACGCCGCGGCATGCCGGCCAGGCCGACAAAGTGCATCGGGAAGAACGCCAGGTTCATACCGATAAAGCTCATCCAGAAATGCAGCTTGCCGAGGGTTTCGTCATACATGTGCCCGGTCCACTTCGGCAGCCAGTAGTAGGCCGAGGCAAAGATGCCGAAGATCGCTCCAGGCACCAGCACATAGTGGAAATGCGCCACCACAAAGTAGGTGTCGTGGTACTGGAAGTCCGCCGGGGCGATGGCCAGCATCAGCCCGGAAAAGCCACCGATGGTGAACAGGATGACGAAGGCCACCGAAAACAGCATGGGCGTTTCAAAGGTCATCGAGCCGCGCCACATGGTGCTGGCCCAGTTGAACACCTTCACCCCAGTCGGCACGGCGATCAGCATGGTCGCGTACATAAAAAATAGCTCGCCAGTCAGCGGGATGCCGACGGTGAACATGTGGTGCGCCCAGACGATAAACGACAGGAAGGCGATCGACGCGGTGGCATAGACCATCGAGGTGTAGCCAAACAGCGGCTTACGGGCGAAGGCAGGAATGATCGCACTGACCGCGCCGAACGCCGGCAGGATCATGATGTACACCTCGGGGTGACCGAAGAACCAGAACACGTGCTGGAACAGCACTGGGTCACCGCCACCAGCGGCACTGAAGAAGCTGGTGCCGAAGTGGATGTCCATCAGCATCATGGTCACGCAACCGGCCAGTACCGGCATGACCGCGATCAGCAGGAAGGCCGTGATCAGCCAGGTCCAGACGAACAGCGGCATCTTCATCAGGGTCATGCCGGGGGCGCGCAGGTTGAGGATGGTGGCGACCACGTTGATCGCGCCCATGATCGAACTGATGCCCATCAGGTGCACGGCGAAGATAAAGAAGGTTACCGATTCCGGCGCGTAGGTGGTCGACAGCGGTGCATAGAAGGTCCAGCCGAAGTTCGGTCCGCCGCCCTCCATAAACAATGTGCTGATCAACATGCCGAACGCAGCAGGCAGCAGCCAGAAGCTGAAGTTGTTCATCCGTGGCAGGGCCATGTCCGGCGCGCCGATCATCAGCGGAATCATCCAGTTGGCGAGGCCAACAAACGCCGGCATCACCGCACCGAAGACCATGATCAGGCCGTGCATGGTGGTCATCTGGTTGAAGAATTCCGGCTGCACGATCTGCAGGCCCGGCTGGAACAGCTCGGCACGAATCACCATGGCCATGCTGCCACCCAGCAGGAACATGGCGAAGCTGAACCACAGGTACATGGTGCCGATGTCTTTGTGGTTGGTGGTCAACACCCAGCGCATCAGGCCTTTGGCCGGGCCGTGGTGATGGTCATGTCCGGCATGAACGTGGCCAGCGTGGCCCGGATCGATCACTGCACTCATGTCCTTACTCCTGAGCCTGTTTGAACGCGAGGACGTCTTTCGGCGTAACCATGTCGCCTACCGCATTGCCCCAGGCATTGCGCTCGTAGGTAATGATCGCGGCGATATCGACTTCCGAGAGTTGCTTGCCAAAAGCGGCCATCGAAGTACCCGACTTGCCGTTGACCACGATGCCGATATGACCGGCCGCAGGTCCCATGGCAATCGCCGAGCCTTTGAGTGCAGGGAACATCGGCGGCAGGCCTTCACCGGTTGGCTGGTGGCAGGATGCGCAGTTGGTCTGGTAGGACTTCTCGCCACGCGCCATCAACTCGTCCATGGTCCACTCTTTAGTGGTCAGCTCACGTTCGGCAGCCGCTGCAACCTTGCGCTCGGCGAGCCAGGTGGCGTAGTCCTCTTTCGACTTGGCTTCTACCACCACGGGCATAAAACCGTGATCCTTGCCGCACAACTCGGTGCACTGGCCACGGTAGATGCCCGGCTCGTCGATACGTGTCCAGGATTCGTTGATAAAACCAGGGATGGCGTCCTTCTTCACCGCAAGTGCCGGCACCCACCAGGAGTGAATCACGTCGGCGGCTGTGATCAGAAAGCGCACTTTGGTGCCGACCGGCACCACCAGCGGCTCGTCCACCTCGAGCAGGTAGTGCTCGCCCTTGGTGGCCTTGTTGTTGATTTGATCCTTGGGCGTGGTCAGGTTGCTGAAGAACTCGACATCTTCACCCAGGTATTTGTAATGCCATTTCCATTGATAACCCGTGACCTGAATATCCAGCTCGGACTCGCTGGAGTCATAGATCTCGATCAGGGTCTTGGTCGCCGGTATCGCCATCAGCACCAGAATCACCAACGGCACAACCGTCCAGAGAATCTCGACCGTGGTGCTTTCATGGAAGTGTGCGGGCTGCTGGCCTGTTGAGCGACGGTGGACGAGCATCGACCAGAACATCGCGCCGAACACGATCACGCCGATGACGACGCAGATCCAGAAGATGGTCATGTGCAAATCAAATACTGAGCGGCTGACCTCGGTGGCACCGGGCGTCATATTGATGCCCCAGCTGGCGTGTGCCGAGCTGAATACCAACCACAACAGGAGGCCCATCCAGACTCGTGGATGTCGCATCATTGCGGGTTCCCCTTAATTGTTCTTGTTATCCCGCCGAATCGGTCAGTGGCTCAGCAAGCGCAGATCTTTACGGTGAAAATGCCTGCGAGGACTGTCCATGCCAGAGCCGATTCGGAGTTATCAGGTACTGCCTTTCGAATTCGAGTATAGACACGGACTTACACCTGGCAACGCGAAAGCCGAAATGAGCCATGCACGGCAGACCACACGCTAAAGACCACGGCTGACGCGGGATCGGCGGAGGTTGGCGCTGCGACATATAGCCGACTCGCATAACTGTTTAATAATTATGACAATCGGGTCTTAGCCAAGACGCTCAGCCAGCTAAGGTTCTCGCCCATGTCCTCATTTCAGGAGCAGTCATGAACATCGCCGCTTTGCACGTACTGATTCAGCGTGCGCACCAACACGAAGCCAGCACGGGTCAGCTGGCTAGTCAGATGCAAGCCCACCTGGATCAATTGCACCCCTCCATTCGCCTGCCCAATGAAGACACCCACGGCGTGTTGCAGCGTTTTGTCAGCGCGTATATCGAACAGGTGCCAGAGCTGTTGCAGGCGGCCCATGAGGTTTCGCTGGAAGCAGGAATCGAGGCGCAGATCAAACCGGTGCTCAAGGTGGCTGAGCAGTTTTTTCTGCAACCGCCAGCGCTGATGGCCGGCCATGAGGGGCTGGAGGGATTACTCGACGAGGCCTATCTGGCCCATCGCTTGGTCGAGGAAGTGAATGATCGCTACATCGCCCACCTGGGCGCGCCATTGATTCCGCTGGATACCACAGTGGCCAACCTGATCACCCACCAATTGATTGGCGAGGCCTTTGCCAACCAATTGGACGAGGCCGTGCACCATGCGGTCGACGGCATGCTCAACGAGGCCAGCTTTGCTCAGGACTCAGTGCAAGCCTACCGCGAACGCCTGATCAACCCGCAAACAGATGCGGCCTGGAAGCGCTGGCCATGCCTATCTCGGCAGCTAGGTGTGGAGCTGCAGCTGAATGAAACCCGCGCGACGGGTTGACTGGCCTTAAACCCAGCGCGCGTTTGCCTAGGCAGGTGGTTATTCAACAGCCTGCTAGCTGTTCGGCAGATAGCGCGCACGGGGGGTGGCCATGGGCAGCGGGCCCTCGCCAATCAAGCGAAACTCACCTTTCACCGCGTCGTACGCTTTGATCTCGCTGGTCTCGATGTCGTACACCCAGCCGTGAATAAACAATTGGCCGCTGGCCACCCGCGCCGCCACCGACGGGTGAGTGCACAGGTGATTGAGCTGAGCCACCACGTTCTCCTCGGTGAGAATGCCCAGCCTGTCATGGCCTTCACAGCCGCAGTTCGCCTCGACTACCTTGAGCGCCACTTCGCTGTGACGCAGCCAGGCTTTCACCGTCGGCATACTCTCCAGGGTTTCGGGGGCCAACACGGCCTTCATCGCACCGCAGTCAGAGTGGCCACAGACGATGATGTGTTGCACGCCCAGCGCAAGCACTGCGTACTCGATAGCGGTGGACACCCCACCCATCATCTGGCCATAAGCCGGCACTACGTTACCAACGTTGCGGTTGACGAACAGGTCGCCCGGCGAGCTTTGAGTGATCAACTCCGGCACCACCCGCGAGTCGGCGCAGGTGATAAACATCGCGCGCGGGTTCTGCGCAGTGGCGAGCTTTTTGAAAAGGTCTTCCTGCTGCGGAAAGATTTCGCTGCGAAAGCGCTTGAAACCATCAACGATGGTCTGCAGGGCTTCCTCGGCACTCTCAGTGCCTGTGCGACCTTGCAGCGGAATCAACTGATGCTTGTATGGCATGTTTGCGACCTCTGAACCTGAAAAAACCTGCTAAAGCGACAGCCAAGCAGGCTGGCAAGTCACATGCCAAGTGTTACTGCCTCAAATCCTGACGGCAACCTCTAACGGTGCCTGCCCATTAGAGCAGCGCCAGCTGACCACCCGGCGGACAGAAGCGCGTGCAGTCCAGGTTGAACCCCTCGCGTCGATTCAGGCCCAGGCGCTTGCTGGCCAGGGCAAAGCGTTGCGCGAGCAGTTCAGCAAACGCCCCTTCACCCCGAAAACGCAGACCGAAGCGGCTGTCATACAGCGCACCGCCACGGCTCTGCCGGATCAGGCTGAGCACATGCTCAGCGCGCTGCGGGTAGTGCGCCTGCAACCACTCCTCGAATAATGGCGCCACTTCACGCGGCAGGCGCAGCAGCATGTAATTGGCACTCTGCGCGCCAGCCTCCTTGGCCGCCGTCAGCAAGTACTCCAGCTCCATGTCGTTGATCATCGGGATCATCGGCGAGCACAGCACACCGACCGGAATACGGTTGTCACGCAACACGCGGATCGCCCGCAGCCGAGCTGCCGGAGCAGCGGCGCGCGGCTCCATGATGCGTTTGAGTTCGTCATCCAGGGTGGTCAGGCTGATCATCACCGCTACCAGCCGCTGCTGCGCCAGCTCAGTGAGCAGATCGAGGTCACGCAGAATCAAGGCACCCTTGGTGATGATTGTCACGGGATGACGGTAGTCGAGCAGCACCTTGAGGCTGTTGCGGGTCAGCAGGTGCTGGCGTTCGATCGGTTGATAGGGATCGGTATTGGAACCCAGGTTGATCGGCGCGCAGACATAGCCAGGCTTGCTCAGCTGCTGTTCGAGCAGGGCCACGGCATTGGTCTTGGCGATCAGCTTGGTTTCGAAATCCAGCCCCGGCGACAGATCCCAGTAAGCGTGGCTGGGCCTGGCGTAGCAATAAATGCAGCCATGTTCGCAGCCACGGTAGGGATTGAGCGAGCGATCAAACGGTAGGTCTGGCGACTGGTTGCGGGTGATGATGCTTTTTGCAGTTTCGCTGCGCACCTCGGTCGCCCGGCTCGCCGGCACCTCCTGAAACCAGCCGTCATCGCTGGCAATAATGCGCAACGGCGCAAAACGGTTATGCGGATTACTGGCGGTACCGCGACCGCGCGGTGGCAGAGAGACGGACATGGGCTGACTCCATAAATTACTGTATATAAATACAGTAATTTATATGTGCCACCAAGCACCGACCATCCGCCCGACCTTTCCTGGGATATGAATCAGCCAACCACCAGTAGCAACAGCAGCGGCAAACTGGCCGCTGCCAGCAGGGTTTGCAGGGTGATGATGCCGGCCATCAATTGGCTGTCACCGCCCAGCTGTCGGGTTAATACATAGGCTGTAGGTGCAGTTGGCAGAGCAAAGAACAGCACCAATACGGTGCTTTCCATCGCCGGCAACTGCAGACCGTAGGCCACCGCCCAGGCCAGCATCGGCATGCCCAGCAGACGCAGCAGGCTGTTCCACCCCAGGGCCGGAATCTCACCACCCAACTGTTCAGGTTTCAGCGCCGCACCAACGCAAAGCAGGCCCAGCGGTAGGCTGGCGGCAGCCAATAGACTCAGCAGCCGATCACTGCCGCCCGGTAGACCGAGACCGCTGAGGTTGACCAGCGCGCCGCCCAGGCAGGCGAGGATCAACGGATTCTTCAGAATCGGCAGCAACAGACTGCGCGCACTGACGCCACGTTCGGCGGTCAGCGACCAGACGGAGAGCACATTCACCGTCGGCACCATCAGGGCGAGCATGATGGCCGCCAGGGTCAGGCCTTCCTGGCCAAACAGGCTGCCCACCGCCGCCAGACCGAGGTAAGTGTTGAACCGCAGAATGCCTTGGCTGAACGCGCCAAAACGTCCCGCTGGCCATCCCCGTAGGCGCCGTACCAGCAACAGCGCCAGCCAGGCGATGCCCAGCGCCAGCAGCACGGCCAAACCCAGGCGCGGCAACGCTGGATTATCCAGTGGCGCCGTCGCCAGGCTGCTGAACAGTAGCGCCGGGAACAGCATGAAATAGTTCAGCCGCTCAGCACCCGGCCAAAACGCCTCATTGGGGAACGCCCAGCGTCGCAGGTAATACCCAGCGACGATTAAGGCAAACAACGGCCACAAGGCCAACAGCAACTCCAGCACGGCAACCTCCAGCCACAGCTAAGCCGCCATCTTGAGCAGCCAACAGGGGTGACGCAAGGATGATGTCGGGATTAGGCTGGCTTACCTGCCCTTTGCGATGAGGACACGCCATGCCTGCTATTCATCAAGGTGGCTGCCAGTGCGGCGCATTGCGCTATCAGTTCGCGGCGCCACTGCAGGACATTGCCCACTGCCATTGCTCGATCTGCCGACGCAGTACAGGGGGCATCGTCACCACATGGATCACCGTGCCGCTGGCGAGCTTTCGCTGGCTGGCCGGCACACCGCGTGAGTACGCCCCGTCAGCTAGTTGTAAGCGTTATTTCTGTGGGCAATGCGGTGCGCATCTGGCGTTGTTCACCCAGCTCAGCCCGGAGACCCTGGATGTGACCGTCGCTACGCTGGACGAGCCGGAGCAGGCCCCGGCGGATCGACATATCTGGGTGCAAAGCCGTCTGCCGTGGCTGCACCTCGACCCGCAGTTGCCCGAGGAAGATCAGGAACTCATGGACTAGGGCAACTGCAGGCCGCCGCCGGCTTTGTGCAGCGTGCGCAGATGCTTGCCCAGTTGCGTCAGGTTGGCTTCAGTGGCCTGTAATTCGGCCAGTCGCGTCGGCTCCAACAGGGTGCGCACTTCCTGGTCGAGGTTGTCGCTGAGCTGGCGCAGTTGCTGCTGGCGCGCCTGGCTTTCGGTTTCCAGGCGCTGCCATTCGGCGCGCTGTGGCAGGCCGTAGCCACCTTCGAGTAACTCGGCCGGGCGACTGAGGAAATCGCTGTTGGCGAGGATCTGCTGCAGCGCGCCGCCAGCCTTGTTCACCGTGGGATCAACGCCATCACGGCCGCTGAGGTAGCGGCGCTTGAGTTCATCCTGAGCCAATAACAGTTGCCGACGCAGTGCCGCCTGTTCGAGCAACAACAGCGCCGCGCTGGTGCGCAGATCGGCGCGGTCGAACCAGGGTTGGCGCTTCTCGGCTAGCTGGGTCAGCCAGTCCTCAACCTGCGTTTGCTCAATCGGCAGCTGCGCCTGAAGCACGCTGAACATGGCCTGGTAACGGTCACGGAACGAGTCGAAGCGATAACCCAGACGCAGGGCTTCGGCGGAATCGTCAAGCACATTGCGGTCGGCCAAATCGCGCGCCACCAGCGTATCGAGCAAGCCGTTGGGCATGATGCTGTCGAGCGCGTGCAGACGCGGGTGCTGGCTGCCGCTGCGCAGCAGCTTGAGGGTTTCCACGGCGCAGTTGTTGGAGATAAACCAGTAGTTGCCGTCATAACTCCAGTGCTGCTCGGCAGCGCGGGTCACCAGTTGTTCGAGCTGCACACGGTCCAGTTTGAGCGGCACCGAGGCCAGGCTGCGCAGCTCGACCTTGGTGTATTCCTCGATCACCTGCTCCAGCGGCAGAACGAACAGCCGCGACGGATAAACACCGGTCAGACCATCCCAACTCGATAGCTGCACGTCGCCGACAAAGGCGCGGTAGGACAGCACCAGATGCTCCTGCAGATCCAGCCGGCAATCCGGCCCCAGCGGCCGGCCGGGCGCGCAGATGACCAGGCGCAGCATGCTGTGGCCCCAGCGGCTGGCCAGTGCATCGTTGGCTTCGGCCAGCAGGTAATCGACCTGATAAACCCGCTGCGGATCGATGATGCCCAGCGGTTGGCGGGCAAAGTCCCGCCCGGCATTCAAGTAAGCCAAGCCTTCAGCACAAGGCTGCTGGCTCGCCGGCGTCCAGGCGAAATGCGCGCTCAGGTAACGCGCCAGCGAGGGCCGGCGACAGGCGTAGCTGGGGTCGAGGAGGAAGTACTCCATATTCACCGCAAGAAACTCGCGCGAGTTGCTCAGCTCATAGCTATCCGGGCTGCGCGCGACCTGATGATTGTCCGGCTCGCGCGCACCACGGCGCCCGACCTGCTGTGGCCAGCCGGCCAGGTCCAGCAGTAGCGGATCATCGCTCAGGGTAAAGCGCCGCGCCGTCTGCCCGCGGCAGTGATCTGGTAGGCCAACGGTCCCCAGACTCTGCTCGCGCTGCCGACACTGGCTTTGCAGCTGCCGCTCTGCCTGTGGCCAGAGCTGGGCACGGTCATATAGATGGGTGATTTCATGCAGCACGGTCGCCAGCAACTCTTGGCGCACGCTGCCATGGGGTCGATTGGTTAGGGTGGTGGCGCTGCTGCCGTCACTTAACCCTGGCAGCAACGCGGCATTCAGTTCGATGCCGCTGAACCGCCCTGCGCGGCCATACACCTGCGCAGGCAAGCTACGCCAGCGCACACTGACGCGACGATCGAGTTGCTGCTTGAGGCGTGGTGGCAAAGCAGCCAAGGCGTCTTGCAGCAGTTGCTGGCTGGCCTGGTGCTCAGCAGGGCTTAGCTCGGTGCCCGCTGGATGCAGGCGCAACTCAGCCTGGCTGCAGGTGCTGGCCAGTAACGCCAGCCCGAGCAGCCAGGTACGCGGACAACTCACAGCGCCAGGATGGCTTCGGCCAATACCAGGTCGGAAGCGCCTTGTGCCTCAGGCACTTGGCTGCGGATGGTGTCTATAGCGGCTTCCAGCTGAGCGCCGCGGATCTGCCCTTGGCTGGCGACGAAACTGGCCGCATCGTCACGCGCCGCGAGCACGACTTTCGAGTCGCGCACCGAGGTGGTGGTATCCGAGGTGAAGTCGAAGCTGCGATCCAGCGCGCGTACGATGATATTGCTGGTCGCCACCAGGGTTTGCGCCTGTGCAGTGGCACTGAACAGAACAACTGCAACTACGACACTGAGCAAGATAGGGCGCATAGACATCTCCAATAATCAGCCATCACATCGTTTGTGACTGGCTTAGACGAGCAGTGTGCCACACAGTTCCGCCAGCGCTTCTGGCTAAGCGCCGGCGGTGTAGGCTCAAAGGCTGAGGATGGCCGTCGCCAACTGCATATCGTCGCCCTGTAACGTCGGCACCTGCTGACGGATATGTTGCAGAGCGGCCTCCAGGCGCGCCCCACGGATGTCGCCCTGGCTGGCAACAAACGCGGCGGCATCGTCGCGCGCGGCTAGCACGATTTTGTCATCGGTAAAGGAAGACGACACATCGGAACTCGCCTCCGAGGTCGCCCCGACCGCACCCACCACCGCATCAGTGGTGACCACAAAGCTGGTGGCGCTAGCCGTGCCAGTCAACGCCAGTAATGCCGCAAGGCTCAAGGTCTTTATCGCATTCATATCCACGCTCCTGAAAAGGCCCAACAGACAGGCTGGGTTCAGTGTAGACCTTGACGATGCGGGTTGGTTGCCAGGCAATTTATCTCCAGAACGGCTTTGCCAGCTCCACCTGTCGTTGCGCCTCAGTAATACCTGCATCGGCCAGCTGACGACTATCGAGGCGCGCCAATTGGCTTCGAGTCCGCAGATTACGCTGCCAGCCACAGAGCGCGGCATAGACACGCAACCAGAGCGGTTGGTTTACCCGAGCCGTTGCGTTGGATGGGTGTTTGAGTGTGCGTTCCATGGCGCAATTCCTTGTCAGAGACAGAAGAGGGCAGTCCATGGTGCGCGCAAGCTGACAGCAGGGTCAGAGACAGCACCTGAAAATTGTTATGGCGCAGTAAGCTTTTTATAGGAACTGTACCGCTTAACAGCACAGCAGACTGTTGCAGCTACGCAATTGCTTCAGCACTTTCCACGGCACATAAAAAAAAGCCCCAACACGCAGGGCGCTGGAGCTTTCAAAAATCCCATTAAGGGAGGAGCAGAAATCGGTGCCTGGCAGCAGTTAACGCCAGAAGGGCTTGCTCAGTTCAGCGTGGCGCTGTGCTTCGCTGATACCGGCGTCTGCGAGCAGACGGGAGTCCAGACGAGCCAGCTGGCGGCGGCTAACAACGCGGCGCTGCCATTGCAGAACAGAAGCCAGCATACGCAGCGGCAACGCGCTGGAGCCGGTGGATTGGCTGTGATCAAAAAACAAGTCGGAACTGAGGGTACGTTCCATGGTGGTCATCCTTCCGCTTGTGGCGGGTCAGTGGTGTGTTGCGATGGGAGAATTATTGCCGTTGCCCCCACTTCGCTGTAGCCACAGCTGAATGAAATTGCAGCACAAATAGATAGTTTGCTTTGTAACTGTTTGACCTGTTTTACACTCAGCTGTACTGGCCATAAGTGCTTTAGCCTAAAAACGGTACAAAAGCAGATGAAAGACCTGCGGTTAGCACTGAATTTCAGTGAAACCATATAGGTACAGTTTCAAATTGCACTTATGTGACAGCTGACCTGTTTTTCAGATTTTGCCTTGAGGAAAACACTTTTCTGATCGAGTGGACAGAAAAAAGCCCGGCTATTGAGCCGGGCTTTTTCTACAGCGTCGCAGCGAGGATTAGTCGACCGCTTTAACCATGTCTTCGATGACTTTCTTGGCGTCGCCGAAGACCATCATGGTCTTGTCCAGGTAGAACAGTTCGTTGTCCAGGCCGGCGTAGCCGCTGGCCATCGAGCGCTTGTTGACGATCACGGTCTTGGCTTTATAAGCCTCGAGGATCGGCATGCCAGCGATCGGCGACTTCGGATCGTTCTTCGCCGCCGGGTTGACCACGTCGTTGGCACCGAGCACCAGCACCACGTCGGCCTGGCCGAACTCGGAGTTGATGTCATCCATCTCGAACACCTGCTCGTAAGGCACTTCAGCCTCAGCCAGCAGTACGTTCATGTGGCCAGGCATACGACCGGCAACCGGGTGGATCGCGTATTTCACGGTCACGCCACGGTGGGTCAGCTTCTCAGCCAACTCCATCAACGCGTGCTGGGCACGGGCTACTGCCAGGCCGTAACCCGGAACGATGATCACGGTATCGGCGTTGGTCAGCAGGAAAGCCGCATCGTCGGACGAGCCAGACTTAACCGGACGCGCTTCCTGAGCACCGGCAGGGCCAGCTGCTTCAGCCGCGCCACCGAAACCACCGAGGATCACGTTGAAGAACGAACGGTTCATCGCCTTGCACATGATGTACGAGAGGATCGCGCCCGAAGAACCTACCAGCGAACCGGCAATGATCAGCATCGAGTTGTTCAGCGAGAAGCCGATACCGGCCGCTGCCCAGCCCGAGTAGCTGTTGAGCATCGACACGACGACCGGCATGTCCGCACCGCCAATCGGGATGATGATCAGCACGCCGATGACGAAGGCCAGGGCCAGCAGGATGGCGAAGGCGGTGATATCACCGGTGAAGGTGTACACCAAGCCCAAGCCCAGAATCGCCAGACCGATGGCCAGGTTCACCCAGTGTTGGCCCTTGAACTGTACCGGGGCGCCCTGGAACAGGCGGAACTTGTACTTGCCCGAGAGTTTACCGAAGGCGATCACCGATCCGGAGAAGGTGATGGCACCGATAGCCGCACCGAGGAACAGCTCCAGACGGTTACCGGCCGGAATCGCATCGCCCAGCGCCGCAACGATACCCAGCGACTGCGGTTCAACGACAGCGGCAATGGCGATAAACACCGCTGCCAAGCCGATCATGCTGTGCATGAAGGCGACCAGTTCCGGCATCTTGGTCATTTCCACGCGCTTGGCCATGATCGAACCGGCAGTGCCGCCGACCAACAGGCCAACAATCACGTAGCCAATGCCCTGGGTGGCGATTTCCGCACCCAGCTTGTAGATCAGGCCAACGGTGGTGAGCACAGCAATGCCCATACCGATCATGCCGAACAGGTTGCCGCGACGCGACGTGGTCGGGTGCGACAGACCTTTGAGCGCCTGGATAAAGCAGATCGAGGCGACGAGGTAGAGAACAGTGATCAGATTCATGCTCATCAGTGCTTCTCCACCTGCGCCTTAGGCGCTTTCTTCTTGAACATTTCCAGCATGCGCCGGGTTACCAGGAAGCCACCGAACACGTTAACCGCAGCCAGAGCCACCGCCAGGGTGCCCATGGTCTTGCCGAGCGGGGTCACGGTCAGCGCGGCAGCCAGCATGGCGCCGACGATAACGATGGCGGAAATTGCGTTGGTCACTGCCATCAACGGGGTGTGCAGGGCCGGTGTCACGTTCCATACCACGTGGTAGCCCACGTAAATGGCCAGTACGAAGATGATCAGGTTGTAGATGCCGTCAGAAATCATATCCATGAGCGGTGCTCCCCTTAGCCGTTAGTGCGCACGACGTTGCCGTCACGGCACATCAGGCACGCGGCGACGATGTCGTCTTCAAGGTTGAGGTGGAACTTGCCTTCGCCGTCGATAACCAGCTTGAGGAAGTCCAGCAGGTTGCGTGCGTAAAGCGCCGAAGCATCAGCCGGCACCAAGGCCGCCAGGTTGCTGTGGCCGACGATGGTCACGCCATGCTGCACCACCACCTGTTCAGCGACGGTCAGCGGGCAGTTGCCGCCTTGCGCTGCAGCCAGGTCGATGATCACTGAGCCCGGCTTCATTTCCGCCACGGTGGCGGCATGCAGCAGGGTCGGTGCCTTGCGGCCCGGGATCAGTGCAGTGGTGATGACGATATCAGCCTGCTTGGCGCGCTCATGCACCGCCTTGGCCTGACGCTCCATCCACGAAGCCGGCATCGGCCGCGCGTAGCCGCCAACACCCTGGGCGCATTCGCGCTCTTCATCGGTCTCGAATGGCACATCGACGAACTTGGCGCCGAGCGACTCAATCTGCTCCTTCACCGCCGGACGCACGTCCGAAGCCTCGATCACCGCACCCAGGCGCTTGGCCGTGGCGATGGCCTGCAGGCCAGCTACACCCGCGCCGAGAATCAGAATACGCGCGGCCTTCACGGTACCGGCAGCGGTCATCAACATCGGCATAAAGCGCGGGTAGTGATGCGCGGCCAGCAGCACAGCCTTGTAGCCGGCGATGTTGGCCTGCGAGCTGAGCACGTCCAGGCTCTGCGCGCGGGAGGTGCGCGGGGCAGCTTCCAGGGCGAAGGCGGTCACGCCGCGAGCATTGATGCGCGCGATGGTCTCGTTGCTGAACGGATTGAGCATGCCCACCAATACGGCACCGGCTTTCATGTGCGCCAGCTCAGCATCGGTTGGAGCAACCACTTTCAGCACCAGATCGGCACCAAAAGCAGCAGCATCGTTGCCGATAGCCGCGCCAACCGCTTCATAGGCGCTGTCCGGAATGCTCGCGCTAACGCCAGCACCGGTCTGAACAGTCACCTGATGGCCTTGGCCGATCAGCTTCTTGATGGTTTCGGGAGTTGCGGCAACGCGCGTCTCACCAGCATGGGTTTCGAGAGGAACACCGATGTGCACTTCAATTCTCCTGCGTGATCTTTTTGGTGAACCGGCGCACTGCGGGTGGCACGCGGGCATTAGGGAGGATCAGCACAAACCCGCTCAGGCTTCAGTTGCACAATGGCGGGGCGCGGCATTTTGCAGGCGATAGCCATTGCCTTCAAGGCGTTATGAAGTAAAACCTTGCGATAACTACAAGTCACTGCATGACCTTATAGGCAGCCAATTCCTTGCAAGCCTTTTGGATAAAGGCCTGCAGCGTTTTCGCTGGGATAAATCGAGACCGATGCATTCTTGAAACAAATACAGCGCCATCAGATCAACGGCGTTGCCGTTATTCGCGCAGTAAACCCCTGTTTCAGTGGGCTGCAGCGGTGTTTGTGTGCAAAAAATGCAACACCCTGGACCTGCTGCAGGTAGCGAAAGTGTAGCCATCCAGATAGCTGACTACGGGGTCAACATACCTCCGGCGCGCACTCTAGAAGGCCGGTCTCGGGAGGTAAAGTATTTTACGACCAGTTGCCGCCGAAGCCTTGACGGTCTTTTTCGCCAACAACCTGACAGGCTGTTGTCTATTTCAGGCCATGGGCCAAGGCATAAGCGTGTGCCTCGCGTACCAGCCAATCCCGCAAGAGCATAAGGGCTGCTGACTCCAACTTGCGCTCCGGAATCATCAGGTAATACGCCTTATCCGTCGGCAGACTGAGTGGCGCGGCAATCACCAACCGCCCCTCATCCAACTCACGGCGAATCAGAAACGGCGGTATCAGCGCCACGCCCATTTCGTGCATGGCCGCCTGGGCCAACATGGAGAACAGCTCATAACGTGGCCCGGTCATGTCTCGCACGGTACTCACCCCCTGGGCATTGAACCACTGGCGCCAGGCATAAGGCCGCGTGGTCTGCTGCAGCAGCGGCAGACTTGCGATCTGCTCGGCACTGAACGCCGCCTGCCCAGCCAGCAAGGCAGGGCTGCACACCGGCATCGGATTTTCGCTCATCAGCAGGTGGGCCTGGGTACCGGACCAATCGCCATCACCGAAGTACACCGCCGCGTCGAACTCGGTATCGGCAAACAGAAAGGGCCGCGTGCGGTTGGTCAGGTTGACCGTGATCTCCGGATGCAGTCGCTGAAAGTCCTTCAAACGTGGCAACAACCACTGCGTACCAAAGGTCGGCACCACCGCCAGTTCGATACTCATCGCGCCCTGCTGGCCCATCACCGCCAGGGTGTCGCGCTCCACGGCATCAAGCTGCCCGGCCACGCGCCGCGCATAGGACTGCCCGGCCTCCGTCAGCACCACGCCACGGCGCGAACGGCGGAACAGCTCGATATTAAGGAAGGCCTCCAGCGCGGCTATCTGCCGGCACACAGCGCCCTGAGTCAGGCTCAGTTCCTGCGCCGCCTTGGTAAAACTCTGGTGCCGAGCAGCGGACTCGAACGCGATAAGGGCGGCGGTGCTGGGAATCTTGCGGCGCATCTGTGCGTCACCCTCACTTTGATCGGTTAAATAGGCCGACTAAAGCTATCTCGAAGTGAGCAAATTGCACAACTGCGTGCGCAATACTCGTTTGCCTGCCTGCCACAAGCGGCCTAGGATCAATCCACTCACCGGCGAGCGCAGCGCGGCTGCGCTGATACCCGCCCTATCACTGTCTGATTTCGAGGTTTTCGCGATGGCCAAGGCAAGCTTCAACTGGATCGACCCGCTGCTGCTCGACCAGCAACTGACCGAAGAAGAGCGCATGGTGCGTGACAGCGCCCAGCAGTTTGCCGCCGACAAGCTGGCCCCCCGTGTACTGGAAGCCTTCCGCCATGAGCAGACCGACCCGAAGATCTTCCGTGAAATGGGCGACACCGGCCTGCTCGGCGCCACCATCCCCGCCGAGTACGGCGGCAGCGGCCTGAACTACGTGTGCTACGGCCTGATTGCTCGCGAAGTCGAGCGCATCGACTCTGGCTACCGCTCGATGATGAGCGTGCAGTCCTCCCTGGTAATGGTGCCGATCTATGAGTTCGGCAACGAAGCGACCAAGCAGAAGTACCTGCCCAAACTGGCCAGCGGCGAATACATCGGCTGCTTCGGCCTCACCGAGCCGGATCACGGCTCCGACCCAGGCTCGATGATCACCCGCGCGAAGAAGGTCGACGGCGGCTACCGCCTGACCGGCGCGAAGATGTGGATCACCAACAGCCCGATCGCCGATGTGTTTGTGGTCTGGGCCAAGGATGATGCCGGGGAGATTCGCGGCTTTGTCCTGGAAAAAGGCTGGCAGGGCCTGAGCACTCCGGCGATTCACGGCAAGGTTGGCCTGCGTGCGTCGATCACCGGTGAGATCGTCATGGACAACGTGTTCTGCCCGGAAGAAAACGCCTTCCCCGACGTGCGCGGCCTGAAAGGCCCGTTCACCTGCCTCAACTCCGCCCGCTATGGCATCAGCTGGGGCGCGCTGGGTGCCGCCGAGTTCTGCTGGCACACCGCGCGTCAGTACACCCTCGACCGCAAACAGTTCGGCCGCCCGCTGGCGCAAACCCAGCTGATCCAGAAGAAACTCGCCGACATGCAGACCGAGATCACCATGGCCCTGCAAGGCTGCCTGCGCCTCGGCCGGATGAAGGACGAAGGCACCGCTGCGGTGGAAATCACCTCGATGATGAAACGCAACAGCTGCGGCAAGTCCCTGGATATTGCGCGCATGGCCCGCGACATGCTCGGCGGCAACGGCATCAGTGACGAGTACGGCGTGGCCCGCCACCTGGTCAACCTGGAAGTGGTGAACACCTATGAAGGCACCCACGACGTCCACGCGCTGATCCTCGGCCGCGCGCAGACCGGCCTGCAGGCGTTCTTCTAAGGCCTGCCCTGCGCGCACGCTTTTCTCCCCTCGCCCATTTATGGGAGAGGGGCCGGGGGAGAGGGCTGCGGCTAATTGCGATCACGCACCCTCTCCCTAACCCTCTCCCGCAAGCGGGAGAGGGAACTTGTTCGTGAGGTTCTTATGCCCGGCGCCCTATCGCATATACGCGTACTCGACCTGTCCCGCGTGCTCGCCGGGCCCTGGGCCGGGCAGATTCTCGGTGACCTCGGTGCCGAGGTGATCAAGGTCGAACGCCCCGGCAGCGGCGACGATACCCGCCACTGGGGCCCACCTTATGTGAAGGATGCCGAAGGGAATGACTCGCGCGAGGCGGCTTATTTCCAGAGCGCCAACCGCAACAAACAGTCGGTGACCCTGGATTTCACCCAACCGGAAGGCCAACGCCTGGTGCGCGAGCTGGTGCAGAACTGCGATGTGCTGTTGGAGAACTTCAAGGTCGGCGGCCTGGCGGCCTACGGTCTCGATTACGCCTCACTGAAAGCCATCAACCCACGGCTGATCTACTGCTCCATCACTGGCTTCGGGCAAAACGGGCCCTACGCCAAGCGAGCAGGTTATGACTTTATGATCCAGGGCCTAGGCGGGCTGATGAGCCTGACCGGCAAGCCCGACGGCGAGGAGGGCGCCGGCCCCATAAAGGTCGGCGTCGCCCTCACCGATATTCTCACCGGCCTGTACGCCACGGTCGGCGTGTTGGCGGCACTCAACCAGCGCGAGCAGTCCGGCCTCGGTCAGCATATCGACGTCGCACTGCTCGACGTGCAGGTGGCCTGCCTGGCCAATCAGGCCATGAACTACCTGAATACCGGGGTCGCGCCCAAACGCTTGGGCAACGCTCACCCGAATATCGTGCCTTATCAGGATTTCCCCTCGGCCGATGGCAACTTCATTATCGCCGTGGGCAACGACGGGCAATTCCGCAAATTGTGCGAGGTTGCCGGCCTGACGGCGTTGGCCGATGACCCGTGTTTTTCTTCGAACAAGGCGCGTGTCGCCCACCGCGCCGAGCTGATCCCGCTGCTGCGTCAGGCCACGGTGTTCAAAACCACCGCCGAATGGGTAACGCTACTGGAAGCCGCCGGCGTGCCGTGTGGGCCGATCAACGACCTGGCTCAGGTATTTGCCGATCCTCAAGTACAAGCGCGCGGCCTGCGTATCGACCTGCCCAATAGCCTGGGCAGCACAACACCCCAGGTCGCCAGCCCGCTACGCCTGTCCGAGACCCCGGTGGAATACCGCAACGCACCGCCGCTGCTCGGCGAACACACCGAGCAGGTACTGACACGCCACCTGGGTCTAAGCGCAGAGCAGGTCGCCGTGCTGCGTGAGGCTGGGGTGTTATAGAGGCAGCTAGCAGGCCGTTGAAAAACGTAGGCGAGGCAGGCAAGACAAGGCAAAAACGGCCGAGGAAGCGGAGTTTACTGGCTGTAAATGAGCATTCCGAGGCCGTTTTTAACGCAGTATTGCCAACGCAGGTAGTTTTTCAACGACCTGCTAACCCGGCTGCCCATCCACCCGCGCCGTGCAAAACATCACCGCGTAATGACGCACAAACATGGCAAAGGCCGCGATCCACAACAGGCTGGAAAGCCCCAGTCCAGCAGCGGGCGCAAACGGCACCAGCAGCACCCGTGCAACGACGGACAGCTGCAGACTGGCAAACGCCCAGCCCATCGCGACCGGCGGCTGCAACGGCCGACCGGTATGCCCAAGGCTGACCCGCGCCAGCATCGCCAGAATCGCCCCGCCGACCGTGCCTAATGCCATGGCGTGATAGGCCAAGCTGGCATTGCTCAGCCAGCCGGCATGCCAGGTCGCCAGGGCCAGTAACGCCAGCGGCAACCAGGCATAGGCCAGATGCAATGACCAGAGCAGCGGTACGCGCCAGATCCCGGCGTCGTACCAGTGCCATAAATGCACACCATGCAGCGCAACCAGAGCCAGCAACAGCGGCAGCAGCCATAGCGACGGTTGCAATGCCAAGCCGCTGGCAAACAGCAGCGCTAGGCTTAGCGACAACAGCAGCACCAGCAGATCCAGGCGCGGCCGCGGCGCAGCAGGCTCCACTCGGTTAAGGCCACGTTGGGTAAAGAACGGAATCACCCGCCCGCCGATAATGCTCACCAGCGCAGCAATCAGCCACAACCCGGCCAATGCACCGCGCCGCTGCACAGCGTCTTCACCCTGCGCCAGCCCATACAGCAGCAGCCACTCGCAGCTAGCCATCAGCAACACCACAACCACCAGCGGGTAGTTGCGCCACTGGCGAACCGCCCATAGTTGCCGTCCCAGCAACAACGCCAGCAGCGGTAGAAAGGGCAATTGCAGCGCCAGCAACAGTGGCAACGGCGCACCGAACAGCCAGGCCAGTCGCGCCAGCAACCACAAGCCGAACAGCGCCGCCAGCGGCCAACCGCTGAGGCCTGGCCGCCCCGTCCAGTTCTGCACGGCGGTGAGCAGAAAGCCGGCAATGATCGCCACTGCAAAACCGAACGGCAGCTCATGCCGGTGCCACGCCAGGCTGCCACCCACCGGCTGCCAACCCGGCAGATAACCCAGCAACGCCGCCGCCCACAGACCGATTGCCAGCACGGCAAACAGCGCGCCACCGAGAAAGAACGGGCGAAAACCCAGCCGCCACAGTGGCGCAATGGCCAGTTCCTGCTGGCGATCACGCAACTGCACAGCAAGGCTCCTGTTGCTTGCGCAGATGTTGCTGCGCGGCCAGGCGCAGCACATAACCGAGCTTGAGCAGACCCGGGCCAATGATCGTCAGCGCGTGCGCCGTAACCAGGCTGCCCATGCTCAGCTGCGCCTCCAGGCCATAAGCGCCCAGCAAGCCGCTGAGCAACAGCAGCACGCCGGCCAGCAGCATGCGGTTCGCCAGTTGCAGTGCCCGCGATGGGCAGGATAGATACGCCAACATAATCACCTCCTAGGCCGCGTTATTAACTGTCCAGCGCGCTGGCCGGACCAAAGAACTCGTAATGGCTCTGCGCCGCCGGTACGCCGAGGCTGTGCAGATGCCGTTTGACCTGCGCCATAAACGGCTTGGGGCCGAGGAAGTAGGCATCCAGATCACGCTGCTCAGGCAGCCATTGCTCCAACTGCTCGAGGCTGAGCAAGCCTTCGGCATCACCCTGATCGCCCGCACGCGGCTCGCTGTAGCACACGTAATGGCGCAGCTGCGGACGCTCAGCACGCTGCGCATCGACCCAGTCACGGAAGGCATGCACACCGGCGTGACGCGCGCAGTGGATAAAGTGAATATCGCGGCCCGTGTCGCGCGCCGCTTCCAGCATGCTCAGCGCCGGAGTGATACCGACGCCAGCGGTGATCAGCACCAGCGGCTTGGCCGACTCGCGCAGGACGAAATTCCCCGCTGGGGCGAACAGCTCCAGGCTGTCGCCGACCTGCAGCTGGTCATGCAGGTAATTGGAGACCTTGCCGCCGACCTCGCGCTTGACGCTGATGCGGTACTCGCGGCCATTGCTCAAGGCCGACAGCGAGTAGTTGCGGCGCTGCTCGCCACCGTCCAGCAGCAGGCGCAGGCCGATGTACTGGCCGGGCTGGAATGCCGCCAGCGCGCCACCGTCGGCCGGCACCAGGTACAGCGAGACGATCTCCTCGCTCTCCTGCACCTTGCGGCTCAGGCGGAAACTGCGCTCCCCGCGCCAGCCACCCTCAGCATTGGCGTTGGCGCTATACGCGGCCTCTTCGGCACCGATGAGGATGTCCGCCAGCTGCCCGTACGCTACGGCCCAGGCCTCGATCACCGCATCGGTGGCAATCTCCGCACCGAGCACTTCACGAATCGCCCGCAACAGGCAGCTGCCGACAATCGGGTAATGCTCGGGCAGGATCTGCAGCGACACATGCTTGTTGACGATCTGCCCAACCAACGGCCCCAGCGCCTCCAACCGGTCGATATGCCGGGCGTACATCAGCACCGCATTGGCCAGGGCACGCTGTTGGCCGCCGCTGGCCTGGTGCGCCTGATTGAACAGCGCGCGCACCTCGGGGTACTCGCTCAGCATCATCTGGTAGAAGTGCCGGGTCAGGGCCTCACCGCCGCTTTCCAGCAGCGGTACGGTGGCTTTGATCAGGGCGTTTTGGGCAGGGGTCAACATAGGGCTTCCTCGTCAGGGCGACACGCTGCACTTGCGCAGCGCTTCGGTTCATATCACCCTGACTACTACAGGAAGCGTGCCAATTATTTTTAATATATAAATCATAGACTTATAAATACTTATGTCTTTATGACAGCAAGCATTCCGAGTCTTAATGACAACTAGTGTGTCCTTATGACAGCAAATCCACTGCTTACCGCCCTGATTCCCCTGGTCGCCGATCTGTCCCGCGAACTGCCGGAAGCCGAGCGCTATCGCCGCCTGCTACAGGCGCTGCGGCAGCTGCTGCCGTGCGACGCCGTGGCGCTGCTCAAGCTCGACGACGATGTGCTGATTCCGCTGGCCGTTGAAGGGCTGAGCGCCGACACCCTCGGCCGGCGCTTCAAGCTCGACGAACACCCGCGCCTGCAGGCGCTGCTGGCGCAACGCGGGCCGACCCGTTTTGCCACCGACTGCGAGATGCCCGATCCCTATGACGGTCTGGTCGACGGCCGTCGCGGCCACCTGCCCGTGCATGACTGCCTCGGCTGTCCGCTGTATGTGCAGGACCAGCCCTGGGGTCTGCTGACCCTCGACTCGCTCGATCCGGCGAGCTTCGGCCGGGTCGATCTCGACAACCTGCAGGCTTTCGCCAGCCTGGCCGCTGCTACCGTGATGGCCAGCGAACGGATCAACGCACTGCTGCAACGCGCTGAGGATCAGCACCAGTTGGCCGAGGCTTATAAGCAGGCCGCCGTCCAGCAACGCCCACGTGAACTGATCGGCCAGAGCGCCGTGCACAAGCGCCTGGCAGCGGAGATTGCGCTGGTCGGCAACAGTGAACTGAGCGTGCTGATCAGCGGTGAAACCGGGGTCGGTAAAGAGCTGGTCGCCGAAGCCCTGCACGCCGCATCCCCACGCGCAGCCAAGCCGCTGATCAGCCTCAACTGCGCGGCGCTGCCCGATAACCTGGTGGAAAGCGAACTGTTCGGCCATGTGCGCGGGGCCTTTACCGGCGCGCACAACGAGCGCCGCGGCAAGTTCGAACTGGCCGATGGCGGCAGCCTGTTTCTCGATGAAATTGGCGAGCTGCCGCTGGCCGCGCAAGCCAAGCTGTTGCGCGTACTGCAGAGCGGCCAGCTGCAACGGGTTGGTGCCGATCAGGAACAGCGGGTCAACGTACGCGTGCTGGCCGCCAGCAACCGCGATCTGGCAGAGGAAGTGCGCGCCGGGCGTTTTCGCGCCGACCTCTACCACCGCCTCAGCGTCTACCCGCTGAAAGTGCCGGCGCTGCGCGAACGCGGCCGTGATGTACTGCTGCTGGCCGGCTACTTCCTCGAAGAAAACCGTGCCCGCCTGGGCCTACGCAGCCTGCGCCTGACGGCCGACGCTCAGGCCAGCCTGCTGGCGTACAACTGGCCGGGTAACGTGCGCGAACTCGAACACCTGATCGGCCGCGCCGCGCTCAAGGCACTGGCCGGCTGCAGCGAGCGCCCACGCATCCTCAGCATTGACAGCACCCATCTGGACTTGCCGAGCAGCCAGCCAACAGCAGCACCTGCGACTCAACGCACAGCAGAGCCACACAGCCAACTGCTACTGCGCGAAGCCCTCGACGCCTACCAGAAACAGCTGATCAGCCAGGCGCTGGAGCGCCACCAACACAAATGGGCCCCCGCCGCCCGCGAGCTGGGCATCGACCGCGCCAATCTGATCCGCCTGGCCAAGCGCCTGAGCCTGTCCCCTTAATCGCCCAGCAGCCGTCAGTGAGCCCCACAACGGCCGTTTGGTGGCTAATCTTGAGGGAGTGGCACACGTTCAGCACGCTGATGCTGCAACCCAGCGCCATCAATAGGTAAATGCAATTTGCTGCCCACACACCACGGGTAGCTAATGGCCAGTATTTAGCGACTTCCTTTGGAAAGCCCCATGGCCGACGAAGCCAAACCAGACCGTATCAAAGTTGACGCTGCGCAACTGACCATCGGCATGTACGTGGTGGAGCTGGACCGGCCCTGGACAGACACCACCTTCCTCTTTCAAGGCTTTCGCATCCGCCAGCAGCTGGACATACGCCTGCTGCAGGAAGTCTGCAGCTACGTCTGGGTGGATGCTCGGCAATCTGTAACGGTACACGATCAGGTCACGGCCAATATCGCCCAGCCCGAAGCCCTGCAACCGGCCATCGCCAAGGTCGATTTCAACCTGGAAATGCTCCAGGCCGCTCCCACCTGGAGCGCTGCACGCGACGAGTCGTTGCGAATTCTGCAAGCGGTCAAGCTCGGCCAGGAGCTGGATGTTGAAGCGGTCAAAGCCGTCATCAAAGACTGTGTTGAAAGCATCCTGCGCAACCCGGCGGCGATGCTCTGGCTGGCGCGCATCAAGAACAGCGACGAATACACCGCCGAGCACTCGCTGCGTGTGTCCATCCTTTCAATTGCCCTGGCCAAGGAACTGGGTCTGCCGGTCTATCAGCTTGAGCAAATCGGCGTATGCGGCATGCTCCACGATGTCGGCAAGATCAAGGTGCCCAACGAAATCCTCAACAAACCCGGCGCGCTGACCGCCGAAGAGCTATGCATCATGCAGAGCCACGCCGCCGAGGGCCGCAAACTGCTGATGAGTAACCAGCAGGTCACTGCCGCCACCGTCGACGTCGCCTACTCGCACCATGAGCGCCTGGATGGCCAGGGTTACCCACGCGGCCTGGATGCCAGCAAGATCCCTTATTTCGCCAAGATCATCGCAGTGGCCGACAGCTATGACGCGATCAACAGCGACCGCGTGTACAGCAAGGGCAAATCCAGCCTGGAGTCACTGCGCATCCTGCTGGAAGCGGTCAACAGCCATTTCGACGAAGAGATTGTGGGCTGCTTTATCCGCATGGTCGGCATCTACCCACCAGGGGAAATCGTCGAGCTGACCAATGGCGAAGTCGGCATCATCATCGGCTGCCCACCTGGCAACAAACTCAAACCCAGGGTACTGCGCGTGCTCGACGGGCAGAAGCAACCCTGCAAGGAAAGCATCATCGACCTGGGCAAAACCGCCAAGGACCACAGCGGCAAACCCTATCGCATGTTGGCGCTGATGGAAAATTGACCCACCCTGCCGATTGAAATTTGACCCAGGGCGGATTGCTGATTTTGTTACCAGCAACTGTGGATAAGTCTACCAGCGCAGCTGCTGTTGCCCCCACTCCTTCG
>NZ_JAAQXA010000016.1:0-111561 GCF_012985775.1 Pseudomonas sp. WS 5011
TAGAGCATTGGAACCACCTGATCCCATCCCGAACTCAGTAGTGAAACGATGCATCGCCGATGGTAGTGTGGGGTTTCCCCATGTGAGAGTAGGTCATCGTCAAGCACCTATACCAAAACCCCCGATCAGGAAACTGGTCGGGGGTTTTACTTTATGCCGCGAAAACAAACCATGCCCAGCTCAGCCTTTGATAGGCAACTAAACAGGGCATCGTTATCATGCGTGCCTTATTGCTTGGCGGGACTCACATGCTTGCATTGTTAAGGCTTCTTCAAGACGGGTGTTTTCACTCCGGTGAGGCGCTTGGCGCGGCTTTGGGCGTGAGCCGCTCCGCTGTGTGGAAGCAGCTGCAGGCTTTGCAGGCTGAGTTGTCGTTACCCTTGCACAAGGTGCGCGGGCGCGGCTATCAGCTAGCTACGCCACTGCAGTTGCTGGATGCTGGCTGGCTGAATGCACAAGTGGATGCGCCGCACTGGCATGCGTGCGTTATGACAAGCGTGGACTCGACCAATGCGGAGGCATTACGGCTGTTACCCGAAGCGCAGACTCTGCCGTTCTATGTGATTGCTGAGCGGCAAACCAGTGGGCGAGGACGGCGGGGGCGTAGTTGGGTAAGTCCCTTCGGCGAGAATCTGTATTACAGCTTGGTTGTTCGTGTTGAAGGTGGCATGCGCCAGCTTGAAGGCATGAGCCTCGCAGTTGGCTTGGCGCTCCTGCAGGTTATTCGCGGATTTGGCGTGGCTGAGGCCGGATTGAAGTGGCCCAACGATGTGTTGGTGGGTGAGCGCAAGTTGGCGGGCATCCTATTAGAGCTGTCTGGCGATCCGGCGGATGTGTGTCATGTGGTCATCGGGATTGGCTTGAATGTAAATATGCTCGCGGCCGATCACGGAGCCATTGGTCAGCCCTGGACCTCGATGCGTGCTGAGTTGGGGCGTCTGTTAAATCGCAATGAGCTAGTCAGTGAGTTGAATCGGCAGCTGTCGCGCTATCTGGATATTCAGTTGCGTGGTGGTTTCGCAGCTTTGCAGGATGAGTGGCAGGCTTGTCACCTTTGGCAGGGGCGGCCGGTTGCGTTAACGGCTGGCGGTGAGCCTATAGAAGGTGAGGTTTTAGGAGTGGATCGTTCTGGGGCCATTCGTCTTCGTGTTGATGGGGCTGAGCGAAGCTTTAGCGGCGGTGAGCTTAGCCTGAGGTTGCGTGATGATTCTTGAGCTCGACTGCGGTAATACCTTTATTAAGTGGCGCTTGCTGGGTGGTGGCAAGGCTACGGCAGACGTAGGTGGTGTCGTTGACTCGGATCAGGCGCTTATAGAGGTTGTCCGCGAGCAAGCTGTGCAGCTACGCGCCTGTCGTCTGGTGAGTGTGCGCAGCGACGAAGAGACTGCGCAGTTGATCTCGCTGCTTGAGCAGGCTTTTGCTGTCGAGTGTCGTGCGGCTCGCTCTGCTGTTTCCTTGTCGGGTGTGCGCAATGGCTATGAGCAGTACGAGCGCCTTGGGCTTGATCGCTGGCTTGCGGTGGTAGGGGCTTATCAGTTATCGGGCAAGGCTACGCTGGTTATTGACCTGGGCACTGCGGTTACTTCGGATTTTGTGGGTGCAGATGGTGGGCATCAGGGCGGCTTTATTTGCCCGGGTGTGCCGCTGATGCGCACGCAGTTGCGAACCCACACCCGCAGAACGCGCTATGACAGCGATGAGGCGGCCAAGGCGCTTGAAAATTTGGCCCCGGGTCGGGCGACTGCTGAAGCTGTTGAGCGTGGATGCTTGTTGATGCTGCGCGGTTTTGTCAGTGGTCAGGTAGCGATGGCGGCAGAGCTGCTGGGTAGTGATTTTGATGTTTTCCTCACTGGTGGGGATGCCCCGTTGGTGATGGATGTTATTCCGGGTGCGCGGGTTGTGCCGGATCTGGTGTTTATCGGCTTGGCGATCGCTTGCCCCATAGACTGAGGTCATGCATGCGCTGGATGTTCTTGTGGTTGGTTGTACTGAATCTGTTCTATTACGTGTGGCATCAGCAGCAGGCCCCTTTGCGGGTTACTGAGATTGCACCGCTGAATATGGCGCAAGACAGTAAGCGCGATATTCGCCTGCTCAGTGAGTCGAGTGCGCCGCCGCGGCGAGATGTGGCTGTGGCGCAGCCTGCTGAGGCGGTGTGCTTGTTTCTCGGTAGTTTTGAGGTGATGGCGGATGCGTCGGCGGTTGAGCAGCGGCTGTTGAGCCTGGATATTCAGTCGCGCGTGCAAAGCATGGATGCAGCGGCGGGCGTCGATTACTGGGTGTATCTACCACCGTTGGCTTCGCGGCAGGCTTCATTGCGCCAATTGCGTGAGCTGCAGGCACGCAAGATCGATAGCTACATCATTACTCAGGGCGACTTGGCCAACGGTATCTCCCTGGGCATCTTTCCGCGTAGCGATTCGGCGCAGAGTGTCATGCAGCGGTTGCGTCATGCCGGGTACGAGCCGTCCCTGCGTGAGCTGACACGTGCGCACCGCAGTTTCTGGGTGCGTATCTCTCCGCAAAGTCGGCGTCTGGCGGATGATGCCTTGCTGCAGCGTTTGGCTTTTGACTTCAAAGGCTTAGAGCAGCAATTAATGCCTTGCGAAGGGGTTGCAAGCCCTCAATAGAATGCATAGAATGGCGCCCGCTTCGCAGGGTGGCGCTAACAAGTGTTCTGCGAAGTTGCTGTCAATGTGGCTAACCTCAGGTTATTTAATGAGAAATTGCTTGACAGTAGGTCGGCATCGAATGAGAATGCCGCCCCGTTTGGAGGGATTCCCGAGTGGCCAAAGGGATCAGACTGTAAATCTGACGTCATCGACTTCGAAGGTTCGAATCCTTCTCCCTCCACCAGATTTAGCGAGAGCTGCAGGCTCCGCGGGTATAGTTCAGTGGTAGAACCTCAGCCTTCCAAGCTGATGATGCGGGTTCGATTCCCGCTACCCGCTCCAGCATTGTTGTTTTCGCAATGTGTTTTGCTCATGTAGCTCAGTTGGTAGAGCACACCCTTGGTAAGGGTGAGGTCAGCGGTTCGAGTCCGCTCATGAGCTCCATCTAATAAAGGCAGATATGCAAGTATCTGCCTTTGTTTTATGGCGGTGATGCTGAGTCAATTCTTCTCTGGGAGGCAGTCAAAATGGCTAAAGAAAAGTTTGAGCGTAACAAGCCGCACGTCAACGTTGGCACTATCGGTCACGTTGACCACGGTAAAACCACTCTGACCGCTGCTCTGACCCGCGTCTGCTCCGAAGTATTCGGTTCGGCCAAGGTTGACTTCGACAAGATCGACAGCGCCCCAGAAGAAAAAGCTCGCGGTATCACCATCAACACCGCTCACGTTGAATACGATTCGTCCGTGCGTCACTACGCACACGTTGACTGCCCAGGTCACGCCGACTACGTAAAAAACATGATCACCGGTGCTGCGCAGATGGATGGCGCTATCCTGGTTTGCTCGGCCGCTGATGGTCCGATGCCGCAAACTCGTGAGCACATCCTGCTGTCGCGTCAGGTAGGCGTTCCGTACATCGTTGTCTTCCTGAACAAGGCTGACATGGTTGATGACGCTGAGCTGCTGGAGCTGGTTGAAATGGAAGTGCGCGACCTGCTCAGCACTTACGATTTCCCAGGCGACGACACTCCGATCATCATCGGTTCTGCTCTAATGGCTCTGAACGGCCAAGACGACAACGAAATGGGCACCAGCGCTGTTAAGAAGCTGGTTGAGACTCTGGACAGCTACATTCCAGAGCCAGTTCGTGCAATCGACAAGCCGTTCCTGATGCCAATCGAAGACGTATTCTCGATCTCCGGTCGTGGCACCGTGGTAACTGGCCGTATCGAGCGCGGTATCGTCAAGATCCAGGAAGAAATCGAGATCGTTGGTCTGCGTGATACCACCAAGACCACCTGTACCGGTGTTGAAATGTTCCGCAAGCTGCTCGACGAAGGTCGTGCTGGCGAGAACTGCGGCGTTCTGCTGCGCGGCACCAAGCGTGACGACGTAGAGCGTGGCCAGGTTCTGGTCAAGCCAGGTTCGGTTAAGCCGCACACCACCTTCACTGCAGAAGTGTATGTGTTGAGCAAAGAAGAAGGCGGTCGTCACACTCCGTTCTTCAAAGGCTACCGTCCTCAGTTCTACTTCCGTACTACTGACGTAACTGGTAACTGCGAGCTGCCGGAAGGCGTTGAGATGGTAATGCCAGGTGACAACATCCAGATGACTGTCACTCTGATCAAGACCATCGCAATGGAAGAAGGTCTACGTTTCGCTATTCGTGAAGGCGGTCGTACCGTCGGCGCTGGCGTCGTAGCCAAGATCATCGCTTAATCGATTGATCTGTTTTGATCGGGCCGGCATAATGGCCGGCCTGATTCAGTTTTTAGGTCAGTAGCTCAATTGGCAGAGCGACGGTCTCCAAAACCGTAGGTTGGGGGTTCGATTCCCTCCTGACCTGCCATTTTCCCTAGAATTTGGCGCGTCTTTTTACAGGATATTAGTAGATGAATGTTAAGGCTGAAGCCAAAGACTCTCGCTTCGATCTGCTTAAGTGGCTCGTAGTTGCTGCTCTGGTAATCGCAGGCGTAGTCGGTAATCAGTATTTCTCTGCTGAGCCTATTCTGTATCGCGTTCTGGCCTTGCTTGTTGTTGCCGCATTGGCCGGCGTGATTGCCCTGCAAACATCAAAAGGTCAGGCCTTTTGGGTGTTGGCAAAAGAAGCTCGCGTTGAAATTCGCAAGGTCGTTTGGCCAACTCGCCAGGAAACCACGCAGACAACTTTGATCGTTGTGGCTGTTGTTTTGGTTATGGCGCTGTTGTTGTGGGGTTTAGATTCCCTGCTTGGTTGGCTTGTTTCGTTGATTGTCGGCTAAGGGTGTCCCGTGGCTAAGCGTTGGTACGTTGTGCATGCTTACTCGGGTTACGAGAAGCATGTTATGCGCTCGTTAGTCGAGCGTGTGAAGCTCGCTGGTATGGAAGACGTTTTTGGCGAGATTCTGGTCCCCACTGAAGAAGTAGTGGAGATGCGGAACGGTCAGAAGCGCAAGAGTGAGCGTAAGTTCTTCCCAGGTTATGTCCTGGTGCAGATGGAGATGAGCGAGGCTACTTGGCATTTGATCAAGAATACCCCGCGCGTCATGGGCTTCATCGGTGGTACTGCAGATAAGCCTGCACCGATCACTGAAAAAGAAGCTGATGCCATTCTGCGTCGTGTTGCCGACAGTGGTGACAAGCCGAAGCCGAAAACATTGTTCGAGCCGGGTGAAATGGTGCGCGTGACTGATGGTCCGTTTGCTGATTTCAGCGGTGTTGTTGAAGAAGTTAATTACGAGAAGAGCCGCATCCAGGTGGCGGTGACTATTTTTGGTCGCTCTACACCGGTCGAGCTGGAGTTCAGTCAGGTCGAAAAGGCATAACTGACATAAGCATCCCTTACCCCGCAGCCATAGGCTGCGGGGTTTTGTCGTCACTGGGATAAATAGGCAATAACTGGGGAGCCGAAAGGCGCTAGAACCCAAAACTGGAGTAGCTCATGGCTAAGAAAATTACGGCTTATATCAAGCTGCAAGTAAAGGCTGCACAAGCCAACCCGTCGCCACCTGTCGGCCCAGCTCTGGGTCAGCACGGCGTGAACATCATGGAATTCTGCAAGGCGTTCAACGCCCGTACCCAGGGCATGGAACCTGGTCTGCCGACTCCAGTGATCATCACTGTTTATAGCGACCGTAGCTTCACCTTTGAAACCAAAAGCACCCCTGCTTCGGTTCTGCTGAAGAAGGCTGCTGGCCTGACCAGCGGCTCGGCTCGTCCGAACACCGTTAAGGTTGGCACCGTTACTCGTGCTCAGCTGGAAGAGATCGCCAAAACCAAACAGGCCGATCTGACTGCAGCTGATATGGATGCAGCTGTGCGTACTATCGCCGGCTCCGCTCGTAGCATGGGCCTCAACGTGGAGGGTGTGTAATGGCTAAGTTGACCAAGCGTCAAAAGGCAATCGCTGAGAAAGTTGAAGCTGGTAAGGCTTACAACTTTGTTGAAGCCGCCGCTCTGCTGGCTGAGCTGTCTGCAGTTAAGTTCTCTGAGTCGGTAGATATAGCCGTCAACCTCGGTGTTGACCCGCGTAAATCCGACCAGGTTGTACGTGGCGCCACCGTTCTGCCGAACGGCTCGGGCAAAAGCGTTCGCGTTGCCGTGTTCACTCAGGGTCCAGCTGCTGAAGCTGCTCTGGCTGCGGGCGCTGATCGCGTAGGTATGGACGATCTGGCTGCCGAAATGAAAGGCGGCGACCTGAACTATGACGTAGTAATTGCCTCCCCGGATGCAATGCGCGTTGTGGGGCAGCTGGGTCAAGTGCTCGGCCCGCGCGGTCTGATGCCTAACCCGAAAGTCGGCACCGTTACCCCTGACGTGGCTACCGCTGTGAAGAATGCCAAAGCTGGTCAAGTGCGTTTCCGTACTGACAAGAACGGCATCATCCACGGTTCAGTCGGCAAGGTTGGTTTTGACGCCGAGAAGCTGAAACAGAACGTTGAAGCGCTGATTTCCGACCTCAAGCGTCTGAAGCCATCGACTTCGAAAGGTGTTTACGTCAAGCGCGTAACCCTGAGCACTACAATGGGTCCTGGTTTGGTCATCGACCAAGGCTCGCTCGACGCGTAATACATAGAGGCAGTGCGAGTAATTGTGCTGTCTCGAATCTTTGGGGTCCCTGCTTTGCGGGGGCTATCCAAGACCGTAGGTGGCGCAAGTCTTAAATTAACAGCCTACGCAGATGGTGCTCCCGGTTCCTTACCGAATCAGACACCAAAACGACATCTGGCTTCGGCCAGATGAAACGGTAACAAGCAGGAGTTTTACCCGTGGCAATTAAACTCGAAGACAAGAAGGCCATCGTCGCTGAAGTCAACGAGGCTGCCAAAGTAGCCCTGTCCGCTGTCGTGGCTGATGCCCGTGGTGTGACTGTAGGCGCTATGACCGGACTCCGTAAAGAGGCCCGCGAAGCTGGCGTATACGTACGTGTTGTACGTAATACCCTGCTCAAGCGCGCTGTTGAAGGCACCGAGTATTCGGTACTCAACGACGTGTTCAAAGGCCCGACCCTGATTGCATTCTCCAAGGAACATCCGGGCGCTGCTGCTCGTATTTTCAAAGAGTTCGCCAAGGGTCAGGATAAGTTCGAGATCAAGGCAGCTGCGTTCGAGGGCAAGTTCCTCGCAGCAAACGAGATCGACGTGTTGGCTTCGCTGCCAACTCGCGACGAAGCTATTGCGAAGCTGATGAGCGTGATCCAAGGCGCTACCAGCAAGCTGGCTCGTACTCTGGCGGCCATTCGCGACCAGAAAGAAGCTACCGCTGCCTAAGGCATCGCAAGCTCTTTCAAAATCATATGTTTAATTTGATGGCTGCGTAGGCTGTCACCCCAATACAGGATTTAAGTCATGTCTCTGACTAACGAACAAATCATCGAAGCAATTGGCCAGAAAACTGTTCTGGAAGTTGTTGAACTGATCAAAGCAATGGAAGAAACCTTCGGCGTTACCGCTGCTGTTGCTGCTGCTGGTCCAGCTGCTGCTGCCGCTGTTGTTGAAGAGCAAACCGAATTCAACGTGATGTTGGTTGAAGCCGGCGAGAAGAAAGTAAACGTGATCAAGGCAGTTCGTGAACTGACCGGTCTGGGCCTGAAAGAAGCCAAGGCTGTAGTTGACGGCGCTCCTGCCATGGTTCTGGAAGCTGTTGCGAAAGACGCAGCTGACAAAGCCAAAGCTGCTTTGGAAGAAGCTGGCGCCAAAGTCGAGCTCAAGTAAGCGACGACCTTGCGTCTACAGCCCAAGCGTTAAGCGAAAGGCTGATGGCTGGTGGCTTTTGCCACCGGCCTTTTTCCGTTCTAGGTCGGCGAATCGTTCGCTGCTCTAAAGCGTGAAATACCCACCCGATGAGGTGGCGCAAACCTCGGGTTTGCAAGAGTTTCTGGCAACTCCCGTCGGAGGGGCCAAATAAGCAGGTGACCAAGCTGGGGAACGCTGATGGCTTACTCATATACTGAGAAAAAACGTATCCGCAAGGACTTTAGCAAGTTGCCGGATGTCATGGATGTGCCTTATCTCCTGGCCATCCAGCTGGATTCGTATCGCGAATTCCTGCAGGCAGGGGCGACCAAGGACCAGTTCCGCGACATTGGCCTGCATGCGGCCTTCAAGTCTGTTTTCCCGATTATCAGCTACTCCGGCAATGCTGCTCTGGAGTACGTCGGTTATCGCTTGGGCGAGCCGGCTTTTGATGTCAAGGAATGTACGCTGCGCGGCGTAACCTATGCCGTACCGCTGCGGGTAAAAGTCCGTCTGATCATTTTCGACAAAGAATCGTCGAACAAAGCGATCAAGGACATCAAAGAGCAAGAAGTGTACATGGGCGAAATTCCGCTCATGACCGAGAACGGTACCTTCGTTATCAATGGTACCGAGCGTGTTATCGTTTCCCAGCTGCACCGCTCCCCAGGCGTGTTCTTTGACCACGACCGTGGCAAGACGCACAGCTCGGGCAAGCTGCTGTACTCGGCGCGTATCATTCCTTACCGTGGCTCCTGGCTGGACTTCGAGTTCGATCCGAAGGACGCCGTGTTCGTGCGTATCGACCGTCGTCGCAAGTTGCCGGCTTCTGTGCTCCTGCGCGCGCTGGGCTATAGCACTGAAGAAGTGCTGGACGCTTTCTATGCGACCAACGTTTTCCACGTTAAGGGCGAATCCCTCAACCTGGAGCTGGTACCGCAGCGTCTGCGTGGTGAAATTGCCGTCCTCGATATCCTCGATGACAAGGGCAAGGTCATCGTTGAGCAAGGCCGTCGGATTACCGCGCGCCATATCAACCAGCTGGACAAAGCCGGCATCAAAGAGCTGGAAGTGCCGATCGACTACCTGATCGGTCGCACCTCGGCCAAGGCCATCGTGCACCCGGCCACCGGCGAAATCATCGCTGAGTGCAATACCGAGCTGAACGTTGAGATCCTGGCCAAAGTGGTCAAGGCTCAGGTCGTACGCATCGAAACGCTGTACACCAACGACATCGATTGCGGTCCGTTCATCTCCGACACACTGAAAATTGACAGCACCACCAATCAGTTGGAAGCGCTGGTCGAGATCTACCGCATGATGCGTCCTGGCGAGCCACCAACCAAGGATGCTGCCGAGACCCTGTTCAACAACCTGTTCTTCAGCGCCGAGCGTTACGACCTGTCGGCCGTTGGCCGGATGAAGTTCAACCGTCGTATCGGTCGCACCGAAATCGAAGGTTCGGGCGTGCTGAGCAAGGAAGATATCGTTGCGGTCCTCAAGACCCTCGTCGATATCCGTAATGGCAAAGGCATCGTCGACGACATCGACCACCTGGGTAACCGTCGTGTTCGCTGCGTAGGCGAAATGGCCGAGAACCAATTCCGCGTTGGCCTGGTACGTGTTGAGCGTGCGGTCAAAGAGCGTCTGTCGATGGCCGAAAGTGAAGGCCTGATGCCGCAAGACCTGATTAACGCCAAGCCGGTTGCGGCTGCCGTTAAAGAGTTCTTCGGTTCCAGCCAGCTCTCGCAGTTTATGGACCAGAACAACCCGCTCTCCGAGATCACCCACAAGCGCCGTGTTTCGGCTCTTGGCCCGGGCGGTCTGACCCGTGAGCGTGCTGGCTTCGAAGTCCGTGACGTACACCCGACCCACTACGGCCGTGTGTGCCCGATCGAGACCCCTGAAGGTCCGAACATCGGTCTGATCAACTCCCTGGCAGCCTATGCGCGTACCAACCAGTACGGCTTCCTTGAGAGCCCGTACCGTGTGGTGAAAGACACCCTGGTTACCGATGAAATCGTGTTCCTGTCCGCCATCGAAGAGGCCGATCACGTGATCGCCCAGGCTTCGGCGACCATGAACAACAAAGGTCAGCTGGTTGATGAGTTGGTGGCTGTACGTCACCTCAACGAATTCACCGTTAAAGCGCCTGAAGACGTCACATTGATGGACGTATCGCCTAAGCAGGTAGTTTCGGTTGCCGCTTCGTTGATCCCGTTCCTCGAGCACGACGACGCCAACCGTGCGTTGATGGGTTCGAACATGCAACGTCAGGCTGTACCAACCCTGCGCGCTGACAAGCCGCTGGTCGGTACCGGCATGGAGCGCAACGTAGCGCGCGACTCCGGCGTTTGCGTCGTGGCTCGCCGTGGCGGTGTGATCGACTCCGTCGATGCCAGCCGTGTTGTAGTTCGCGTCAATGACGACGAAGTTGAAACTGGCGAAGCCGGTGTCGACATCTACAACCTGACCAAATACACCCGCTCCAACCAGAACACCTGCATCAACCAGCGTCCGCTGGTGAGCAAAGGTGACAAGGTTGAGCGCAGCGACATCCTGGCCGACGGCCCGTCCACCGATATGGGTGAGCTGGCTCTGGGTCAGAACATGCGCGTCGCGTTCATGCCGTGGAACGGCTACAACTTCGAAGACTCCATCTGCCTCTCCGAGCGCGTGGTGCAAGAAGATCGTTTCACCACCATCCACATTCAGGAACTGACCTGTGTGGCGCGTGACACCAAGCTCGGCTCGGAAGAAATCACTTCCGACATCCCGAACGTCGGTGAATCGGCGCTGAACAAGCTGGACGAAGCAGGCATCGTGTATGTCGGCGCTGAAGTGGGTCCAGGTGACATTCTGGTCGGCAAGGTCACGCCAAAAGGCGAAACCCAACTGACTCCGGAAGAGAAGCTGCTGCGTGCAATCTTCGGTGAGAAGGCGTCTGACGTTAAAGACACCTCCCTGCGTGTGCCAACTGGCACCAAAGGTACCGTTATCGACGTGCAGGTCTTCACACGCGACGGCGTTGAGCGTGATGCTCGTGCTCTGTCGATCGAGAAGAGCCAGCTCGACGAGATCCGTAAGGATCTGAACGAAGAGTTCCGCATCGTTGAAGGTGCAACCTTCGAGCGTCTGCGTTCCGCTCTGGTTGGTAAGAAAGTTGAAGGCGGCGCTGGCCTGAAGAAGGGTGCAGAAGTCACCGACGAGTTCCTCGACGGCCTCGAGCGCGGCCAGTGGTTCAAACTGCGCATGGCTGACGATGCCCTGAACGAGCAGTTGGAAAAGGCCCAGGCCTACATCTCCGACCGCCGTCAGCTGCTCGACGACAAGTTCGAAGACAAGAAGCGCAAACTGCAGCAGGGCGATGACCTGGCTCCAGGCGTGCTGAAGATCGTCAAGGTCTACCTGGCAATCCGTCGCCGCATCCAGCCGGGCGACAAGATGGCCGGTCGTCACGGTAACAAGGGTGTGGTCTCTGTGATCATGCCGGTTGAAGACATGCCGCACGACATCCACGGTACGCCGGTGGACATCGTACTGAACCCGCTGGGCGTACCATCGCGTATGAACGTCGGTCAGATCCTTGAAACCCACCTGGGCCTCGCGGCCAAAGGTCTGGGCGAGAAGATCAACCGCATGCTCGAAGAGCAGCGCAAGGTCGCTGAGCTGCGTAAGTTCATGCAGCAGATCTACAACGAGATCGGCGGTCGTCAGGAAAGCCTGGATGAGCTGAGCGATCAGGAAATCCTTCGCTTGGCGCACAACCTCAAAGGTGGTGTGCCAATGGCCACCCCGGTGTTCGACGGTGCCAAGGAAAGCGAAATCAAGGCCATGCTGAAACTGGCAGACCTGCCAGAAAGCGGCCAGATGCGCCTGATCGACGGTCGTACGGGTAACCAGTTCGAGCGTCCGACCACCGTTGGCTACATGTACATGCTGAAACTGAACCACCTGGTGGACGACAAGATGCACGCGCGTTCCACGGGTTCCTACAGCCTGGTTACTCAGCAGCCGCTGGGTGGTAAGGCGCAGTTCGGTGGTCAGCGCTTCGGTGAGATGGAGGTCTGGGCGCTGGAAGCTTACGGCGCCGCCTACACCCTGCAGGAAATGCTGACCGTGAAGTCGGACGACGTGAACGGCCGTACCAAGATGTACAAAAACATCGTGGACGGTGATCACCGTATGGAGCCGGGCATGCCCGAGTCCTTCAACGTACTGATCAAAGAGATCCGTTCGCTGGGTATCGACATCGATCTGGAAACCGAATAACACGTGACGCGAATCGAGAGCGGGGCTGTTTAGCCCGCTCTCTGCTCCGCCAGGAGGAAAGGCCTTGAAAGACCTACTGAATTTGCTGAAAAACCAGGGTCAAGTCGAAGAGTTCGATGCTATTCGCATCGGCCTTGCTTCGCCTGAGATGATCCGTTCGTGGTCGTTCGGTGAAGTTAAAAAACCGGAAACCATCAACTACCGTACGTTCAAGCCTGAGCGTGACGGCCTGTTCTGCGCCAAGATCTTTGGCCCGGTAAAGGATTACGAGTGCCTGTGCGGTAAGTACAAGCGCTTGAAGCATCGCGGCGTGATCTGCGAGAAGTGCGGCGTTGAAGTTGCACTGGCCAAGGTTCGTCGTGAGCGCATGGCGCACATCGAACTGGCTTCGCCGGTTGCCCACATCTGGTTCTTGAAATCGCTGCCAAGCCGTATCGGTTTGCTGATGGATATGACCCTGCGTGATATCGAACGCGTTCTCTACTTCGAGAGCTATGTCGTTATCGACCCAGGCATGACCACACTTGAAAAAGGCCAGCTGCTGAACGACGAGCAGTACTTCGAAGCCCTCGAAGAGTTCGGTGATGACTTCGACGCCCGCATGGGTGCTGAAGCCGTTCGCGAACTGCTGCACGCGATCGACCTGGAGCACGAGATTGGCCGTCTGCGCGAAGAAATTCCGCAAACCAACTCGGAAACCAAGATCAAGAAGCTGTCCAAGCGTCTGAAGCTGATGGAAGCTTTCCTCGGTTCGGGCAACCTGCCTGAGTGGATGGTGTTGACCGTTCTGCCGGTTCTGCCGCCAGATCTGCGTCCGCTGGTTCCGCTCGACGGTGGCCGTTTCGCGACTTCGGATCTCAACGATCTGTATCGCCGCGTAATCAACCGTAACAACCGCCTCAAGCGCCTGCTCGATCTGTCCGCACCGGACATCATCGTGCGCAACGAAAAGCGCATGCTGCAGGAAGCGGTCGACGCCCTGCTCGACAACGGTCGTCGCGGTCGCGCCATCACTGGCTCGAACAAGCGTCCGCTGAAATCCTTGGCTGACATGATCAAGGGTAAGCAAGGTCGTTTCCGTCAGAACTTGCTCGGTAAGCGTGTGGACTACTCCGGTCGTTCCGTTATTACCGTGGGCCCGACTCTGCGTCTGCATCAGTGCGGTCTGCCGAAGAAGATGGCTCTCGAGCTGTTCAAGCCGTTCATCTTTGGCAAGCTGGAAATGCGTGGTCTCGCGACCACCATCAAGGCTGCCAAGAAGATGGTCGAGCGCGAGCTGCCAGAGGTTTGGGACGTACTCGCCGAAGTGATTCGCGAACACCCCGTGCTGCTCAACCGTGCACCAACCCTTCACCGTCTGGGCATCCAGGCGTTTGAACCGGTTCTGATCGAAGGTAAAGCGATTCAGCTGCACCCGCTGGTCTGCGCCGCGTACAACGCCGACTTCGACGGTGACCAGATGGCCGTGCACGTACCGCTGACGCTGGAAGCCCAGCTGGAAGCGCGCGCACTGATGATGTCGACCAACAACATCCTGTCGCCTGCCAACGGTGAGCCAATCATCGTTCCTTCGCAGGACGTGGTACTGGGTCTGTATTACATGACCCGCGAAGCGATCAACGCCAAGGGCGAAGGCCGCGTATTCGCTGACCTGCAGGAAGTTGACCGGGTTTTCCGTGGTGGCGAAGCCTCGTTGCATGCTCGCGTAAAAGTGCGCATCAACGAAGTGATCAAAGACCGCGACGGTACTATCACCAAGAACACCCGTATCGTCGACACCACTGTCGGTCGTGCGTTGCTGTTCCAGATCGTGCCGGATGGCCTGTCGTATGACGTGGTCAACCAGTCGATGAAGAAGAAGGCGATCTCCAAGCTGATCAACCAGTGCTACCGCACCGTTGGCTTGAAAGATACCGTTATCTTCGCTGACCAGCTGATGTACACCGGTTTCGCTTACTCGACCATCTCTGGTGTGTCGATCGGCGTGAACGACTTCGTTATCCCGGATGAGAAGGCGCGCATCATTGACGCCGCCACCGAAGAAGTTAAAGAGATCGAATCGCAGTACGCCTCCGGCCTGGTAACCCAGGGCGAGAAGTACAACAAGGTGATCGACCTCTGGTCCAAGGCCAACGACGAAGTGTCCAAAGCGATGATGGCCAACCTCTCGAAAGAGAAAGTGGTTGATCGCGAAGGCAAGACCGTTGAGCAAGAGTCGTTCAACTCGATGTACATGATGGCCGACTCCGGTGCGCGGGGTTCTGCTGCGCAGATCCGTCAGCTCGCTGGTATGCGTGGTCTGATGGCCAAGCCAGACGGTTCGATCATCGAAACGCCGATCACCGCGAACTTCCGCGAAGGTCTGTCGGTTCTGCAGTACTTCATCTCGACGCACGGTGCTCGTAAGGGTCTTGCGGATACCGCGTTGAAAACTGCTAACTCCGGTTACCTGACTCGTCGTCTGGTAGACGTGGCCCAGGATCTGGTGGTTACCGCAATCGATTGCGGCACCGAGCATGGCCTTCTGATGACGCCGCACATTGAAGGCGGTGACGTAGTTGAGCCGCTGGGTGAGCGTGTACTGGGTCGTGTCATCGCCCGTGACGTGTTCAAGCCTGGGACCGAGGAGCTTCTGGTTCCGGCTGGTACCTTGGTTGATGAGCAGTGGGTTGAATTCATCGAGCTGAACAGCATCGACGAAGTGATCGTACGTTCGCCGATTAGCTGTGAAACCCGCTACGGGATCTGCGCCAAGTGCTACGGTCGCGACCTGGCCCGTGGTCACCAGATCAATATTGGTGAAGCAGTCGGCGTTATCGCTGCTCAGTCGATCGGTGAGCCGGGTACCCAGCTGACCATGCGTACGTTCCACATCGGTGGTGCGGCTAGCCGGACCTCGGCTGCTGACAGCGTACAAGTGAAGAATGGCGGTGCGATTCGTCTGCACAACTTGAAGCACGTTGAGCGTCTTGACGGCAACCTGGTAGCGGTGTCCCGTTCCGGTGAGCTGGCGATTGCTGACGAGTTCGGTCGTGAGCGCGAGCGCTACAAGCTGCCGTACGGTGCTGTGATTTCCGTGAAGGAAGGTGACAAGGTCGACGCTGGCGCCATCGTCGCCAAGTGGGACCCGCACACCCACCCGATCGTTACCGAAATGAAAGGTACCGTGACCTACGTGGGCATGGAAGAAGGCATCACCATCAAGCGTCAGACGGACGAATTGACTGGTTTGACCAACATCGAAGTCCTCGATCCGAAAGATCGTCCGGCTGCCGGCAAGGACATCCGTCCTGCGGTGAAGATGGTTGGCGAAGATGGTAAGGATCTGCTGCTGCCAGGTACCGACGTACTGGCTCAGTACTTCCTGCCGGCCAACGCCCTGGTGGGTGTGGCGAACGGTGCGCAGATCGCGATCGGTGATGTTATCGCTCGTATTCCGCAAGAAACTTCGAAGACCCGTGACATCACCGGTGGTCTTCCGCGCGTTGCCGACTTGTTCGAAGCGCGTCGTCCGAAAGAAGCTTCGATTCTGGCGGAAATCAGCGGCACCATCGCGTTCGGTAAAGAGACCAAAGGCAAACGCCGTCTGGTTATTACCCCGAACGACGGTAGCGATCCGTATGAGGAGCTGATTCCGAAGTGGCGTCACCTGAACGTGTTCGAGGGTGAGCAGGTCAACAAGGGTGAAGTCATCTCCGACGGTCCTAGCGACCCGCACGATATCCTGCGTTTGCTGGGTGTCAGTGCGTTGGCCAAGTACATCGTCAACGAGATTCAGGACGTTTACCGCTTGCAGGGCGTGAAGATCAACGACAAGCACATCGAAACCATCCTGCGTCAGATGTTGCGCAAGGTTGAAGTGGCTGAGTCGGGCGATTCCTCCTTCATCAAGGGCGACCAGATGGAGTTGACCGCGGTACTGGGTGAAAACGAGCGTCTGGCTGCAGAAGACAAGTTCGTTGCCAAGTACACCCGCGTTCTGCTGGGTATTACCAAGGCGTCGTTGTCCACCGAGTCGTTCATCTCGGCGGCTTCTTTCCAGGAAACCACTCGCGTTCTTACCGAGGCGGCGGTTACTGGCAAGCGCGACTACCTGCGCGGTCTGAAAGAAAACGTGGTTGTGGGTCGTCTGATCCCAGCCGGTACTGGTCTGGCTTATCACAGCGAGCGCAAGCGTAAGCGTGATGCGGCTCAGCCGGTACGTGTCAGCGCCAGTGAAGTGGAAGCCGCACTGACTGAAGCGCTGAACTCCAGCAGCAATTAAGTTCAAAGCCCCGCTAGTTCGCTAGCGGGGCTTTGTCTTGACTGGGGCGGCGAGTCTCTTTAGACTCATGCACCCCTAAATTTGGCAGGGCACGTGCTCTGCCATTTTGTTTGTAGGGCAATAGCGTCGCAAGACAACAGTGGAGCTTAAGATGGCAACTATCAACCAGCTGGTACGTCAGCCGCGTAAGCGTATCGTCGAGAAATCCGACGTGCCTGCGCTGCAGAACTGCCCGCAGCGTCGTGGTGTGTGCACTCGCGTGTATACCACTACGCCGAAAAAACCTAACTCGGCACTGCGTAAAGTATGCCGTGTACGCCTGACCAACGGTTTCGAGGTTTCCTCGTACATCGGCGGTGAAGGCCACAACCTGCAAGAGCACAGCGTCGTACTGATTCGCGGCGGTCGTGTAAAAGACTTGCCAGGTGTGCGTTACCACACCGTGCGCGGTTCGCTGGATACCTCCGGCGTTAAAGACCGTAAGCAGGGTCGTTCGAAGTACGGTACCAAGCGTCCGAAGTAATCGGCGTTTGTACTGAATTGCGAATTTCTAATTTTCTGAGTCGATAAGAGTAAGGTCGGGCGCAATGCGGTCCCGAGCTAACCTGAAGACCGTTTGAGGGCTTATCACATGCCAAGACGTCGTGTAGCAGCCAAGCGCGAAGTGCTTGATGATCCAAAATACGGAAGCCAAATCCTGGCCAAGTTCATGAACCACGTGATGGAAAGCGGCAAGAAAGCCGTTGCCGAACGTATCGTTTATGGCGCCCTGGACAAGGTTAAAGAGCGTAAGAACAGCGATCCCCTGGAAATCTTCGAGAAAGCTCTCGACGCCATCGCTCCGCTGGTCGAAGTGAAGTCGCGCCGTGTAGGCGGTGCTACTTACCAGGTTCCGGTCGAAGTTCGTCCGTCCCGTCGTAATGCTCTTGCCATGCGCTGGCTGGTAGATTTCGCCCGTAAGCGTGGCGAGAAGTCTATGGCTCTGCGTTTGGCTGGTGAGTTGCTGGATGCCGCTGAAGGCAAAGGTGCTGCAGTTAAGAAGCGTGAAGACGTGCACCGTATGGCTGAAGCCAACAAGGCTTTCTCGCACTACCGCTTCTAATTATCGCGCTTCTAAATTTGCGAGGGCTTTATGGCTCGTACTACACCGATTAACCGTTACCGTAACATCGGTATCGTGGCTCACGTGGACGCGGGTAAAACCACGACCACCGAGCGTGTGCTTTTCTATACTGGCAAAAGCCACAAGATGGGCGAGGTGCATGACGGCGCCGCGACCACAGACTGGATGGTGCAGGAGCAGGAGCGTGGTATTACCATCACTTCGGCTGCTATTACCGCCTTCTGGAAAGGTTCCGAGAAGCAGTACAAAGATGAGCATCGCTTCAACGTAATTGATACCCCCGGCCACGTTGACTTCACCATTGAAGTTGAGCGTTCGCTGCGTGTACTCGACGGCGCGGTCGTTGTGTTCTGCGGTACTTCGGGCGTTGAGCCTCAGTCGGAAACCGTATGGCGTCAGGCCAACAAGTACGGCGTTCCACGTCTTGTTTACGTCAACAAGATGGACCGTGCTGGTGCTGACTTCCTGCGCGTTATCGGTCAGATCAAGCAGCGTCTGGGTCACACCCCGGTGCCGATCCAGCTGGCCATCGGTGCAGAAGACAACTTCCAGGGTCAGATCGATCTGATCAACATGCAAGCTGTCTACTGGAACGATGCCGACAAAGGTATGGTTCCTGTTCGCAAGGACATTCCGGCTGAATTGCTGGAAGAAGCCGAGAAGTGGCGCGGCAACATGGTTGAGGCTGCGGCCGAAGCCAACGAAGAGCTGATGAACAAGTACCTCGAAGGTGAAGAACTCACCATCGAAGAAATTAAGGGCGCTCTGCGTCAGCGTACTATCGCTGGCGAAATCGTTCTGGCTGTTTGCGGTTCTTCTTTCAAGAACAAGGGTGTTCCCCTGGTTCTCGACGCCGTTATCGACTTCCTGCCTGCTCCTACCGACATTCCTGCTATCAAGGGTTCCAACCCAGATAACGAGGAAGAGGAAATGGAGCGTCATGCAAGTGATGACGAGCCGTTCGCGGCGCTGGCGTTCAAGATCGCTACCGACCCATTCGTGGGTACCTTGACCTTCGTCCGCGTTTACTCGGGCGTGTTGGCATCCGGCGACGGCGTGATCAACTCGGTTAAGGGTAAGAAAGAGCGCGTTGGTCGTATGGTGCAAATGCACGCAAACGCCCGCGAAGAGATCAAGGAAGTACGCGCTGGTGACATCGCGGCCTTGATCGGCATGAAGGACGTCACCACTGGTGAGACTCTGTGCAACGCTGACAAGCCAATCATCCTGGTTCGTATGGACTTCCCAGAGCCGGTTATCTCGGTTGCTGTAGAGCCTAAGACCAAGGACGACCAGGAAAAAATGGGTATCGCACTGGGCAAGCTTGCTCAGGAAGACCCTTCTTTCCGCGTCAAAACTGATGAAGAGACTGGTCAGACGATCATCTCCGGTATGGGCGAGTTGCACCTGGACATCCTGGTCGACCGCATGCGCCGCGAGTTCAACGTCGAAGCCAACATCGGTAAGCCTCAGGTTTCTTATCGTGAGCGCATCACGAAGAGCTGTGAAATCGAAGGCAAGTTCGTTCGTCAGTCCGGTGGTCGTGGTCAGTTCGGTCATTGCTGGGTCCGCTTTGCACCTGCTGACGAAGGTCAGGAAGGTCTGCAGTTCCTGAACGAAGTCGTAGGTGGTGTGATTCCTAAGGAATACATCCCGGCGATCCAGAAGGGTATCGAAGAGCAGATGAAGAACGGCGTTGTTGCCGGTTATCCGCTTATCGGCCTGAAGGCTACCGTGTTCGATGGTTCCTACCACGACGTCGACTCCAACGAGATGGCGTTCAAGGTGGCTGCTTCCATGGCGACCAAGCAACTGGCCCAGAAGGGCGGTGGTGAGTTGCTCGAGCCGATCATGGCGGTAGAGGTTGTTACCCCAGAAGACTACATGGGTGATGTGATGGGCGACCTTAACCGTCGTCGTGGCATGATCCTGGGTATGGAAGACACGATCTCCGGCAAGGTGATTCGTGCTGAAGTTCCGCTGGGTGAGATGTTCGGTTATGCGACCGACGTCCGTTCCATGTCTCAGGGTCGCGCAAGCTACTCCATGGAATTCAAAAAATACAATACGGCTCCGTCGCACATCGTCGAGTCGGTAACCAAAAAACAAGGCTGATTCAGCCCCTTTAAGCTAGGAGTTAATTGTCGTGGCTAAAGAAAAATTTGAACGTAACAAACCGCACGTCAACGTTGGCACTATCGGTCACGTTGACCACGGTAAAACCACTCTGACCGCTGCTCTGACCCGCGTCTGCTCCGAAGTATTCGGTTCGGCCAAGGTTGACTTCGACAAGATCGACAGCGCCCCAGAAGAAAAAGCTCGCGGTATCACCATCAACACCGCTCACGTTGAATACGATTCGTCCGTGCGTCACTACGCACACGTTGACTGCCCAGGTCACGCCGACTACGTAAAAAACATGATCACCGGTGCTGCGCAGATGGATGGCGCTATCCTGGTTTGCTCGGCCGCTGATGGTCCGATGCCGCAAACTCGTGAGCACATCCTGCTGTCGCGTCAGGTAGGCGTTCCGTACATCGTTGTCTTCCTGAACAAGGCTGACATGGTTGATGACGCTGAGCTGCTGGAGCTGGTTGAAATGGAAGTGCGCGACCTGCTCAGCACTTACGATTTCCCAGGCGACGACACTCCGATCATCATCGGTTCTGCTCTAATGGCTCTGAACGGCCAAGACGACAACGAAATGGGCACCAGCGCTGTTAAGAAGCTGGTTGAGACTCTGGACAGCTACATTCCAGAGCCAGTTCGTGCAATCGACAAGCCGTTCCTGATGCCAATCGAAGACGTATTCTCGATCTCCGGTCGTGGCACCGTGGTAACTGGCCGTATCGAGCGCGGTATCGTCAAGATCCAGGAAGAAATCGAGATCGTTGGTCTGCGTGATACCACCAAGACCACCTGTACCGGTGTTGAAATGTTCCGCAAGCTGCTCGACGAAGGTCGTGCTGGCGAGAACTGCGGCGTTCTGCTGCGCGGCACCAAGCGTGACGACGTAGAGCGTGGCCAGGTTCTGGTCAAGCCAGGTTCGGTTAAGCCGCACACCACCTTCACTGCAGAAGTGTATGTGTTGAGCAAAGAAGAAGGCGGTCGTCACACTCCGTTCTTCAAAGGCTACCGTCCTCAGTTCTACTTCCGTACTACTGACGTAACTGGTAACTGCGAGCTGCCGGAAGGCGTTGAGATGGTAATGCCAGGTGACAACATCCAGATGACTGTCACTCTGATCAAGACCATCGCAATGGAAGAAGGTCTACGTTTCGCTATTCGTGAAGGCGGTCGTACCGTCGGCGCTGGCGTCGTAGCCAAAATCATCGCGTAAGTGATGGTTTGAGAAAAAGCCCCCGCTTGCGGGGGCTTTTTTATTGGGTTGACACCTGCTAGGGGCGTCTATAGAATCACGCCTCCTTTTAACGGGCGTATTGCGTCCGTTGGGAATAGCAGCTTGGAATCTGAGGTCAAAATGCAAAACCAACAAATCCGTATTCGGTTGAAGGCTTTTGACCATCGCCTGATCGATCAATCAACCCAGGAAATCGTGGAAACCGCGAAACGTACTGGTGCTCAGGTGCGTGGTCCCATTCCTCTGCCTACCCGCAAAGAGCGGTTCACCGTTCTGACCTCGCCACACGTCAACAAAGACGCGCGTGATCAGTTCGAGATCCGTACTCATAAGCGTGTTCTGGACATCGTCCAGCCAACGGATAAAACCGTTGACGCGCTGATGAAGCTTGATCTTGCGGCTGGTGTGGAAGTGCAGATCAGCCTCGGCTAAGACCGCTTTAGGTTTTAGTCGTGTAACGCTCTGAAATGGGCGGCCATAGCGGGTGAAAGCCCCGTACACTCATGAGGTTACAACATGACTATTGGTGTAGTCGGTCGAAAGGCGGGTATGACCCGTATTTTCACCGAAGAAGGTGTCTCCATTCCGGTTACGGTCATTGAGATCGAGCCGAATCGCGTCACTCAGTTCAAGACTGAAGAGTCCGATGGCTATCGTGCAGTGCAAGTCACTGTCGGCGAGCGTCGTGCTTCACGTGTCAGCAAGGCGCAAGCCGGTCACTTCGCTAAGGCGAATGTCGCGGCAGGTCGTACTGTTATGGAATTCCGTCTTGAAGAAGGCGAGTACCAGGCAGGTGATCTGATCAACGCTGAAATATTCCAAGCTGGTCAACTGGTGGATGTCACCGGTCAGTCCAAAGGTAAAGGCTTTGCCGGTACCATCAAGCGTTGGAACTTCCGCGGCCAAGACAACACTCACGGTAACTCCGTGTCCCACCGTGTTCCGGGTTCCATTGGCCAGTGCCAGACTCCGGGTCGCGTATTCAAGGGCAAAAAAATGTCCGGTCATATGGGCGCTGAGCGCGTGACCGTGCAGTCCCTGGAAGTAGTGCGGGTTGACGCTGAACGCAATCTGTTGCTGGTCAAGGGTGCTGTTCCTGGCGCTACTGGCGGCAACCTGGTTGTACGTCCAGCGGCCAAGGCTCGCGGTTAAGGGGAAGCTGACATGCAATTAAATGTAAATGGCGCTCAAGCAATCGAAGTATCCGAAGCCACTTTTGGCGGCGCATACAACGAGACCCTGGTTCACCAAGCAGTTGTGGCCTACATGGCCGGCGGCCGTCAGGGCAGCAAGCAGCAGAAGACTCGTTCCGACGTATCCGGTGGCGGTAAGCGCCCTTGGCGTCAGAAGGGTACCGGTCGTGCTCGTGCAGGTACCACTCGTGGTCCGATCTGGCGTGGCGGTGGTGTGACCTTCGCGGCTCGTCCGCAGAATCACGATCAAAAGCTGAACAAGAAAATGTATCGCGCTGCATTGCGTTCGATTCTTGCCGAGCTGGTTCGTACTGATCGTTTGATCGTCGTCGAAGACTTCAGTGTTGAAGCTCCGAAGACTAAAGAACTGTTGGGCAAGTTGAATGGCATGGGTCTGACCGATGTGCTGATCGTGTCCGATGCTATTGATGAGAATCTGTACCTGGCTGCTCGCAACCTGCCACACGTTGATGTTCGTGACGTGCAAGGTTCCGATCCAGTTAGTCTGATCGCGTATGAAAAGGTGCTGGTCACCGTTTCTGCCGTGAAGAAATTCGAGGAGCTGCTGGGATGAACCAGGAACGCGTATTTAAAGTGCTGCTTGGCCCGCACATCTCCGAGAAGGCCACGGTTCTCGCTGACAAGAAAAGTCAGTTCGTTTTCAAGGTTGCAACCGATGCAACCAAGCTGGAAATCAAGAAGGCCGTCGAAAGCCTGTTCAACGTGAATGTTGCTGCTGTTAATACCGTGAATGTTCTCGGTAAGACCAAGCGCAATGCTCGCGGTTTGGGCAAGCGTAACGACTGGAAGAAAGCGATCATTTCGCTTCAGCCAGGCCAAGATCTCGATTTCGCCAGCAGTGCTGAGTAAGGAAGGGGTGCATCATGGCAATCGTTAAATGCAAACCGACTTCCCCTGGCCGCCGTTTTGTGGTCAAGGTGGTCAATCAGGAGCTGCATAAAGGCGCTCCTTACGCTCCGCTGCTTGAGAAGAAGTCGAAGACTGGCGGTCGTAACAACAATGGTCGTATCACCACCCGTCATATCGGTGGTGGCCACAAGCAGCATTACCGTCTGGTCGATTTCCGTCGCAACGACAAAGATGGCATTCCAGCCACTGTCGAACGTATTGAATACGATCCGAACCGTACCGCACACATCGCTCTGCTGATGTATGCAGACGGCGAGCGTCGCTACATCATCGCCCCTAAAGGCGTGAGTGCTGGCGATCAGCTGGTAGCTGGCATCATGGCTCCGATCAAGCCGGGCAACAGTCTGCAACTGCGCAACATTCCAGTTGGTAGCACTGTTCACGGTATCGAACTGAAGCCGGGTAAAGGTGCTCAGATCGCTCGTTCCGCTGGTGCTTCGGCTCAGCTGATTGCGCGTGAAGGTGTCTACGTGACCCTGCGTCTGCGTTCCGGTGAGATGCGTAAAGTACTGGCTGAGTGCCGTGCGACCCTGGGCGAAGTCTCGAACTCCGAGCACAGCCTGCGTTCGCTGGGTAAAGCTGGTGCCAAACGCTGGCGTGGCGTTCGCCCAACCGTTCGTGGTGTTGCCATGAACCCGGTTGACCACCCACATGGTGGTGGTGAAGGTCGTACCTCTGGTGGTCGTCATCCGGTGTCTCCATGGGGCTTCCCGACGAAGGGCGCGAAGACTCGTGGTAACAAACGCACCGACAACATGATCGTCCGTCGTCGCAAGTAAATAGAGGGATACGACAGTGCCACGTTCTCTGAAAAAAGGTCCTTTTATTGATCTTCACCTACTGAAGAAGATCGAAGTGGCGGTGGAAAAGAATGATCGCAAGCCGGTGAAAACCTGGTCGCGCCGTTCGATGATCCTGCCACAAATGGTCGGTCTGACCATTGCTGTACATAACGGTCGTCAACATGTCCCAGTTCTTGTGAACGAAGACATGGTCGGTCACAAACTGGGCGAATTTGCCGGCACTCGTACCTATCGTGGGCACGTGGCTGACAAGAAAGCCAAGCGTTAAGGGGTTAGGAAATGGAAGTAGCCGCTAAGTTGTCGGGCGCTCGCATCTCCGCCCAAAAAGCCCGCTTGGTCGCCGACCAGATTCGTGGGAAGAAGGTGGGCGAAGCGCTCAACCTCCTGGCTTTCAGCAGTAAGAAAGCCGCCGAGATCATCAAGAAAGTGCTGGAGTCGGCTGTAGCCAACGCCGAGCACAACGAAGGCGCAGACGTTGATGACTTGAAGGTCAGCACCGTTTTCGTCAACGAAGGGCGTTCGCTGAAGCGCATCATGCCGCGTGCCAAAGGCCGCGCTGATCGCATCGTCAAGCGGTCTTGCCATATCACTGTCAAGGTTGCGGACAAGTAACGGAGTCGATCAGATGGGTCAGAAAGTACATCCCATTGGCATTCGCCTGGGAATCGTCAAGGAGCACACCTCCGTCTGGTACGCCAGCGGTCGGACTTATGCGGACTATTTGTTCGCTGATCTGAAGGTGCGTGAGTATCTCCAAGACAAACTAAAAAGCGCGTCCGTAAGCCGTATCGACATTGCTCGTCCGGCTCAAACCGCACGTATCACCATCCACACCGCTCGTCCCGGTATCGTTATCGGTAAGAAAGGTGAAGATGTTGAGAAGCTGCGTCAGGACCTGACCAAGCAAATGGGTGTGCCTGTGCACATCAATATCGAAGAGATCCGCAAGCCGGAGCTCGACGGTATGCTGGTTGCGCAGAGCGTAGCTCAGCAGCTGGAGCGTCGTGTGATGTTCCGTCGCGCTATGAAACGCGCTGTACAGAACGCCATGCGTATTGGTGCCAAGGGCATCAAAATCCAAGTGAGCGGTCGTCTCGGCGGTGCTGAAATTGCACGTACCGAATGGTATCGCGAAGGTCGTGTGCCGTTGCACACCCTGCGTGCCGATATCGACTATGCCACGTACGAAGCGCACACCACTTACGGTGTGATCGGTGTCAAGGTTTGGATCTTCAAAGGCGAAGTAATCGGTGGCCTTAAAGAAGAACTGAAACCTCAAGCGCCTGCGCCTCGTAAAAAAGCTGCTAAGTAAGGAGTACGCAAAATGTTGCAACCAAAGCGTACGAAGTTCCGTAAGCAGATGACCGGCCACAACCGTGGTCTGGCTCAGCGCGGTAGCAAAGTCAGCTTCGGCGAATTTGCTCTGAAGTCTGTTGCCCGTGGTCGTCTCACCGCCCGTCAGATTGAGTCCGCTCGTCGTGCTCTGACTCGTCACGTTAAGCGTGGCGGGAAAATCTGGATTCGCGTTTTCCCGGACAAGCCGATCTCCAAGAAGCCTCTTGAAGTGCGGATGGGTAAAGGGAAGGGTAGCGTTGAATATTGGGTAGCCCAGATCCAGCCAGGCAAGGTCCTGTATGAGATCGAAGGCGTTTCCGAAGAGTTGGCGCGTGAGGCTTTCGCCCTGGCTGCTGCAAAGCTGCCACTCGCCACCACTTTTGTTAAGCGGACGGTGATGTGATGAAGGCGAATGAACTTCGTGAAAAATCAGCACAGCAGCTGAACGAGCAACTGCTCGGCCTGCTGCGCGACCAGTTCAATCTGCGTATGCAGAAAGCAACTGGCCAGTTGGGGCAGTCTCACCTGCTCTCGCAAGTTAAACGCGACATCGCTCGTGTGAAAACTGTGCTCAACCAGCAGGCAGGTAAGTGATCATGGCTGAAGCCGAAAAAACAGTCCGTACGCTGACCGGCCGTGTCGTCAGCGACAAGATGGACAAGACCATCACCGTATTGATCGAGCGTCGCGTTAAGCATCCGATCTACGGCAAATATGTCAAGCGTTCGACCAAGCTGCACGCACACGACGAAACCAACCAGAGCAAGATCGGTGACAAAGTTTCCATTCGCGAAACTCGTCCCGTTGCCAAGACTAAGTCTTGGGCGCTGGTTGAGATCCTCGAACGCGCAGTGGACGTCTAAGGGCTAAGGGTCGGAGAAATTATATGATTCAGACTCAATCCATGCTCGACGTCGCTGACAACAGCGGTGCTCGTCGCGTTATGTGTATCAAGGTGCTGGGCGGTTCGCACCGCCGTTATGCTGGCATCGGCGACATCATCAAAGTCACCGTCAAGGAAGCAATTCCGCGCGGTAAAGTGAAGAAAGGCCAAGTGATGACTGCTGTTGTAGTCCGCACTCGTCACGGCGTTCGTCGCCCTGATGGCTCGATCATTCGCTTTGATGGCAACGCTGCTGTTCTGCTGAACAACAAGCAAGAGCCAATTGGCACTCGTATTTTTGGGCCAGTGACTCGTGAGCTTCGTACTGAGAAGTTCATGAAGATCGTCTCGCTCGCCCCTGAAGTGCTCTAAGGAGATCCGACATGCAAAAGATTCGTCGTGACGACGAGATCATCGTGATCGCCGGTAAAGACAAAGGTAAGCGTGGCAAGGTGCTCAAGGTTCTCGCTGACGACCGTTTGGTCGTTGGTGGGATTAACCTGGTGAAGCGCCATACCAAGCCGAACCCGATGTCGGGCGTTCAGGGCGGTATCGTCGAGAAAGAAGCGCCAATGCACGCTTCTAACGTGGCCATCTTCAATGGCGAAACCAACAAGGCTGATCGCGTTGGTTTCAAAGTAGAAGAAGGTAAAAAAATTCGTGTCTTCAAGTCGACCCAAAAAGCGGTTGATGCTTGAACACTGCTAGGTAGAAGACCATGGCACGACTAAAAGAGATTTATCGGAAAGAAATCGCTCCCAAGCTTAAGGAAGAACTTAAGCTTGCCAACGTGATGGAAGTTCCGCGTATCACCAAGATCACCCTTAACATGGGCCTGGGCGAAGCAATCGGTGACAAGAAAATCATCGAGCACGCTGTTGCCGACCTGGAAAAGATTACCGGTCAGAAAGTCGTTGTGACTCATGCCCGTAAGTCGATTGCAGGCTTCAAGGTTCGTGAGGGCTGGCCGATCGGCGTTAAAGTAACTCTGCGCCGTGAGCGTATGTACGAGTTCCTGGATCGTCTGCTGTCCATCTCCCTGCCGCGCGTGCGTGACTTCCGCGGCCTGAATGCCAAGTCCTTCGATGGTCGTGGCAACTACAGCATGGGCGTGAAAGAGCAGATCATCTTCCCGGAAATCGACTACGACAAGATCGATGCTCTGCGTGGTCTGGACATTACCCTGACCACCACTGCCCGTACGGATGATGAAGGTCGCGCCTTGCTGCGTGCTTTCAAATTCCCGTTCCGCAACTGATTGGAGTTGGATCATGGCCAAAACCAGCATGAAAAACCGCGAGCTGAAACGTCAGCAAACGGTAGCCAAGTACGCTAAGAAGCGTGCCGAGCTGAAAGCTACCATCGCCGATCTGAACGCCAGTCCAGAAGCGCGTTGGGCAGCACAAGTAGCGCTGCAGAAGCAGCCGCGTGACGCCAGCGCCTCGCGCCTGCGCAATCGCTGCCGCATTACCGGTCGTCCGCACGGCGTTTATCGCAAGTTCGGTCTGTCGCGTATCAAGCTGCGTGAAGCTGCAATGCGTGGTGATGTACCAGGTCTGGTTAAAGCCAGCTGGTAAAAAACAAAGCCGGCTAGTGCCGGCTTTGTCTTATCTATGAATCAGGCCCCTTTGGGGCTTGATTCATTTTTGATCAGTCTCTAGAATGCTCGGCTCGCCTGAGCCTGGGTTCAATTTTTCCCAGAATTCTCAGCGACTGTAGCCGCAAGGCTAATTCTTTTTGTATCAGGAGCGTCTAGCCCATGAGTATGCAGGACCCGTTAGCGGACATGCTAACTCGTATCCGTAATGCCCAGATGGCTGAAAAGTCCGTCGTAAGCATGCCGTCTTCCACGTTGAAGGTGGCTGTAGCCAAAGTTTTGAAAGACGAAGGTTATATTGCGGGTTATCAGATCAGCGGTGAAGTTAAGCCGCAGCTGTCCATCGAGCTGAAATACTTCGAAGGCCGTCCGGTTATCGAAGAAGTTAAGCGCGTTAGCCGTCCAGGCCTTCGCCAATACAAATCCGTCGATGATCTGCCGAAAGTTCGTGGCGGTCTCGGTGTATCCATCGTCTCCACCAACAAGGGTGTGATGACGGACCGCGCTGCGCGCGCTGCCGGTGTCGGCGGCGAAGTGCTTTGCACAGTGTTCTAAGGGGGGATAAGCATGTCTCGCGTTGCTAAGAACCCCGTAAAGCTGCCCGCTGGTGTTGAGATTAAACTCGCCGGCCAACAGCTTTCGGTAAAGGGTGCCAAGGGCACTCTCGAACTGAACGTTCACTCGTCCGTTGAAGTTCTGCAAGAAGCTGGTGAGCTGCGTTTTGCTGCTCGCAATGGCGATCAGCAGACTCGTGCAATGGCCGGTACCACTCGCGCCCTGGTCAACAATATGGTGATCGGTGTTAGCACTGGCTTCGAGCGTAAGCTGCAGCTGGTTGGTGTTGGTTACAAAGCGCAAGCCAAAGGTCAGGTGCTGAACCTCGCTCTCGGCTTCTCCCATCCGATCGACTATGAGTTGCCGGACGGTGTAGTTGCTGAAACCCCGAACCAGACCGAGATCCTGATCAAGGGTGTCGACAAACAACTGGTTGGTCAGGTCGCTGCGGAGATTCGTGACTTCCGTCGTCCTGAACCTTATAAGGGCAAAGGTGTTCGTTACGCTGACGAAGTCGTCCGCCGTAAAGAAGCCAAGAAGAAGTAGGGCATAGCAAATGACCGACAAAAAAGTTACTCGACTGCGTCGCGCTCGCAAAGCACGCCTGAAAATGCACGAGCTCGAAGCCGTGCGTCTCTGCGTGTATCGCTCTTCGCAGCACATCTATGCCCAGGTCATTTCGGCCGACGGCAGCAAGGTTCTGGCCAGCGCCTCTACCTTGGACAAAGCACTGCGTGACGGCGCCACTGGCAACGTCGACGCGGCCAAGAAAGTTGGCGAGCTGGTTGCAGAGCGTGCGAAAGCCGCTGGTGTAACTCAGGTTGCATTCGACCGTTCTGGCTTCAAGTACCACGGCCGCGTCAAGGCGCTGGCTGATGCTGCTCGTGAAGGCGGGCTGGAGTTCTAAGTTATGGCAAATAACGACCAAAAGCGCGACGAAGGCTATATCGAGAAGCTGGTACAGGTTAACCGCGTTGCCAAGACCGTTAAGGGTGGCCGTATCTTCACTTTCACCGCGTTGACCGTGGTTGGTGATGGTAAGGGTCGCGTCGGTTTCGGCCGTGGCAAATCCCGTGAAGTGCCTGCTGCCATCCAGAAAGCGATGGAAGCTGCTCGTCGCAACATGATCCAGGTTGATCTGAACGGCACCACTCTGCAGTACGCAATGAAGTCTGCTCATGGCGCCTCCAAGGTGTACATGCAGCCTGCTTCTGAAGGTACCGGCATCATCGCCGGCGGCGCTATGCGTGCCGTTCTGGAAGTGGCTGGCGTGCAGAACGTTCTGGCTAAGTGCTACGGCTCGACTAACCCAGTGAACGTGGTGTACGCCACTTTCAAAGGTTTGAAAGCTATGCAGTCGCCAGGTTCTGTTGCGGCTAAGCGTGGCAAGAGCGTCGAGGAGATTCTCTAATCATGGCTAATACCGTAAAAGTCACGCTGATCAAAAGCATGACCGGCCGTATTCCTAACCATAAGCTCTGCGTTAAGGGTCTGGGTCTGCGTCGCATCGGTCACACCGTAGAAGTGCTGGATACTCCCGAGAATCGCGGGATGATCAACAAGGCTTACTACATGCTGCGAGTCGAGGGTTAATACATGTACCTGAACGATTTGAGTCCTGCGCCGGGTTCCCGTCGCGAGAAGCACCGTCCGGGCCGTGGTATCGGTAGCGGTTTGGGTAAGACTGGTGGCCGCGGCCACAAAGGTCAAACCTCCCGCTCCGGTGGCACCATTGCTCCGGGTTTCGAAGGCGGCCAGCAGCCTCTGCACCGCCGTCTGCCTAAGTTCGGTTTCGTTTCTTTGAAGGCTATGGATCGCGCACAAGTGCGTACTTCCGAGCTGAATAAAATCGAAGGCGGCATTGTTACTCTGCAGTCGCTGAAGGATGCCAACCTGATCAACCAAAACGTACAGCGTGTGAAAGTCATGCTGTCCGGTGAAGTTACTCAGGCAGTCACCCTTAAAGGTATCGCCGTCACCAAAGGTGCGCGCGCGGCTATCGAAGCAGCTGGCGGTAAGTTCGAGGAATAAATGGCTAAGCAAGGTGCTCTCTCAGCGCTCAGCAATGGCGGGTTGTCCGAACTCTGGGCTCGTTTGCGCTTTCTGTTCATGGCGATCATCGTCTATCGGATAGGTGCACACATCCCGGTTCCAGGTATCAATCCGGACCGGCTAGCGGACCTGTTTCGACAGAATGAGGGGACCATTCTTAGCTTGTTCAACATGTTTTCCGGCGGCGCGCTGGAGCGCATGAGCATTTTTGCACTGGGGATCATGCCGTACATTTCGGCGTCGATCATCATGCAGCTCATGACCGCTGTTAGCCCGCAGCTGGAGCAGTTGAAGAAGGAAGGTGAAGCTGGCCGTCGCAAGATTAGCCAGTACACCCGCTACGGCACCCTCGTTCTGGCTATTGTCCAAGCAGTCGGCATGTCCGTCGGCCTGGCCAGTCAGGGCGTAGCGTTTACAGTCGATTTCGGCTTCCACTTCGTTGCGGTCACCACTTTTGTGGCGGGTGCAATGTTCATGATGTGGTTGGGCGAGCAAATCACTGAGCGTGGTGTTGGCAACGGTATTTCGATGCTGATTTTTGCAGGCATCGTGGCCGGTCTGCCGTCGGCGATTGGGCAGTCTTTCGAGTCTGCTCGTCAGGGTGATATCAATATCTTTGCTCTGATTGCCATCGGTTTGCTGGCAGTAGCGATTATCGGTTTCGTGGTGTTCATTGAGCGTGGTCAGCGTCGCATTGCGGTGCACTACGCCAAGCGTCAGCAGGGCCGTAAGGTCTTCGCTGCGCAGACTAGCCACTTGCCGTTGAAGGTGAACATGGCGGGGGTTATCCCAGCTATTTTCGCCAGCAGCCTTCTGTTATTCCCGGCCTCGCTGGGTGCCTGGTTTGGTCAGTCTGAAGGTATGGGCTGGCTGCAGGATATTTCACAGGCTATCGCTCCTGGTCAGCCGTTGAACATTTTGCTGTTTAGTGCAGGGATCGTTTTCTTCTGCTTCTTCTATACAGCGTTGATGTTCAACCCGAAAGACGTAGCGGAGAACCTGAAGAAGTCCGGTGCCTTTATTCCGGGTATCCGTCCCGGTGAGCAATCGGCACGCTATATCGATGGCGTGTTGACTCGCTTGACCATGTTCGGTGCTCTGTACATGACGGCCGTATGCTTGTTGCCCCAGTTCCTGGTGGTGGCTGCCAACGTACCGTTCTATCTTGGCGGGACCTCGTTGCTGATCGTGGTCGTGGTTGTTATGGACTTTATGTCGCAAGTACAATCGCACCTCGTTTCGCACCAGTACGAATCCCTGATGAAGAAAGCCAACCTGAAGGGCTACGGCAGCGGCATGCTGCGCTGAAGTCCATAAGGTTCGAGGAGTTGGTGATGAAAGTTCGTGCATCGGTGAAAAAGCTGTGCCGTAACTGCAAGATTATCCGTCGCGAAGGTGTTGTTCGCGTCATTTGCAGCGCGGAGCCGCGTCACAAACAGCGCCAAGGCTGAGTGTGAGTGAAGTTACAAGCCCGGCAGCTAGTGCGCTGCCGGGTTGATTATTTGTTTCTACAGCGCTAATATCTCGCGCCCTATTTCTTGGCTTCCGGGGCGTAGGTAGCTGTCAATTGGAGTTCCACTGAATGGCCCGTATTGCAGGCGTTAACATTCCGGATAACAAGCACACTGTTATCTCGTTGACCTACATCTATGGTGTTGGTCGTACTACTGCACAGAAAGTCTGTGCTGCCGCCGGCGTTAATCCGGCTGCAAAGATCAAAGATCTCTCTGACGAGCAGATCGAGCAGCTGCGTGGCGAAGTAGCCAAGGTGAATACCGAAGGCGACCTGCGTCGTGAAGTGAACATGAAAATCAAGCGCTTGATGGACCTGGGTTGCTACCGCGGCCTGCGTCATCGTCGTGGTCTGCCGGCTCGCGGTCAGCGTACCAAGACCAACGCGCGTACCCGCAAGGGCCCGCGTAAGCCGATCCGCAAGTAATCGCATTCGCGCATCGACAGGAATCTAGTCATGGCAAAACCTGCTGCTCGTACTCGTAAGAAAGTCAAAAAGACGGTGGTTGATGGCATCGCCCACATCCACGCTTCTTTCAACAACACAATCGTGACCATTACTGACCGTCAGGGCAATGCTCTGTCTTGGGCTACCTCTGGTGGTTCGGGTTTCCGCGGTTCGCGTAAAAGCACCCCGTTCGCTGCCCAGGTGGCTGCTGAACGTGCTGGTCAAGCTGCGCTGGAATACGGTCTGAAGAACCTCGACGTTAACGTCAAGGGCCCAGGTCCGGGTCGTGAGTCCGCTGTCCGTGCTTTGAACGGCTGTGGCTATAAGATCGCCAGCATCACCGATGTGACGCCAATCCCGCATAACGGGTGCCGTCCTTCGAAGAAGCGTCGCGTGTAATCAGGAGACAGTGAGAAATGGCTCGTTACATTGGTCCCAAATGCAAACTGTCTCGTCGTGAAGGCACAGATCTTTTCCTGAAAAGCGGTGTACGCGCTCTGGAATCGAAGTGCAACATCGAAGCAGCCCCAGGTATTCACGGTCAGCGCCGTGGCCGTCAGTCCGACTACGGCACCCAGCTGCGTGAGAAGCAAAAAGTTCGTCGTATCTACGGTGTGCTTGAGCGTCAATTCAGCGGTTATTACAAAGAAGCTGCCGGCAAGAAAGGCGCTACTGGTGAGAACCTGCTGCAACTGCTCGAGTGCCGCCTGGATAACGTGGTTTACCGCATGGGCTACGGCGCAACTCGCGCTGAATCCCGTCAGCTGGTATCGCACAAGGCGATCAGCGTAAACGGTAAAACTGTTAACGTACCGTCCTACCAGGTTAAAGCTGGTGACGTTGTTGCAGTTCGCGAGAAATCGAAGAATCAGCTGCGCATTGTTCAAGCTCTTGAGCTGTGTGCCCAGCGTGGCCGCGTTGAATGGGTAGAAGTAGACACTGAGAAGAAGTCTGGCGTGTTCAAAAACGTCCCGGCGCGCAGTGATCTCTCCGCTGACATCAACGAAAGCCTGATTGTCGAGCTCTACTCCAAGTAAGGGCTAGAAAATAGGTGCATCCATGCAGATTTCGGTAAATGAGTTCCTGACCCCCCGTCACATTGATGTGCAGGTGGTCAGTTCGACCCGCGCCAAGATCACTCTCGAGCCTCTCGAGCGTGGTTTTGGCCATACGCTGGGCAACGCGCTGCGTCGCATCCTGTTGTCCTCCATGCCTGGCTGTGCAGTAGTCGAGGCCGAGATTGACGGTGTACTCCATGAGTACAGCGCCATCGAAGGTGTTCAGGAAGACGTCATTGAAATCCTGCTCAACCTGAAAGGTCTGGCTGTCAAACTGCACGGTCGTGACGAAGTGACGTTGACTCTGGCGAAGAAGGGCTCGGGCGTAGTTACCGCTGCCGATATTCAGCTGGATCACGATGTCGAAATCGTCAATGGCGACCACGTAATCGCCAACCTGGCTTCCACTGGCGCGCTGAACATGAAGCTCACCATAGCTCGTGGTCGCGGCTATGAGCCGGCTGATGCTCGTCAGAGCGATGAAGATGAAAGCCGCAGCATTGGTCGCTTGCAGCTGGATGCTTCGTTCAGCCCGGTACGCCGTGTGTCGTACGTGGTGGAAAACGCTCGTGTTGAGCAGCGTACTAACCTGGACAAACTGGTTATTGACCTGGAGACCAACGGTACTCTGGACCCTGAAGAGGCTATCCGCCGCGCTGCAACCATTCTGCAACAGCAGTTGGCTGCGTTCGTCGACCTCAAAGGTGACAGTGAGCCTGTTGTTATCGAGCAGGAAGATGAGATCGATCCGATCCTCCTCCGTCCGGTTGATGACCTGGAACTGACTGTACGTTCGGCTAACTGCCTCAAAGCAGAGAACATTTACTACATCGGCGATCTGATTCAGCGCACCGAAGTAGAACTGTTGAAAACGCCGAACCTGGGCAAGAAATCCTTGACTGAAATCAAGGATGTTCTGGCTTCTCGCGGTCTGTCCCTCGGTATGCGCCTCGACAACTGGCCGCCGGCAAGTCTGAAGAAAGACGATAAGGCGACTGCCTGATCGTCATCATCACCGAACGTGAGTTTGGTAAGGAATTGAACCATGCGTCATCGTAAAAGTGGCCGTCACCTCAGCCGCACCAGCGCACACCGCAAGGCCATGTTCCAGAACATGGCGGTATCGCTGTTCGAGCATGAGCTGATCAAAACTACTCTGCCGAAAGCCAAAGAGCTGCGTCGCGTTGCCGAGCCGCTGATTACTCTGGCTAAAGAAGACAGCGTTGCCAATCGTCGTCTGGCTTTCGATCGTACTCGTTCGAAAGCCATCGTCGGCAAGCTGTTCAACGACCTGGGCAAGCGCTACGCCACCCGTCAGGGCGGTTACCTGCGTATCCTCAAGTGCGGTTTCCGCACTGGCGACAATGCTCCAATGGCTTATGTTGAACTGGTTGACCGTCCGGTCGCTGGTGCAGCTGTAGACGCTGAGTAAGTCGTAGGTTGTTCGAAAAACCGGGCCTTGGCCCGGTTTTTTTATGGCTGGAAAATGCCCCGCAGTAGCATGTTCATCTGGGTCGCATGCGCTGTGCTTGACCCGTTAGCGTTCGGCGGCCAGCATTAGCCTATGTTTGTGGCGTCCTAAGGAAAATATCCATGAAAGGCCATATTGAAGTTATCGATTACCTGAAGATGCTGCTCAAGGGTGAGCTGGCGGCCCGGGATCAGTACTTCGTGCATTCGCGCCTCTATGAGGATTGGGGGTTCAGCAAGTTGTATGAGCGGATCAACCATGAAATGGAAGAGGAGACTCAGCACGCCGATGCCATCCTCAAACGCATTCTGTTTCTCGAGGGCACGCCGGACATGGTTCCGGACAGCTTCCGCTTCGGGGAGAGCGTTCCGGAGATGCTCAAGCTGGACCTCGCCCTTGAGTACCATGTGCGTGCGGCGCTGAGCAAAGGCATCGCCCTGTGCGAGCAGCATCAGGATTACCAAACCCGCGATATTCTTTTGGTTCAGCTCAAAGATACCGAAGAGGATCACGCCTATTGGCTGGAGGTTCAGCTAGGGTTGATCGACCGAGTTGGCCTGGAGAATTACCTGCAGGCGCAGATGTAAAATTTCTGCAGCCAACAAAAAGCCCCGCATGTGCGGGGCTTTTTGTTGTGCGCGGGCTTAGTCGCGATCACGCTCCAGCAGCGGTTTGAGGAAGTAGCCAGTGTGCGACTGCGGCATCTCTGCGACTTCTTCGGGCGTGCCGACTGCGATGATCTGGCCGCCCTTGGATCCACCCTCAGGCCCGAGATCCACTAACCAGTCGGCGGTTTTGATCACGTCCAGGTTGTGCTCGATCACCACCACGGTATTACCGTGGTCACGCAGGCGGTGCAGCACGTCGAGCAGTTGCTGGATATCGGCGAAGTGCAGGCCGGTGGTCGGCTCATCGAGGATATACAGGGTCTTGCCGGTGTCGCGCTTGCTCAGCTCGCGTGAGAGTTTCACCCGCTGCGCTTCGCCGCCGGACAGAGTCGTCGCGCTCTGCCCCAGCTTGATGTAGGACAGGCCGACATCCATCAGCGTCTGCAGCTTGCGCGCCAGGGCCGGTACGGCATCGAAGAACACCCGCGCTTCCTCGATGGTCATATCCAGCACTTCGGTGATGCTCTTGCCCTTGTACTTCACTTCCAGGGTTTCGCGGTTGTAGCGCTTGCTCTTACACACGTCGCAGGGCACGTAGATGTCCGGCAGGAAATGCATTTCCACTTTGATCAGGCCGTCGCCCTGGCAGGCTTCGCAGCGTCCGCCCTTGACGTTGAAGCTGAAGCGTCCCGGCCCGTAACCGCGCGAGCGCGACTCCGGAACGCCGGCAAACAGCTCGCGGATCGGGGTAAACAGCCCGGTGTAGGTCGCCGGGTTCGAGCGTGGCGTGCGGCCGATCGGACTTTGGTCTATATCCACCACCTTGTCCAGGTGCTGCAGGCCGTCGATGCTGTCGTGGGCGGCGGCTTCCAGGGTGGTGGCGCCGTTCAAAGCAGTGGCACTGAGCGGGAACAGGGTGTTGTTGATCAGCGTCGATTTGCCCGAGCCGGACACCCCGGTGACGCAGGTGAGCAGGCCAATCGGAATCTCCAGGTCGACATTGCGCAGGTTGTTGCCGCGCGCGCCTTTGATCTTCAGCGAGAGCTTTTTATCTCGTGGCGTGCGCTTGGCCGGCACTTTGATCTTCACGCGTCCGGAGAGGTATTTGCCGGTCAGCGAGTCCGGGTGGGCCATGACTTCGGCTGCGGTGCCCTGGGCGACGATCTGCCCGCCGTGCACGCCGGCACCCGGGCCGATATCCACCACGTAATCGGCCATGCGAATGGCGTCTTCGTCGTGCTCGACCACGATCACCGTGTTACCGATATCACGCAGGTGGCGCAGGGTGCCGAGCAGGCGCTCGTTGTCGCGTTGATGCAGGCCGATGCTCGGTTCGTCGAGGATGTACATGACGCCCACCAGGCCAGCGCCGATCTGGCTGGCCAGACGAATACGCTGCGCTTCACCGCCGGACAGGGTGTCGGCGCTGCGGTCCAGGGTCAGGTAGTCGAGGCCGACGTTGACCAGAAACTGCAGGCGTTCGCGGATTTCCTTGAGGATCTTCTCGGCGATCTCGCCACGGCGACCGGGTAGCGTCAGGCTGCCGAAATACTCGGTGGCGTCGCCAATCGGCATGCCGCTGACCGCCGGTAGGGTCTTCTCGCCGACCCACACATGCCGCGCCTCACGGCGCAGGCGTGTACCGCGGCAATCCTGGCAGGCCTGGGTGCTGAGAAACTTGGCCAGCTCCTCGCGCACGCTGGTGGATTCGGTTTCGCGGTAACGCCGCTCCAGGTTCGGCACGATGCCTTCGAAGGGGTGCGAGCGTTTGACGATGTCGCCACGGTCGTTGAGGTACTTGAAGTCGACGTTCTGCGTGCCGCTGCCGAACAGGATGCACTTCTGGTGTTCGGCGCTGAGCTCATCGAAGGGCACTTCCAGGCTGAAGCCGTAATGCGCAGCGAGGGAGCCGAGCATCTGGAAGTAATAGACGTTGCGACGGTCCCAGCCGCGGATCGCGCCTTCGGCAAGCGTCAGCTCACCATTGACCAGGCGCTTGGTGTCGAAGAACTGTTTTACGCCCAGGCCGTCGCAAGTCGGGCAGGCGCCGGCCGGGTTGTTGAAGGAAAACAGCTTAGGCTCCAGCTCGCTGATCGAGTGGCCACACACCGGGCAGGCAAAGCGGGCGGAGAAAATGATTTCTTCGCCTTCCTCTCCTTCCATCGGGGCGATCAGTGCAAGGCCGTCGGCCAGCTTCAGGGCAGTTTCGAAGGATTCGGCCAGGCGCTGCTGTAAATCGCCACGCGCCTTGAAGCGGTCAACTACGGCATCGATGCTGTGTTTCTTTTGCTTGTCGAGTTTTGGCAGTTCGTCCAGCTCATAAATCTTGCCGTTGACTCGCACGCGGACGAAACCCTGGGCGCGCAGCTCATCAAAGACTGCCAGGTGTTCGCCTTTACGTTCGCGGATCACCGGGGCCAGCAGCATCAGCTTGCTGCCTTCGGGCAATGCCAGCACCTGGTCGACCATCTGGCTGACGGTTTGCGCTTCCAGCGGCAGATCATGGTCCGGGCAGCGCGGAATACCGGCGCGGGCGTAAAGCAGGCGCAGGTAGTCGTAGATCTCGGTGATGGTGCCCACGGTGGAGCGCGGGTTGTGCGAGGTGGATTTCTGCTCGATGGAGATCGCCGGCGACAGGCCTTCGATGGTGTCGACATCGGGCTTTTCCATCATCGACAGAAATTGCCGGGCGTAGGCCGACAGCGACTCGACATAACGGCGCTGGCCCTCGGCGTAGAGGGTGTCGAATGCCAATGACGACTTGCCGGAACCGGACAGGCCGGTGATCACGATCAGCTTGTCGCGCGGCAGGTTCAGGTCGATGTTTTTCAGGTTGTGGGTGCGCGCACCCCGAATCAGAATCTTGTCCACAAACAACGGCCTCGCATGGCGGGCGGAAAACCACCGAGTATACGGGCCTGAAGGCGGGCGCGGCAAAGCGTCACTGCTGTGCCGCACTCATTCAGTGCTGCTAGAATCGCCGCCTATTTCGACAGGGCGTTTTCCATGCATGATCCGCACAGCGAGCGCATGAGCGGCAGTGAAACCCGCGCGGCCGGTGGCCTGGCGTTGGTGTTCGCGTTCCGTATGCTCGGCATGTTTATGGTGCTCCCAGTGCTGGCGACCTATGGCATGGAGTTGCAGGGCAGCACACCGGCACTGATCGGCCTGGCGATAGGCGCCTACGGCCTTACCCAGGCTTTTCTGCAAATCCCCTTTGGCATGCTCAGTGACCGCATCGGTCGGCGGCCGGTGATCTATGTTGGCCTGCTGATTTTCGCCGCCGGCAGCCTGTTAGCGGCCAATGCCGACTCGATTTACGGGGTGATTGCCGGGCGAATTCTGCAGGGTGCTGGGGCGATTTCTGCTGCGGTGATGGCGCTGCTGTCCGATTTGACTCGTGAACAACATCGCACAAAGGCCATGGCGATGATCGGCATGAGTATCGGTCTGTCGTTTGCCGTGGCGATGGTGGTCGGCCCGCTGCTGACGCGTGCGTTCGGGCTGTCCGGACTGTTTCTCGCCACCGCCGCCATGGCGCTGCTCGGTATTCTGATTGTCGCCGGGCTGGTGCCGCGTTCCGCAGGGCCGTTGCAGCACCGTGAGTCGGGTGTAAGCACGCAGGCGTTGCTGCCTACGCTCAAGCACGGCGACTTGTTGCGTTTGGATTTCGGCATTCTGGTGCTGCACGCGATTCTAATGGCCAGCTTTATCGCCTTGCCGTTGGCGCTGGTAGAGCAGGGCGGCCTGGCCAAGGAAGAGCACTGGTGGGTCTATCTTACCGCGCTGCTGGTGGGTTTCTTCGGCATGGTGCCATTCATTATTTATGGCGAGAAAAAACGCCGGATGAAGCATGTGCTGCTCGGCGCGGTCAGCGTGCTGCTGCTATGTGAACTGTTCTTCTGGTGGTTTGGCACCAATCTACGTGCTCTGGTGCTCGGCACGGTGGTGTTCTTCACCGCGTTCAACCTGCTGGAAGCTTCGTTGCCGTCGCTGATTAGCAAAGTAGCCCCTGCGGGCGGCAAAGGCACGGCGATGGGGGTGTATTCCACCAGTCAGTTCCTCGGCGCGGCCCTCGGCGGCATCTTGGGTGGCTGGTTGTATCAGCACTACAGCCTGTCGGGTGTGTTTGCGGGCTGTGCCCTGCTGGCTCTTTTTTGGCTGGCCTTTGCTGTTACTATGCGCGAACCGCCGTATGTCACCAGCCTGCGTCTGCCGCTTTCAGCTGCGGCTTTGCAAGAGGCGGGGTTGGTCGAGCGTTTACAGGCTGTGCCCGGAGTGGCGGATGCCGTAGTGGTGCGCGACGAAGCGGCCATCTATATCAAAGTGGATACCCAACAATTGGACCGCACGTCCCTTGAGCGCCTCATAGAGCCGGCGCCGGTGGCGTGCTGAAAGCCTAGGAGAACGTTATGGCCCGTGGGGTTAACAAAGTCATTCTGGTCGGTACCTGCGGACAGGACCCGGAAACCCGCTACCTGCCGAGCGGCAACGCGGTCACCAACCTGAGCCTGGCAACCAGCGAGCAGTGGACCGACAAACAGACCGGTCAGAAAGTCGAAAAAACCGAATGGCACCGTGTATCTCTGTTCGGCAAAGTTGCCGAGATCGCCGGTGAATACCTGCGCAAAGGTTCGCAGGTGTACATCGAAGGTAAGTTGCAGACCCGCGAGTGGGAAAAAGACGGCGTTAAGCGCTACACCACTGAAATCATTGTCGACATGCAGGGCACCATGCAGCTGCTGGGCGGCCGTCCGGACAACGCCGGTGGTGGTGACTCGGCTCCACGTCAGCAGCGCCCTGCACCGCAGCGCGAGCAGCAGTCGGCCCCGCGCCCCGCGCCACAGCAGGCACCTCAGCCCGCAGCGGATTTTGACAGTTTCGATGACGATATCCCGTTCTGATCTGCTGAGTTAACGCCGATCATGCGTATGCGGCTGATGCTGCTAGGTGGCGGTAATGCGCTGGGGCAGGCGTTGATTCGCCTTGGCGCCGAGGAAGACATTGGCTTTCTCGCCCCCAAACCGCCGGAGTCAGGCTGGGACCCCGCCAGCCTCACTCAGTTGCTGGATGACACCCGCCCCGATGCCCTGATCAACCTTGCTTACTACTTCGACTGGTTCCAGGCCGAAGTGGTCAGCGAGGCGCAGTTTGCTGCCCAGGAGCGTTCCGTTGAGCGTCTGGCCGAGCTCTGTCAGCATCATCAGATCCGTCTGCTGCAACCTTCCAGTTATCGCGTCTTCGATGGCTCGCGGGCGACTGCCTACAGCGAGCGGGAAGAGCCTGCACCGCTGGGTATCCGTGGTCAGGCCCTGTGGCGCTTCGAGCAGCGCGTGCGGGCCACCTGTCCGCGGCATGTGCTATTGCGCTTTGGCTGGCTGTTGGATGACAGTGCCAATGGCCTGCTCGGGCGCTTTCTGACCCGCGCTGCGCATGATGAACCTTTGCTACTGGCCGATGATCGACGCGGTAATCCGACGCCAATCGATGACGCAGCCCGGGTGATTCTCGCGGTGCTCAAGCAGTTGGATTGCCAGACACCGCTGTGGGGCACATACCACTACGGTGGGCATGAGGCGACCACCTCGCTGGCGCTGGGCCAGGCGGTGCTCAGTGAGGCGCGCCACTTTCGCAGCAATCTGGTTGAGGACGTGGGGCCGCAGGCGCACAGCGCGCGGCCGGATGCCGCTGAAGAGCCGCAACATGCGGTGCTGTCCTGCAAGAAAATCCTTCACACCTTCGGCATCAAACCGCGAGCCTGGCGCTCGGGGCTGCCGAGCCTACTGGATCGTTATTATCGCCATGTCTGACTCACGTTCTGTTTTGGTTACTGGTGGCGCTGGCTTTATCGGTTCGCACCTGGTCGATGCGTTGCTGGCTCGGGGCTACAGCGTCCGGGTGCTGGACAACCTGTCGATGGGCAAGCTGACCAATCTGCCGTTGGATAATCCGCAGTTGCAGTTTATCGAGGGCGATGTGGCCGATGCTGCAGTGGTCGCGCAGGCGGTGGCCGGGTGTGAGGCCGTGGCGCACCTGGCTGCAGTGGCCTCGGTGCAGGCCTCGGTGGATGATCCGGTGGCGACGCACCAGAGCAATTTTGTCGGCACGCTGAATGTCTGTGAGGCGATGCGCCTGCATGGCGTCAAGCGTGTGCTGTTTGCTTCCAGTGCAGCGGTGTATGGCAACAATGGTGAAGGCCAGGCTATTGATGAAGCCACGGCGAAGGCTCCGCTGACGCCTTATGCCGCTGACAAGCTGGCCAGTGAGCATTACTTGGATTTCTATCGTCGCCAGCATGGCCTCGAACCAGCGATTTTTCGTTTCTTTAATATCTTCGGGCCGCGTCAGGATCCGTCTTCGCCGTACTCCGGGGTGATCAGCATCTTCACCCAGCGCGTCCAGCAGGGCTTGCCGATCAGCGTATTCGGCGATGGTGAGCAGACCCGCGACTTTTTCTATGTCGAGGACCTGGTTGTGCTGCTGACTCAAGCGCTGACTGCGTCGCAGGCGGTGGAGGGGGCGGTGAACGTTGGCTGGAATCAGGCTGTCAGTCTGAATCAGCTGCTGGCGCAGATCGGTGGGCTGTGTGGTGGCTTGCCTGATGTGCAGTATCAGGCGCCGCGCGCAGGTGATATTCGCCACTCGCGTGCGGATAACCGGCGCTTGCAGGCGCAGTATCAGCTGCCCACAGCCACGCCGATCGGTGAAGGCCTGCGGCGTTTGCTGGCGCAAGGATGAATGCACTTTGCCATAAAAAAACCGGCCTTGATGGCCGGTTTTTTTATGGCTGATGGCTTAGAACTTATAGCCCAGGCCGACCATGTAAACGAACGGGTCTACGTCTACATCGACTTTAACCTTGCTGCCGCCAAAGTTGGTGGTGCCAGTGGTTTCGATGTCGATATAACGCACTTGGGCGTTGAGCATGATGTTGTCAGTCAGCATGTAGTCCATGCCCACCTGCGCGGCCAGGCCCCAGGAATCTTTCATGTCCAGGCCGCTGAAGCCCTTACCTTCTGCTTCGCTGCTTAGTTTGGTGTCGAAGAACCACGTGTAGTTGATGCCTGCGCCTACATAGGGCTGGAATGCCGAACTGGAATCCAGTGGGTAATACACCACGCTCAGGGTCGGCGGCAGGTGCTTCAGTTCACCGAGATTGCCGTTCAAGCCGGCGAAGCCGCCGGGCATGCCTTTTACGCCGACGTTATGGCTGAACGGGGTGGCCGCCAGCAGCTCGATGCCGATGTTGTTGGTCAGCATATAAGCGAAGTTCAGGCCCAGCTGGGTGTCGCTGTCCAGGGTCGCTTTGGTGCCGGCTACGTCAGTGCCGAGTGCGCCGACCCAGATGTCACTGCTGCTTTCCTGTGGGTCAACCGTGATGGCGCCGGCCCGCACGATGATGTCGCCAGCTTGGTGCGCGTGCGCCAGTGGGGCGGCGATAGCAAGGGCCAGCAGTGAAGCGGTAAACAGTGAGGTACGCATGGTGTGCTCCCATAAAGCATCGGTTCGTATTGGCTGAGTACGATGTTAGGGGCGCGAAAAAAACGACTGTTGATCCAGCTCAATAAAAGTAGCTGGCTATCTAATTATGTAGGGTTTCGTTTGCGAGCGTGTCGCAAATAATATGTTATATTATTTCTTTTATTGCGTGTCCAAGCGAATAAGTATTGCTGTTGGTTGCTCAAAAGGCGGGATGCAGTTGATAATAGTTCTCTTTATTGCGCCACTCAGTTCAAGGAATATTTCATGATCCCTCTGCCGAAGCGCCTGTTGGCAGTCGCTCTGGTTCTGGCCAGTGCGCCTTTAGCGGCGACCCCTCTGGATGCCGCGCTGGATGAAAGTCAGCAATTGGCTGCCGATGCCAAGGCCTCGCAGGCGCGTATCGAGCAGCTCGATGACGCCAGCCGGGAGATGCTCACCGAGTACCGTAACGCATTGCAGCAGGCTGAAGCGTTGCAGGGTTATAACGCTCAATTACGCGAGCTGGTAGCGGCGCAACGCAAAGAGCTTGCTGGCTATCAGCAGCAGCTCGATGGCATCGAGCGCACTCAGGAGGCGGTGACGCCACAGATGCGCCGCATGGTTGAGGTGCTGGGTGAGTTTATTGCCGCTGACTTGCCGTTCCTACCGGATGAGCGCAGTGATCGTCTGGCTCAGTTGCAGGACTTGCTGCCGCGTGCGGATGTCAGTCTGGCCGAGAAATACCGGCGCATCCTTGAGGCCTACCAGGTGGAGAGCGATTACGGCCGCACCCTGGAAGCCTGGCGCGGTGAACTGCCGAATGAAGGCACGTCGCGCAGCGTCGAATTCCTCCGTCTGGGTCGCGTGATGTTGTATTTCCAGACCCTCGATGGCCATGAAAGTGGCTGGTGGAACCCGCAAACCCGCAGCTGGCAGATCCTCGACGGCAGCGCCCGGCGCCCGTTGCGCCAAGCTATTGCGATTGCCCGCCAGGAGCAGGCCCCGGCCGTGCTTGACCTGCCCGTGAAGACCCTGGCGCTGGAGGCCAAGCCATGAATCGTCGTGTTCTCGCGTTTACCCTGGCCCTGCTGCCCGCCCTGGCTGGCGCTGCCGAACCGCTGAGCCCGGATCAACTGCTGCAACGTATTCGTAGCGAGCGCGCGGCTGAAGTCAGCGCCATGCAAAGCCGCGAGCAGGCCTTTATTGCCGAGCGTGGCGAGCGTGCCCAACTGTTGGCCACTGCGCGCAGCGCCCTGGCCACACAGAAGGCCGAAGCCGAACGACTGAAGGCTGAGTTTGACCGCCAGGAAGCCGCATTGGCCGACCAAGAAAAACTCCTCAGCCAGCGTGCCGGTCACCTCGGCGAGTTGTTTGGCGTGGTCCGCCAGAGCGCCGGTGATGTCGCCGGCCAATGGCAGGACAGCCTGCTCAATGCTCAGTACCCCGCGCGCCTGGCGCGTCTCAAGGCGCTGGCCGAAAGCCGTACGCTGCCTTCGGCAGCCGACCTCGATGGCTACTGGATGCTGCTGCTCGAAGACCTCACCGCTAGCGGTCGGGTTGAACAGCTGCAACTGCCGGTAGTGGCTGCCGACGGTACGCGTATTCCGCAGGATGTGCTGCGGGTCGGCGCGTTCTCCGCCTACGCTGCCGATGCCTTCCTGCGTTATGACGCCGATGCCGGCGAGCTGCTGGCGCTGCCGCGTCAGCCGTCCGGTTTGGGCCAGGTCGCGGACTATCTCGATAGCAGCGACGCCGTCGCCAGTCTGCCGGTTGATCCAAGCCGCGGCACCTTGCTGGCGCAGTTGCAGCGCGAGCCTGGCTTGTGGGATCGCGTACAGCAGGGTGGTCTGGTCGGCTGGGTGATTCTGGTCCTCGGCGCATTCGGCCTGCTGCTGGCGATCTGGCGCATGGTCTATCTGACCCGCGTAGGTCGTGGCGTCAGCGCGCAGATGCATGACTTGAGCGCACCGCGTGCCGACAACCCGCTGGGTCGGATCATCGGTGTGCTGGGGCCGAAACCGCAGCTGGCTGATCTGGAAACCCTGGAGCTGAAGCTCGACGAGGCGATCCTGCAGGAAACCCCACCGCTGGAAAAAGGCCAGGGCCTGCTCAAACTGCTCAGCGCCGTGGCGCCGCTGCTCGGTCTGCTCGGCACCGTGACCGGCATGATCGTCACCTTCCAGGCGATTACCCAGGGCGGTGGTGGCGATTCGCGACTGATGGCCGACGGCATCTCGCAAGCGCTGGTGACCACGGTGTTGGGGCTGGTGGTGGCGATTCCGCTGCTGTTCCTGCACACCCTGCTGGCCAGTCGCAGCAAGGGCCTGATTCAGCTGCTGGAGCAGCAAAGCGCTGGGCTGATTGCCCTGCACCTGTCCGGGGCGCCGCGCCGTGACTGATTGGCTGGCGCTATGGTTGCGCCTGGTGGACAGCGGCCATGCCCTGCTCGACTTCATGAGCGCCGGTGGCGTGGTGATGTGGGCGTTGGCTGGCCTGTGCGTGGTGTTCTGGACCCTGGTGTTCGAGCGCTTCTGGTACATGCGCCGGGTATTTCCGGAGTGGGTCAGCGAGCGCCGTCAGGCCTGGCAGCAGGTACTGAGTGACGACACCGGTAACTGGCAGCGCGCAGTGCGCAGTGCCTGGTTGGCCCAGGCGCAACAGCATCTGCTCGGCCCGCTGCGCCTGAGCAAGACCCTGGTGGCGATGTACCCGCTGCTGGGCTTGCTTGGCACGGTCAGCGGCATGGTCGCGGTGTTCGACGTGCTGGCCATCAACGGCACCGGTAACCCGCGCGGCATGGCGGCTGGGGTTTGGCAGGCGACTCTGCCGACCATGGCTGGCATGGTCTTGGCGATTAGTGGATTGTTCAGCCTGGCGCGCCTCGAACGCGATGCACGCCGGGCTTTAGAGCGGCTGGCTGACCAGCTGCGTCACGACTGAGATTCGACACATGAGAATGCGCCGTCACCACCAGCAAGACGAAGACACCGGCATCGACCTGACGCCGATGCTCGACGTGGTCTTTATCATGCTGATCTTCTTTATCGTCACCAGCTCCTTTATCAAGGAAGCCGGCGTCGAAGTGCAGCGGCCCCAGGCGGAAACCGCCAGCCCGCAGGACAAAGGCAATATCCTCATCGCCATCACCGCCGATGGGCAGGTGTGGATGGACAAGAAAGTTGTTGATGTACGCAGCGTGCGTGCCCACGTCGAGCGCATGCGCGTCGACCAGCCGGACGGCGCCGTGGTGGTTCAGGCCGATCAGGACGCGCGTACCGGCCTGGTCGTGCAGGTGATGGATCAGGCGCGCCTGGCCGGTGTACATGACGTGGCCCTTGCCGCTACGGCGGGAGCGCTTTGATGCGTTTGCCACTGTCCTTTGTCGCGGCCTGTGTGATGGCGCTGGCGCTGTTCGGCCTGATGCTTTACATGGTCGCGCCGCCCAGCAGCAAGCCGAGTGAGGAACCGCTGACGGTGGCCAATTTCGTCCGTCTTGACGGCGACTCCAGCGACACCGCGACGCGTACCCGCCAGCAGGCACCGCAGCCGCCGAAAGCACAAACGCCGCAAACCCCGACACCGCCAACGCCGATGGCTGCTACCCCAAGCGCCAACCTACCGGCCCTGGACTTGCCGGTGCCGAGCCTGAGCAGCGGCATCGCCGTCAACAGCGCGCCGACGCCGAGTTTGACTGGTCTGGCAGCGGGTGCCTCGGCGCCAAGCGCGCCGGCCCCGAGCGATGCCGGTGGTCAGCCGGGCGGCCCGGAAAGTGAAGTGATGCCGCTCAACGATGTCAGCCCGGAATACCCGCGCTACGCTCTGCAGCGCGGCATTGAAGGGCATGTGAAGCTGGCGTTCACCATCAACCGCGCAGGTGCGGTAGAAAACGTGCGCGTCATCGAAGCCAGCCCGCAGAACGTGTTTGAGCGCGAAGCCCGCCGCGCCGCCGTGCGCTGGCGTTTTGCGCCGCGCACCGAAGGCGGTCTGGCGGTGGCCCGTGAAGCGGTGAAAACCCTGTACTTCCGCCTGGAAGGAGCTCGCTGATATGTATCGTCTACTGCTGCTGATCGCGCTGTACGGCGCTGGTGCTGCGCAGGCGGCTGGGCAGAGTGTTGATCCGGGCGTGTTTCGCGCGCTGGATACGGCGCAGACCGCACAGAAGAAGGGGGACTACGCGGCCGCGCGCCGCGCTCTGGATGCTGCCAAGGGCACGCCGGGTAGCCTGGAAGAAGCGTTGCTGTGGCGCAGCCGCGGTTATCTGGCCTGGGCCGAAGGGCAGAATGCTCAGGCCATCGAGCTGCTGGAAAAGGTACTGAAGAGCGGCAAGCTGGACGCCGAGCTGCAGGCCGCTGAAGAGCTGAACCTGGCCCGTCTAAACCTGGTCGAGCGCCGCTACGCCCAGGTGGTGACCCTGCTGGCCCCGGGGCAGACTAACGCCAATGAAGAGGTGCTGCAGATGCTGGTGCAGGCCTACCAGGGCCTCGGTCAGCCGGCCAAGGCGCTGCCGTTGGCCGAGCGTTATGTGCAGGCTAATCCGCAGGCTGCCGACAGCTGGTTGCAGTTTCTCGTCGCAATGAACGCTGATCTGAAGAAGTACGCTGCCGCTGAGCGCTGGCAGCGCCAGTTGCTCGCGCGCCAGCCGAATAACGCCCAGGGCTGGCGTCAGCTGGCAGCCTTGCAGCAGCTGAGCGGCAGTCACGACAAATCGCTGGCTACCTTGCGCGCGGCGTATCAGAAGGGCCTGCGCTTCAATGAAAGTGAACTGGACAACCTGGTGCTGCTGGCGGGCGCTGCCGATCAACCCTGGCAGGGCGCCAAGCTGCTTGCCGGGATGCTCGACCAAGGCCTGTTGCCGCGCACCAGTGCCCGCGAGGAGCGGCTGGGGCTGCTCTGGTGGCAGGCGCGTGAGCGCAGCAAATCGGCGCAGGTATTCCGCGAGCTGGCGCAGCGCTCGGGCAGTGCCAAGCACTGGCTGCACCTGGCCCAGCTGGAGCTGGAGCAGGCGCGCTGGCAGGCCGGGCTCGACGCCCTGGCAAAGGCCGAACGAGCCGGCGCCGAACGCAGCAAAGTGCGCGCCTGGCGCCAGTGGGCGGAAAGCGAGCTGAGTTATCAGCGTGACAAGCGGATCGCCAGCGCCGGCTGATCGACTGCCGGCTGGTTACGTCCAATAAAAAAGCCAGACTCGAAGTCTGGCTTTTTTCTGGCTGGTCGCCGCGTAGTGTCTCAGCTGTCCGGCAGCTCATAGGCGTAGATCTTTTCCGCCTCCATCTGATAACCGGCTTCGGCCAGCTCGCTGCTGGTCTGCTCGACCTTAAGTGGGCCCTCGATCCAGAACGGCTGATACAACGCATCGAGCAGCACACCCAGCTCGCTGGTGACATGTACGATTTGGTTCGACGGCGGTGGCGGCACGTGGATGCACGCACCGAAGTACGGCACCAAGAGGAACTCGGTCACCCGGCCTTCATCGGTGACATCCAGCGGTACGATATATCCCGGCAGTTTTACCGATTGACCATCAAGCGCCTGCACCACTGGCGCTGCGGGCGATTGCTGCATGGCTGCCGGGCCTGCTTCATTCTGTGAGCCGGCGAGGGCGTCGGCCAGCTGCGAGAGGTCGTGGATCGGTGCTGGCTCAACGACTTGCGGCGGCGCATCGGCGGGGACCATTTCCGACCAGGTCAGCTCGCGCACCTCGGCAGCCGCCAGGGGCATGGCCAGGGTGAGCAGCAGGGTGGCGAGCAGGGAGCGGTGCATGCAAGAGCCTCATAAACGGATCGATAAGCCATCGGCCAGGGATTGGCGGTACGCGCGCCAGGCCGGTACACATCCCATCAACAGGGCGGCGCTCAGAATAGCGCCGAGCAGCGTCCACTCATAGCGGGTTGGCAGATTCAGTGGCAGGTACAGGCCGTAATTCGCCTGCACATAACCCTGCGCTCCGGCGATGCCCAGGTACAGCAACAGCAAACCGAGCAGCACGCCGGCCAGGGCCAGGGCAAAGGCTTCGACGATCAGCAGGCTGGCGATATGCCAGGGCCGCGCGCCGACCGAGCGCAGAATCGCCATCTCGCGGCGGCGCTCGTTAAGGCTGGTTAGAATCGCCGTAAGCATGCCGATCAGCCCGGTCAGCACCACGAACAGTGAAACCACGAACAGCGCCTTCTCGGCGGTGCCCATCAGGCTCCACAGCTCCTGCAGCGCGACTCCGGGGAGGATTGCCAGCAGCGGCTCACCGCGAAATTCGTTGATCTCGCGTTGCAAGCTGAAGGTGGCGATCTTGCTGTTCAGGCCGAGCATGGCGGCGGTGATCTGCTTGGGTTGCAGGTCCATCGCCCGCGCCTGCTCAGCACTGACCTTGGCCGCGCCGCGTGCGGGCATGCCGTTTTGCCAGTCGACATGCAGGGCCTCCATACCGGCCAGGGAAATATGCAGGGTGCGGTCCACCGGTGTGCCGGTGCGTTTGAGGATGCCGACCACCTTGAACGGTTTGTCGTCATGCTTGACCAAGCTGATGGTGGCCACGCCATGGGCCAGTACCAGCTCCTGATCGAGCTGGTAGTTGAGCGCTTGCGCGACTTCCGCGCCGAGCACCACTTCGAACGGGTCATCGGCAAAGGTACGACCACTGCTCAGCTGCAGCGGTTGGCTGCGGGCATAACGGTAGTGTTCGAAATACGCCGGGCTGGTGCCCATCACCCGGTAGCCACGGTGCGAATCGCCGAGTGAGATCGGGATGGCCCATTTGACCTGACGGTGCTGGGCTAACTGCTCGAAGCTGTCCCAGCGAATATTGTTGGTGGCGTTGCCGATGCGGAATACCGAATACAGCAGCAGGTTCACGCTGCCCGAGCGCGCGCCGACGATCAGGTCGGTGCCGCTGATGGTATTGGCAAAGCTGGCGCGGGCTTCGGTGCGCACCCGCTCGACCGCGAGCAATAGGCATACAGAGAGCGCGATGGCGAACACCGTGAGCCAGGCGGTAAAGCGGCGGTTGCCCAGGCTGGCGAGGGCTAGACGCAATAGGTACATCGTTAAATCTCCGCCAAGCGGGTGGCTTTGTTCAGCTCGGCCAGCGACAGGCTGCGGTCAAACAACCGTGCCAGGCTCTGGTCGTGGCTGACAAACAGCAGGCTGGAGCCGGCCTCGCGGCATTCGGCGAACAGCAGTTCGAGAAAGGCTTCGCGGGCATCAGCATCCAGCGCCGAGGTGGGTTCGTCGGCGATCACCAGTTCCGGCTGGCCGATCAGCGCACGCGCAGCCGCCACACGCTGCTGCTGGCCAATCGATAGGTCACCGGCGCGGCGTTGCAGCAATTCCGGCTGGTGCAAACCCAGGTGGGCGAGCAGGGCGTTGGTGGCCTTGGCCACGCTGCCATGGCGCTGCACAGCACGGCTGGCGCGCAGTTTGGAAAAATGACAAGGCAACTCGACGTTCTCACGCACCGAGAGAAACGGCAGCAGGTTGAATTGCTGGAAGATGTAGCCGGTGTGATCGACCCGGAAACGGTCGCGAGCGCTGGCGGACAGCGTACTCAAGTCCTGCTCAAGCAGCTGGATGCTGCCGCGATTAGGTTTCTGTACACCGCCGAGCAGGCCGAGCAAGGTGGTCTTGCCGCTGCCGCTGGGGCCTTTGAGAAACAGGCTTTCGCCGCGTTGCAGGGTGAACGCGGCGATGTCCAGCAGCTCAGGCTGGCCGGGCCAGGCAAAGCCGAGGTTGCACAGGTGGATCAGGGCTGAGCTCATAAAGTAAGCGGCCGGGTTACCCCGGCCGTTCTGCTGCAAAAAGGTGGTTAGAAACTCAGGGTCGGCTGCGCGGGCGTCAGCTCCAGGCCCTGCTGGCCATTCGGGCCGATCAGTTGTACCTGAATTTTCTCGGTGGCGGGGAAGCGCTTGAACAGTTCGCCGAGGTTAAGTTGTTTCAATTCTTCAGGCTTCTGGCAGTCGAGTGTGTAGTGCGCGTGGATATCACTGTGCTCGCTGTCATGGTCGTGGTGTTCTTCGTGCTTATGCTCAGCAAACAGCGGGCTTTCCAGCTCCTGCTTGCTGATCTGGCAATCGCCCGCATTCAGGCCGAACAGCGGCTGCGGTTGTTCCAGCTGGCTGCGTGCGGCGGCAACCTTGGCTTTGTCGGCGTCGCTCTTGGCAGCATGCTCGAAGCCCACCAGGTTCATTGCCGGGCTTTCCAGTTGCAGCTCCAGCACCTTGCCGTCGAGTACCACGTTGAGTTGCGCGGCGCCGTGCTCGTGAGCGTCCAGGCTGCCGTGCTCGGCGTGATCATGCGCGTGGTCATGTTCATGGCTGTGTTCGGCCGCGAGGGCGGCCAGGGGCAGTAAGGCAAACGGCAGGGCAAGTAGCAGGCGGCGCATGGTGATCTCCGATCAGAAGTTAATGCTTGTTACGTTATAACAATTTTTTAACGCCCATGGCCAGCCTTGCTTGGCGGCCTGCAGTGGACGTGGGAGCATGGCGGCTGATTAGCTGAGGGCAGAGTGATGGTGCGAATTCGTGGGCAGATCGGTGCCTGGCCGGTGGACCTAACGGTTGAGCTGGATGCGCAGGACTGGGCGCAGCTGGCTCAGCACGTAAGCCTTGAAACGCCTGCAGCCCCCGCAGCCGCTGTCGCGCCTGTGGCCAATGATGCGCTGTGGCAAACCACGCTGGAGTTGCTGCGCCAGGCGGGGCAGATCGACGGGCCGCAGCTGCTCGGTCAGTTGGCTGGGCTGGCGGGCGGTGAGGCAGCGGGCAAACGCCTGCTGGTGCGGCTGCGCCATTGCGCACAGGTGCGCGTGGAAACCGGCGTCGATGCGCCGATTTACCACTGGGTGGGCTAGTTCACGTCGATGGGGTTACATCGACGCGGGTGAGGATCAGTAAATCGCTTGGTACAGCTTGCGCCGGTAAGCGGTGACCAGTGGATGGTCATTGCCCAGTAGGTCGAAGACCTGCAACAGGGTCTTGTGCGGCAGGCCGTCGGCGTAGCTGCGGTTGCGAATAAACAGCGTCAGCAGGGCGTCCAGTGCTGGTTCGTAGTGCTGGCGCGCCAGTTGTTGAATCGCCAACTGGTAGCTGGCTTCATCGTCGTCGGCATTTTGCGCTAAACGGGTTTTCAGGCTGGCCACATCTGGCAGCTCACTGGCCTGACGCAGGAAAGTCAGCTGCGCGCGGGCGCCAGCCAGCGCCTGTTTGTGTTCATCGCCTTTTACCGCGCCCAGCACTGCCTCGGCTTCGCCCAGCTCGCCACGTTCGGCCAGGCAGCGGGCGTAGATAATAAGTGCGGCGGCGTGTTCGTTGTTCTCCGTCAGCAGCACCTTGAGCACGGCTTCAGCATCGGCAAAGCGGCCTTCGCTGAATAGCGCCTGCGCGGCCTCCATCGGGTCGGCGGTCGCCGGTGCCGGTTCGGCCACATGAGGTTTGAGCATCTCGCGAATCGCCGACTCGGGCTGCGCGCCAGCAAAGCCGTCGACCGGCTGGCCATTCTTGAACAGCACCACGGTGGGCAGGCTGCGGATGCCGAAGCGCGCAACGATGTCCTGCTCGATATCGCAGTTGACCTTGGCCAGCAGCAGCTCGCCGCGATATTCCTCGGTGATCTTCGCCAGCAGCGGCATCAGTGCCTTGCAGGGCGCGCACCATTCCGCCCAGAAATCCACCAGCACCGGCTTCTGGAAGGAGTTCTCGATCACCAGCTGTTCGAAGCTGGCGCTGCCTGCGATATCAACGATGTAAGGGGGCGTGCTCATGATCGGTCTCGGCGATGCGAAAAATGGGATGGACTATAAATGCGGGCTAGGGCTGGCGGATACAAGGGCTGTTAGCTGCGTTCGGCGTGGTACAGGCTGACATGACGAAACTCAGCCGGCTCGGCCAGGTCCGGCCAGGTGCAGGCTTCGAGTATGCCTAGGCGCTGGTACAGCGGGTGCTGAAAGTCGCGCACGCGTGAATCTGCCACCAGCGCTTCACGTCCACGACTGAGGAACTGGTCGAGCAGCGGCAGGTTGGCGCGGTCGTAAAGCACGTCGGCGACGATAATCAGGTCGAAGCGGTCAGCCTCGGCAAAGAAGTCTGCGGAGTAGCTCAGCTGCACATTGTTGAGTGCGGCATTCGCCTGACAGGATGCAAGCGCTAATGGATCAAGGTCACAGGCCACTACTTCCAGCGCGCCGGCTTTGGCAGCAGCAATCGCCGCCACACCTGAGCCCGCACCGAAATCCAGCACGCGCTTGCCGCGCACCCACTCAGGGTGCTCGGCCAGCCAGCGCGCCAGGACCAGCCCGCTGGCCCAGCAGAAGCACCAGTAGGGCGGTTCTTCAAGGATCAGGCGGGTTTCTTCCGGGCTGAAGCAGCGGTCCATGTTCGCCGGGTCGATCAGCCACAGCTTGATCTCCGTGCCGGGCAGGGTTTGCGCGCTGAGCTGGGCGTCACCCAGCAGTTCGCTGAGCGCAGCCTGCAGGGCGGCCGGTGCTGTCATGGCGCAGGTACCAGGCGCAACTCCCCGAGGTTCTGGGTTTCGCCGCGGGCAATTGGTTGCTCGGGCAGGCGCAGAATCAGCCGGCCAGCCTGATTGGCGCGGCCATGCAGCTCGATACGGCTGTGTTTATTGAAAGTTTCCGGGTTGAACGGCAAGCGAAACGCCAGCGGGTTGCCGGTGCCGCGCAGTTGGATATTGCCCAGCAGCGTTTGCGGCCGGCCGCGTTGATCGACTGCCAGCAGGGCCAGCTCGACATCCGCTTCATTGGGCACATTCAACAGACTGCCGCTCAGCTCGCGTTGATAAGCAGGCAGAGGCTTGGCTTCGGCCGGTGTAGGCGTCGGCGTCTGCACGGTGGGTTTTGCGGGCGGCGGGCTGTCGCTGGCACAGGCCGTCAACAAAGCGATCAGGCTTACGAGAATCAGCGGTTGTAACGGCGTGGGGGCTTTCATGGAAGGTCTCAACTGCGCTGGTTTACATGGGCGCCTGTATACCGCAAACCCCTCGGCTTGTCTTGCCTGCGGGATGCGCTACCATGGCTACCTTCGTTCTAAGGCTGGCCTTATTTATGCACTGTCCCTTCTGCGGTGCCAATGACACCAAAGTGATCGACTCGCGCCTGGTTGCCGAGGGTGAGCAGGTGCGTCGTCGGCGCGAATGCCTGGCCTGTGAAGAGCGTTTCACCACCTTTGAAACCGCTGAGCTGGTGATGCCCCGTCTGATCAAGCAGGACGGCAGCCGCCAGCCCTTCGATGAAGACAAGCTGCGTGCCGGCATGCAGCGTGCGCTGGAGAAGCGCCCGGTGAGTATCGAGCGCCTCGAAGCCGCAATTGCCCACATCAAGCACAAGCTGCGCGCCACTGGCGAACGTGAGATCAAATCGCTGGTTCTGGGTGAGCTGGTGATGGGCGAGCTGCAAAAGCTCGATGAAGTGGCCTATATCCGCTTTGCCTCGGTGTACAAACGCTTTCAAGACCTTAACGAGTTCCGCGAGGAAATCGATCGACTGTCCCGCGAGCCTATTAAAGGTTGATGATGAATTCAGATCACGCCTTTATGGCGCGCGCGCTGGAGCTGGCCCGTAAAGGCTTGTACTCCACTCACCCTAATCCGCGCGTGGGCTGCGTGATCGTGCGTGACGGGCGTATCGTCGGCGAAGGCTGGCATGCCCGAGCCGGTGAACCGCATGCGGAAGTGCACGCGCTGCGTCAGGCAGGCGACAAGGCTCGTGGCGCGACGGCCTATGTCACGCTGGAACCCTGCAGCCACCATGGGCGTACACCGCCGTGTGCCGATGCCTTGATCAATGCCGGCGTTGCCCGTGTGGTGGCGGCTATGCAGGATCCCAATCCACAAGTCGGTGGTGATGGCCTGCTGCGCTTGATGCATGCCGGTATCGCCGTGCAGAGCGGCGTGCTGGAAACCGAGGCGCGGGCGCTGAATGCTGGCTTTATCAAACGGATGGAGAAGGGCTTGCCGTTTGTGCGGGTCAAGCTGGCCATGAGCCTGGACGGGCGCACCGCCATGGCCAGTGGTGAAAGCCAGTGGATCACCGGGCCCGCCGCCCGAGCGGCGGTTCAGCGGCTGCGCGCGCGCGCCAGCGTGGTGTTGACCGGCGCCGACACGGTGCTGGCCGATGATGCACGGCTGACGGTACGCCCTGACGAGCTGGGCCTTGGGGCAGAACTGAGTGCGCTGGCGCAGGCGCGACCACCCCTGCGGGTGCTGGTTGATGGACGCCTGCGGGTACCGCTCAGCGTGCCGTTCTTTCAGGCTGGCGCTGCGCTCGTGGCGACGTGCGCAGCGGCTTCGGCGCGTGATCGCTATCTGGACGATGGACACGAACTATTGGCCGTTCCCGGCAGTAACGGGCATGTTGACTTGCGTCGTCTGCTGGTCGAGCTGGCCAATCGTGGTGCCAACGAAGTACTGGTGGAAGCTGGGCCGCGGTTGGCCGGGGCGTTTGCCCGTCTGGGCCTGGTGGATGAGTACCAGCTATTTGTCGCGCCCAAGCTGCTGGGGTCCAGCGCGCGGCCGCTGCTTGACCTGCCGTTGGCGCGCATGGCCGATGCGCCAGCGTTGAAAATTGTTGAGATGCGCGCAGTCGGTGATGACTGGCGGATTATCGCGGTGCCACAGCCGGTTGTTTAACCAGCCGTTATCCGCAATGGCCCGCCATTCAGGCGGTCGTTTGCCGGTGCAGGGCGTGTGCAATATGTGGTAAAACGCGTCTCGGCTGCGCAAGCGGCCGTAACGTTCTCAGGGCGGGGTGTAATTCCCCACCGGCGGTAATGGCTGCACAGCCTAGCCCGCGAGCGCTTGCCCGGTGGCGTAAACCGCTTGGCAAGGTCAGCAGACCCGGTGTGATTCCGGGGCCGACGGTTAAAGTCCGGATAAAGAGAGAGCGGGATTGCCTCAAGAAGGCGCGTTCAGGCGTGCCTCGAAATCCCTATCGATCAATCACGCCCTGTTTTTTATAAAACAGGAGTTGGTCTAGATGTCTGATTTTTATTCCAAGCCTCAGGCTACTGGCGTTGTGCGCCAGTGCTTTGCCGTGGCTGCGATACAGGGGGTGGCATGTTTACCGGCATAATCGAAGCTATTGGCAGTATCCGTGCCCTGACACCTAAGGGTGGCGATGTGCGGGTGTATGTGGAAACCGGCAAGCTTGACCTTGCAGACGTCAAGCTGGGCGACAGCATTGCGGTCAACGGCGTGTGCCTGACTGCAGTTGAGTTGCCCGGCGATGGTTTTTGGGCTGATGTCAGCCGCGAAACCTTGGCTCGTACCGCGTTTATCGACTTCAAGGCCGGTAGCAAGGTCAACCTGGAAAAGGCCCTGACACCCACCAGTCGTTTGGGTGGTCACTTGGTCAGTGGGCATATTGACGGTGTCGGTGAGATCGTCTCGATGGCGGAAAATGCCCGAGCGTGGCAATTCACCATTCGTGCACCACGCGAACTGGCCAAGTACATTGCCCACAAAGGCTCGATCACCGTCGACGGCACGAGCCTGACCGTCAATGCGGTCAACGGCGCCGAATTTGAGCTGACCATCGTGCCGCACACCCTGGCCGAAACCATCATGCTCGACTACCGCCCTGGCCGTCAGGTCAACCTCGAAGTGGATCTGCTCGCGCGTTACCTGGAGCGCCTGTTGCTCGGTGACAAAGCCGCCGAACCTGCCGCCTCGGGCCTGACCGCCAGTTTTCTTGCCGAACACGGCTACCTGAATAAGTGAGATCGCCCGCATGGCCCTGAATACCGCAGCAGAACTGATCGAAGACATCCGCGCCGGCAAGATGGTCATCCTGATGGATGACGAGGATCGTGAGAACGAAGGCGACATCATCATCGCCTCGGAATGCGTCACCGCCGAGCACATCAACTTCATGGCCCGCTTCGCTCGCGGCCTGATCTGCATGCCCATGACCCGTGAACGCTGCGAGCTGCTTAAGCTGCCGCTGATGGCGCCGCGCAACGGCTCTGGTTTCGGCACCAAATTCACCGTGTCGATTGAGGCCGCCGAAGGCGTGACGACCGGTATTTCCGCCGCTGACCGTGCGCGTACCGTGCAGGCTGCGGTGGCGCGGAATGTGACCGCCGACGATATCGTTAGCCCTGGCCACATCTTTCCTTTGATGGCTCAGCCTGGTGGCGTGCTGGCTCGTGCCGGGCATACTGAAGCGGCCTGTGACCTGGCGCGTATGGCCGGCTTCGAGCCGAGCGGAGTGATCTGCGAGATCATGAACGACGACGGCACCATGGCTCGTCGCCCGGAGCTGGAAGTGTTTGCTGAGCAGCACGGCCTGAAGATTGGCACCATCGCTGACCTGATCCACTACCGGTTGATCCACGAGCGCACTGTGCAGCGTGTCAGCGAACAGACGATCGACAGCGAGCTGGGCCAGTTCAACCTGGTCAGCTACCGCGATGACCTGGATGACAGCGTGCACATGGCCCTGACCCTGGGCGCCATCTGCGCCGAGACCCCGACCCTGGTGCGCGTGCACAACGCCGATCCGCTGCGTGACTTGCTGATGGTCAAGCAGGCTGGACGGTGGAGCCTGCGTGCGGCCATGGCCGAAGTGGCCAAGTCCGGCAGCGGTGTGGTGCTGTTGCTGGGTAATCCGATCAATGGTCCGGAGCTGTTGGCTCAACTGGAGCGCAGTCAGAGTGCAGAAAGCAAGTCAGCCAGCCCTGCGACCTACAGTACGGTGGGTGCCGGCTCACAGATTCTGCGTGACCTGGGCGTGCGCAAGATGCGCTTGCTCAGCTCGCCGATGAAGTTCAACGCGATATCCGGTTTCGACCTGGAAGTTGTAGAATACCTGCCCGCTGAATAACGACCGCCGCGCTACTGCGCATGGATAGACTGCGTTGCAAACAGGTTTGGCTTGTCCTTTACCTTGGTAAATGTCGCGGCCTTACCTGCTCCTCACCTGTCCTGCGCTCGCTACGCGCTGTTCCGTTGGGCTATAACTTTTTTGCCCCCTGGCTCTTTAACGCTATATGAGAATTGTTTTATGACCCTGAAGACCATCGAAGGTACTTTTATCGCCCCCAAGGGCCGTTTTGCTCTGGTTGTCGGCCGTTTCAACAGCTTCGTTGTTGAAAGCTTGGTCAGCGGTGCGGTGGATGCGCTGGTGCGCCATGGTGTGAGCGAAAGCGACATCACCCTCATTCGCGCGCCGGGTGCCTTCGAGATTCCGCTGGTCGCGCAGAAAGTCGCCCAGCGCGGTGACTTCGACGCCATCATCGCCCTCGGTGCGGTCATCCGTGGCGGCACTCCGCACTTTGAGTACGTGGCAGGCGAGTGCACCAAGGGCCTGGCTCAGGTGTCCATGGAATTCGGCGTGCCGGTTGCATTCGGTGTTCTGACTGTCGACTCCATCGAGCAAGCCATTGAGCGCTCCGGCACCAAGGCCGGCAACAAGGGTGCGGAAGCAGCACTGTCCGCCCTGGAAATGGTCAGCCTGCTGGCGCAGTTGGAGGCCAAGTGAGCCAGCACGACGGTAACGGGCAGCAGCCTCAAGCACCCAAAAAAGGCCCCAGCACCAAGACGCTGGCGCGCCGTCAGGCACGTACGTTGGCCATGCAGGCGCTGTATTCCTGGCACATGGCAGGCCAGTCGCTGAACGAGATCGAAGCACAGTTCCGTGTCGACAATGATTTCACGGCGGTGGACGGTGCCTACTTCCATGAAATCCTGCACGGCGTGCCGCGGCAGAAAACCGAGATTGATGGCGCATTCGAGTCGCTGCTTGATCGTCCGCTGGATGAGATCGATCCGGTTGAACTGTCGATCCTGCGCTTGTCGACCTTCGAGCTGAAAAACCGCATCGATATTCCTTATCGCGTGGTGATCAACGAAGGCATCGAGCTGGCCAAGGTGTTTGGTGCAACCGACGGACACAAGTTCGTCAATGGTGTGCTGGATAAGCTGGCACCGCGCCTGCGCGCCGATGAAGTTCGCGCTAACAAGCGTTAAGCCTGTTTTGGGTGAGTTCGAGCTGATTCGTCATTACTTCGCCGCTGCGTCTTGTGCGCAGGCCGGCGAAGGCGTGGCATTGGGGATCGGCGACGATTGTGCCTTGTTGCAGGTGCCGGTCGGCGAGCAGCTGGCCATTTCTACTGACACCCTGGTTGCCGGGGTGCATTTCCCTGAATCGCCTGACCCGTTTCTGCTGGCGCAACGTGCGCTGGGCGTATCGGTCAGCGACCTGGCCGCGATGGGCGCGACGCCTGTTGGCTTTACCCTGGCCTTGACCCTGCCCAGTGCTGATGCCGACTGGCTGCAGGCGTTCGCCTCTGGTCTGGATCGGATGGCCCAGCAGTGCGCCATCCGCCTGATCGGTGGCGATACCACCCGGGGGCCTTTGAGCCTCACGCTGACCGTATTTGGCCGCGTGCCAGCTGGCATGGCGCTGACCCGCAAGGGTGCGCAGGTCGGTGATCTGCTCTGCGTTGGCGGTGAGTTGGGTGATGCGGCGGGTGCCTTGCCACTGGTGCTGGGGCAACGGGAAACCGAGCCCGCAGTGGCCGAGCCGTTGCTGGCGCGCTACTGGTCACCTATGCCGCAGCTCGACTTGGGTCAGGCACTGCGCGGCAAAGCCACAGCTGCATTGGATATCTCCGATGGCTTGCTGGCCGATTGTGGTCATATCGCCGCCGCCTCTGGCGTAGCGTTAATCATCGAGCAGGCACGGGTGCCGATGTCTGCCGCCCTGTTGGCCTTTGCGGGTGAGTCAGCGGCGCTCCAGTGCGCATTGAGCGGTGGCGATGATTACCGCCTGGCATTTACCCTGCCGACGGCCCATCTGGCGGATTTACAGCAAGCCGGTTTGCCGGTACGTGTTATTGGTCGTGTTGTGGCCGGTGAGGGCGTTACCCTGCTGGACGCGCAAGGTCAGCCCGTAAAGCTGCCGTTTAGCGGCTATCAACATTTTGGACGTGTCAGTGACTGATCATCCCAAGCAAGTTCCCGCCGAGTTCGTACCACCTTCGGTGTGGCGCAACCCCTGGCATTTCCTGGCCTTTGGCTTTGGCTCTGGTACTTTGCCGAAAGCTCCGGGCACCTGGGGGTCGCTGGTGGCGCTGCCCTTCATGCCGTTGTTTCAGATGCTGCCCGACTGGGGTTACTGGCTGATGCTTGGCATCACCATGTTGTTTGGCTTCTGGCTATGCGGCAAAGTGGCAGATGACCTGCGGGTGCATGACCATGAAGGTATCGTCTGGGACGAAATGGTCGGCATGTGGATTACGCTTTGGTTAGCCCCCGACGGCTGGGGCTGGCTGCTGCTAGGCTTTTTATTGTTCCGTGTGTTCGACATCCTCAAACCGTGGCCGATTCGTTGGATTGATCGGCATGTGCATGGCGGTGTCGGCATCATGCTTGATGACGTACTTGCCGGTGTGTTTGCCTGGATGGCTCTGCAACTGATTGTCTGGGGTTGGGGCAATGGGCTGGCCGCTGCGCTGGGCTGGTAATCAGAAGGGATTGAAAATGGGCCGCTGCTGTCGGTGGTTGCTGTGGCTGGTGATAAGTGCTGTCAGCGGGCCGCTGTGCGCCGTTGAGCTTACGCAGATCCGTATAGCCAGTGACACCTGGGAAGGCCGCACTCATCCTGATGGCAGCGGTATGGTGTGGGAGATTTTCCGTACGGTGTTCGAGCCTGCTGGCGTGAGGCTGGATATCCAGACGGTCCCTTACACCCGCTCCATCGGACTGGTGCAGCGCGGTGCTGCCGATGCCTGGGTGGGTTCTTACCTTAACGAAGTCGAGCAAGGCGTGTTCTATCCGCGCTGGAATTACGACTTCGATCAGATTTCTGCACTGGGCTTGCTGGACAAACCTATCCCGACCCAGCAGACCCTTGGCGAATTCCGCCTGGCCTGGATGCGCGGTTATGAATACCAGCGCTATCTGCCAAATTTGCACCAGTACCGCGAAGTGCTGCGTCGCGGCGGTATCCTGCGTATGTTGGACATGGGCCATGTGGATTTCTATATCGATGCCCTGGCCGAAGTTGACGATGTGTTGCGCACGACCAGCCAGCCTGAGCGCTACCGTGTTACTCAGCTGACCGACCTGCCGACTTACCTGGGTTTTGCCGATACGCCGCGTGGCCGGGCGCTGGCTGAGCTGTTCGATAAACGCATGGACAGCCTGGTGGCTGACGGCAGCCTACGGCCGATTTTTCAGCGCTGGCAGCAACCTTATCCATTTGACTAACCTGTGCGAGACGCTCCATGTACGCCTTGAAAGTACTGTTGTTGAGCCTGCCGCTACTGCTGAGCAGTGGCGTCATGGCGGCCACCCAGGTACGGGTTGTCGGCCTGTTCCCTGGCGCTGCGGTGTTGAATGTCGATGGTCAGCGCAAGCTGGTCAAGGTCGGTCAGGTTGGTCCAGGTGGGGTCATGGTGGTCAGTGCTGACAGCCGTGGCGCGGTGTTGCGTGTCGATGGCGTGGAGCGCAGCTACAGCTTGAGTCGTGAGTACAGCGATGGCTTTGCCGAAGCGCAGAAGAAACAGCTCAGTGTGGCCAAGGGCATCGGTGGGCATTACTGGATTGCAGGTTCGGTCAATGGTCAGTCCATTCAGTTCCTGGTGGACACCGGCGCCACTTCGGTGGCCCTGAATGATGAACATGCGCGTCGTCTGGGGATCGATTACCGGGTGATGGGTTCGCCTTTGCAAGTCAACACTGCCAGCGGTACTGCGCGCGGTTGGCGCGTGACGCTGGATCGGGTGAAGGTCGGTGAGCTGGAAGTGCTGGGCGTTGATGCCGTGGTGTTGGAAGGCGGCTCGCCGACCGAGGCGCTGCTTGGCATGAGCTTCCTCGGTCGCGTTGGTTGGAAGGTTGAACAGGATGTGCTGGTGCTGGAGTCCAAATACTAGCTCGTGCGTTGGTTCGATTCTTATCATCAGTAATTCAAGCTAAGCGGCTGCCAGGGCCTGCTGTTACAATGCCGGCCTGATTATTCCTGCCCATTTTCTTTAGGAGCATCCGGTGTCCGTAGTGTTTGTCGCCGCCTCCCAGTTGCCTACGCCTTTTGGCGTGTTCACCATGCATGGCTTCCTCGAAGAGGCCACAGGCAAGGAACATGTAGCCCTGACCTTTGGTGATGTGGCCGATGGCGCGCCCGTACTGGGCCGTTTGCACTCCGAATGCCTGACGGGCGATGCCCTGTTCAGCTTGCGTTGCGACTGCGGATTCCAGCTCGAAGCGGCGCTGCGTGCGATTGCCCATGAAGGCCGTGGCGTTCTGCTCTACCTGCGTCAGGAAGGCCGTGGCATCGGCCTGCTGAACAAGATCCGCGCCTATGAGCTACAGGATGGCGGCGCTGATACCGTAGAAGCCAATGAGCGCTTGGGCTTTGGCGCGGACCAGCGTGACTACGCCATCTGCTTGCCGATGCTCGATCACCTGGGTATTAGCCAGCTCAAGCTGATGACTAACAACCCGCGCAAGGTCAAGGCGCTGGGCGACATGGGCATCAATGTGGCGACCCGTGTGCCGTTGCAGATCGACCACAACCCGCACAACCAAAAGTATCTCGCGACCAAGGCCGGCAAACTCGGGCATATGCTCGGCAGCCTGCACCAGGGCGAGGTTGAGGAAAGCCTGTGACGCGCGGCCAGGTGCGCCGTCGACTGGCGCTTGAGTGGTGGCGGCAACTGGCCGTGACCCTGGCGCCATTGTTCGTGCTCAATCTGCTGTTTGGCGCCGAACAGAAAACCGGTCTGCTGACCATGCCGCTGTTTATCGCCGGCCTGGCCTCAATGTTTGTTAGCCTGCCGCTGTTCAGTGGCTACAAGCGCGCGCTGGTGGCTACGGAACAAGCGCTCGACACTGCCGCTGAACACGATGCCTGGCTGGAACTGGCGCGTGTACGCCGCCTGGCCTTTCTCGGCGCAGCGTTGCCAGCCTGGGTTGCCGCTATCGCAGTCTTCGCCGGTCTGGAAGCGATCCCGCTGATCCTTCTCGCGATTTCCAGCATCGTTTTGCTGTACCTCTATCGTATTCCACGCCAACTCGGCTGATGCGCGCTGCCACTCTCTGTTTGCTGCTGTTGCTGGCGTTACCCGCAGCAGCCGTCGAGCGGGTGGTCACCCTGGCTCCGTCCCTGACTGAGATCATGCTGGAGCTGGATGCGGGCGAACTCTTGGTTGGTCTGCTGGATGGCGGCGAGCGCCCTGCAGCGGTGGCGCAACTGCCTTCGGTGGGCCGCTATGGCCAGCTTGAGCTGGAAAGCGTGCTCAAATTGCAGCCTGACCTGGTGCTGCTCTGGCCTGACAGCATTAGCCGTGCGCAACGTCAGCAGCTAGAGCGCATCGGGATTCCACTGCTGATTGTGGAACCGCGCAAACTGGCTGATCTGGCGGAGAACTTCGTCGAAATCGGCGCGCGTATCGGTCGCCTCGATAAGGGCCGGGCGCTGCAACAGCACTTCAATAACGGCCTGACCGTGCTGCGTCAGCGCTATCAACGTGAGCAGCCTTTGCGGCTGTTCTATCAGGTCTGGGATACGCCGCTGTACACCATCGGCGGCGAGCAGATTATCAGTGATGCCCTGCGTATCTGCGGCGCCGAGAATGTCTTTGCCGAACTCAGCTTGCCGGCACCGCAGGTCAGTGTGGAAGCGGTGCTGCAAGCAAACCCCGAGGTGATTCTGGCCGGTGTGCAAGACCAGCTGGACGCCTGGCGCATCTGGCCAGGCGTGGCGGCGGTTGAGCGTAAGCAGCTGTGGCTGGTGCCGGATGCGGGACTGGAGCGGCCAAGCTTTCAGATGCTGGGGGCGGTGGAGCGGTTGTGTGAGGTGTTGAGCGAGGCTCGCTAAGAAAAGCCCCGCACTCAGGCGGGGTCTCTTTAGGGCGCTATTGAGCGGATAGTGGCTGACTCAAAGCTAAGGTGTCCAGGTCACAGCAAACAGCGCAGTGCGGCCCTCTCTGTTGTAGCCGAAGCGTCCGTTGGGTGTCTTGTAAGTCGCCTCGGCGTAGTCCTTATCGAAAAGGTTGTTTAGCTTAAAGTCGAAGGCCACTTCCTCGCTCGCTTGCCATTTGCCGCGCAGGCTAAACAGGCCGTAACCACTCAGTTCGCGTGTGTTGGCGGCGTCGTCATAGCGGGCGCTGACCGCGCGCCAACTGGCGCCCACTGCAAACTCACCGAACGGGCGGTCCAGATCCAGGCTTAGGGTCCGTTTGGCGCGGCGGGTGAGTGTATGTCCAGTGGCGCGATCCCGTGGATCGATCAAGGCCAGGGTCAGGTTACCCTGCCAGCCGTAGAGCTCCTGCTGGAGCACCGCTTCGAAACCGTTTATTCGAGCGGCCTGGACGTTTTGCGGAATATTATTCTGATCTAGAACAATCGCGTCTTGCAGGTCGATACGGTACAGCGATAGCTCCAGCGCACCGGTTTCGCTATAGCGGCTGCGCCATTGTGCTTCATAGCTCTTAGATGTTTCCGGGCTGAGTTCCGGGTTGGCGCTGGTAACGCATCCGAAACCCGGGAAGCACAAGTCTGGATAGTACAGGTCGTTGAAAGTCGGAGCTCGAAAGCCTTCGCTGTAGGACAGGATCAAGTCGTTGTTGCTGTTGAATGGCACGGTCAGTGCCGCGTTCCAATTGTTTTTGCTGCCGAACTGTTGGTTCTGATCATGACGCAGGCCCAGTTCTGTCGAAAAGCCTTCTGCCTTATAGCGGTGTTGGATAAATGCTGCCTGGTTCCAGCGCGAATCCTCAGTAAAGTCCTCGCTGCCCGTAACCCGATCCTCATACCAGTCGGCACCCAGCAGCACTTGGTGTCGATCATTGAGTGCTAGGGTGTTCACCCAATTTGCCGAGTCGCGGTAGGTATTGATGCTGTAAAACGAGCCCGCGCCGGCCTGTGGCTGGTCATTGCCTGTGTCGCGCTTGTCCTCGCTGTGACCGATTTCCAAGCGGCTATTCCATATATCGTTGACATTGGCATCGATGAAGCTGGACAGGCTGCTGAACTGGAAGTCCGTAGTGGGCAGTGATGTGCCGAAGATGTCCTCAAACTCGCTCTGGCCGCGTTGGTCGAGGGCACTGAAACCGATCGTCAGATCGTCATTGAAACGGTGTGAAAGATTCAGGCTTAGTGATTTATTGCGGTAGGCATCGTCATCGCCGTTGGCGCCGAAGTTATCACGCGTGGCGTCGATCCCTTGGGTTTCATCGAGTGCAGCACCCAGGTTGAAGCGAGTCTGCGCGTCGCCGCCGGACACGCCAAGGCTACGCTCGAAGGTCTGGTTGCTGCCGACGCCAAGGCGAACGTAGGGCTTGAGTCCGTCGCCGCTGCCTTGACGGGTGAAAATCTGCACAACCCCGCCGATGGCATCGGAGCCATAAAGCGCCGAACGCGCGCCGCGCACGACTTCAACGCGTTCGATCTGCTCAGGACTGAGGAACTCCAGGCTGCTGGTGCCGCTGGACGCGGCAGAAATACGTTGCCCGTCTACCAGAACCAGGGTTTGCGCGGTTGAGGTGCCGCGCACAAACAGGCCGGTCTGGCTGCCTGCGCCGCCGGTGCGGCTGATGCTGACGCCGGGTACGCGCTCAAGTAACTCTGCCACGCTGCGCACTTGCAGGCGTTCGATGTCCTTGCGGGTGAATACCGTGGTTGCAGCTGTAGTTTGCTGGACCGGTTCGGCATGACGCCCGGAGGTCACAACCAATGGCTGCAACTCAAGTGGATCTGCATGAGCAGCCAGCGGCATCAGCGCCACAGCCAAGGCAAGACGGGACAATTTCACGTAGAGAATCCTCAAAAGATCAAACGACTTTTGAGGAGGGCAGGGGCAAGAACGGGCGCGCTGGCGCAGCCTGAGCTTGACGGTGATGCCCTCCGCAACACCAGTCACATCCAGCAAGGCCGGTCTCCGGGCTCTCGACGTGCGCCGCCTCGCCTTCCCGGGATAACCCAGTGGCGTTGAGGTGACGTGCAGAACGACTCTGCGGTCGATTACCGTTGCGGGGGCAGCGCCGGGGTTGCTCTTCGTGAGCGCACCGGCTTCCCGTTTAACGCCGCTTCACTGTGGAAGGGCGCACCTTGGCGGAAGTAAAACGCCGCGCACCTTAATGCGCGGGTGAATGAATTACAAGCAAGCCTGGCTCAGCTCTGGATGAGCGGTGCTCATGCAGAAAGCATGGCAAGGCGTGCGCGGATGGCGGCCTCGATGCCGGCGGCATCCAATCCACATTCGGCGAGCATCTGCGCAGGCTTGGCGTGCTCGACGTAGTAGTCCGGCAGGCCCAGGTGCAGCACAGGTTTGAGGATGCCAGCGTGGGCGAGGAACTCGCTGACCGCACTGCCGGCACCGCCCATCACGCTGTTTTCTTCGATAGTGACCATCAGCTCGTGGCTGGCGGCCAGCTGGCGTACCAAGGCCTCATCCAGCGGTTTGACAAAGCGCATGTCGACCACCGTTGCATCCAGTACTTCGCCGACCTTGAGGGCTTCGGCCAGTTGTACGCCAAAGACCAGCAGTGCGGTTTGCTTGCCGTGGCGTCGAATGGTGCCCTTGCCGATTTCCAGCGGTTCCAGGCCCGGCTCGATGGCGGCATTCGGACCGCTGCCGCGCGGATAGCGGACGGCGGCCGGGCCATTGAACAGGTGACCGGTGGTGAGCATACGGCGCAGTTCGTTCTCATCGCTGGGTGTCATCACCAGCATGCCGGGGATGCAGCGCAGGTAGGAGATATCGAAGCTGCCGGCGTGGGTCGGGCCGTCTTCACCGACCAGGCCTGCGCGGTCGATGGCGAACAGCACATCGAGGTGTTGCACGGCTACATCGTGGATCAGCTGGTCATAGGCGCGTTGCAGGAAGGTCGAATAGATCGCCACCACCGGCTTGGCGCCGTCGCAGGCCATGCCGGCCGCCAGGGTCACGGCATGCTGTTCGGCGATGGCCACGTCGAAATAGCGCTCGGGATAACGTTCGCTGAACGCCACCAGGTCCGAGCCTTCCTTCATCGCCGGGGTGATACCGACCAGGCGCGGATCTGTCGCGGCCATGTCGCACAGCCATTGGCCGAAAACGCTGGAGTATTTCGGGCCGCTGGTTTGTTTGGGAACGGCCGGCGCGTTGATCGGCTCCAACTTGGTAATGGCGTGGTAGCCAATCGGGTCGGCTTCGGCCGGGGCAAAACCTTTGCCTTTCTTGGTCACCACATGGAGGAACTGCGGGCCGTCGAGGTCGCGCATATTACGCAGGGTGGCGAGCAGGGTGGGTAGGTCGTGGCCGTCGATGGGGCCGACATAGTTCCAGCCCAGCTCTTCGAACAGGGTGCCGGGCACCAGCATGCCTTTGGCGTGTTCTTCGACCTTGCGCGCGATTTCCCAGGCACCCGGCAGGTGCGAGAGGATCTTTTTGCTGCCTTCGCGCATGTTCGAGTAGGTGCGGCTGGAGATGATCTTGGCCAGGTAGTTGGACAGGCCGCCGACGTTCTTGGAGATCGACATGTCGTTGTCGTTGAGGATCACCAGCATGTTGGCCCCCACGTCGCTGGCGTGGTTCAGGGCCTCGAAGGCCATGCCGGCGGTCATGGCACCGTCGCCGATTACGGCGACGGCCTTGCGCTTGCTGTTCTGCAGGCGCGCGGCGATGGCCATGCCCAGCGCGGCGCTGATGCTGGTGCTGGAGTGGCCGACGCCAAAGGTGTCGTACTCGCTCTCCGAGCGGCGCGGGAACGCGGCGATGCCGTCCTTCTGACGCAGGCTACCCATCTGTTCGCGGCGGCCGGTGAGGATCTTGTGCGGGTAGGCCTGATGGCCCACGTCCCACACCAGGCGGTCGTCCGGAGTATCGAAGACGTAATGCAGGGCCACGGTCAGTTCGATCACGCCCAGGCCCGCACCAAAATGTCCGCCCGTCTGCCCAACGGTATACAGCAGGTACTGGCGCAGCTCGTCGGCCAGAATTTCCAGTTCGGCTTCACCCAGACGGCGCAGCTCGTCCGGCGTATTGGCGCGGTCTAGAAGGGGCGTCAGCGGGCGCTCACGGGGAATCTCGTGGAAGGTCGTCGGCATCAGGCAGATCGTTATCGGTGCAAAAGATGCGGCAGTTTACCCGAAGCGCCGGAAAGTGCCCAAACAAGGTTCGGGCAGACGGTTATTACCAGGTGTCGACTGAGCGTTTCTTGCCTTCGCGCTTAGCGGGTTTAGGCGTGGCGTTGAGGCCGCGCAGCAGCCACGCGCGGGTTTCCACGGGGTCAATCACCGCATCGATCTCCAGGAAACTGGCCATATTGATGCCCTTGCCATTCTCGTAGGCCTTGGCCACCAGCTTGTCGAACAGCTGTTGGCGTGCCGCCGGTTCTTCGACGGCGGCCAGTTCCTTGGCAAACCCCAGGCGCACCGCGCCTTCCAGGCCCATGGCGCCAAATTCGGCGCTGGGCCAGGCTATGGTGAACAGCGGCGAATGGAAACTGCCGGCCGCCATGGCCTGGGCACCTAGACCGTAGCCTTTGCGCAGCACTACGGTGAAAAACGGCACGGTCAGACTGGCGGCGGCGACAAACATGCGTGAGACATGGCGCACCGTGGCCTGTTTCTCCGCCTCCGGGCCGACCATAAAGCCGGGGGTGTCGCACAGCGACAGCAACGGAATATCGAAGGCATCGCACAGCTGCATAAAGCGCGCAGCCTTGTCGCCGGCGACCGCATCGATGGCGCCGCCGAGGTGCGCGGGGTTGTTGGCCAGCAGGCCGAATGGTTGGCCTTCGATGCGGATAAAGGCAGTGATCAGCCCTGGGGCGAACTCGCGGCGCAGTTCCAGCACGCTGTCCCTGTCGGCGAGGGTGGCAATCACTTGGCGGATGTCATACACGCGCAAACGGTTTTCCGGGATCAGCTGGCGCAGCTCGCGCTGATCGGCGCAGTCCCATTCGCTGAGCGCACCCTGAAAGTAGCTCAGGTACTGCTTGGCTACCTGCACCGCTGCGGCTTCATCGTCCACCCGTACGTCGATGACGCCATTGGGGCCCTGCACGCTGACCGGGCCGACCTGCTCAGGCTTGAAGCTGCCAAGGCCGCCGCCTTCGATCATCGCCGGGCCGGCCATGCCGATGGTGGCGTTGTCGGTGGCGATAATCACATCGCAGCAGCCGAGCAGGGCGGCGTTGCCGGCAAAGCAGCGCCCGGACACCACGCCCACCAGCGGCACCAGGCCGGAGAGTTTGGCCATGCCGACAAAGGTGTGGCAGTCCAGCCCGGCCACGCCGACAAAATCGGTGTCACCCGGCCGGCCGCCGCCACCTTCGGCAAACAGCACCAGCGGCAAGCGCCACTGCGCGGCCAGGCTGAGCATGCGGTCGGTCTTTTTGTGGTTCATCACGCCCTGGGTGCCGGCGAAGACCGTGTAGTCGTAGGCGATGGCCATGCAGCGCGCGGCCTGGCTGCCGAACGCCTCGGCGTTGACCGTGCCGGTGCCAGCCACCAGGCCATCGGCCGGACTCTGCTCAATCAGCTCGGCTAGCGAGCGGCGCCGCCGTTGGGCGGCAATCGCCAGGGCGCCGTATTCGCTGAAACTGCCTTCATCCAGCAGGTCCGCCAGGTTCTCGCGCACGGTGCGTTGACCCGTCTTGCGCCGTTTGGCCACGGCGGCAGGACGGCGTACATCGGTGAGGAGCGCGTGGCGTTCGAGCACTTCGGCCAGGTCCGCACGGATATGATCCAGGTCCAGGCTCTGTTCGCTCTGGCGGGCCGCGGCATCGACCTCGGCGGGTTCGATAAACAGCAGCGGCTGGCCTTCATTGAGCGCGCTGCCGACCTGCACGGCCAACTGGCGGACGATGCCGCTGTGGCTGGCGGTGACGACAAACTCCATCTTCATTGCTTCCAGCACGGCAATGCTCTGGCCAACAGCCACCGCATCGCCTTCGGCCACCTCCAGGCTGACCACCACGCCGGTGCTTTGGGTTAGCAGGGGCACGCAGCCGGGTGGTGCATCCTGTATCTGCTGTGTGTCTTGGCTGGCCGCCTGCGCACCGGCAAAGAAATGATGTGGATGGGCCTGGGGCTTGGCGGCCAGCAGCTCGCTTAGCTGGCTTTCGACAAAGCGCGTGGTCAGCTGATAGCTCGCCACTTGCGGCAGGCGCAGCAGGTTCTGCAGCAGGTGCAGATTGCTCGCCACGCCCTCCAGGCGGAATTCGCACAGGCCGCGGTAGGCGCGGCGCAGGGCGCTGGGGTAGTCCGGCGCATGGGCGATCAGCTTGGCCAGCAGTGAGTCGTAACTGGGACTGACCGGGTAGCCGGCGTAACCGTAGCCATCTACGCGCAGGCCGGGACCGCTGGGCGGCTGGTAGGCCGTCAGGGTGCCGGCGGCTGGGCGGGTGCTGCCATCGCTGCTCATGCTTTCCAGGTTGATGCGCAGCTGTACGGCGCAGCCATTAAGCGGCGGCGGCTGCAGCAGGCCGAGTTGCTCAAGCGACTGACCCGCCGCCAGCTTGAGCTGGGTATGCAGCAGGTCGATGCCGGTGACCTGCTCGGTGACGGTGTGCTCGACCTGAATACGCGGGTTGGCTTCCATAAAGTAAAAACGCTCGGGCTGCTCGGCATCCAGCAGAAATTCGAACGTGCCCAGGCCCTGGTACTTCGCTGCGCCGGCCAGTTTCAGCGCGGCCGCGATCATCCGTTCGCGGGTGGCTGCGGGCAGGTCCGGGCTGGGGGCGATTTCCACCAGTTTCTGCTGGCGGCGTTGCAGGCTGCAGTCGCGCTCCCATAGATGGCTGACCGCACCCGTGCTGTCGCCCAGTACTTGAATCTCGATATGCCGGGCGCTGCGCACCAGTTGCTCGATATACAGCGCATCATTGCCGAAGGCGGCGCGGGATTCGGACTGGCAGCGGGCAAAGGCCTGATCCAGCTCACTGGCTGCGAATACCGGGCGCATGCCGCGACCACCGCCACCCGCCAGGGCCTTGAGCATGACGGCGCCATGTTCAGCGAGAAAGCCATGGGCATCCTCCAGGCTGATCGGCCGATTGATCCCCGCCACCAGCGGCACGGTGCAGCGTTCGGCTAATGCCCGCGCCGCTGCCTTGTCGCCAAACAATTGCAGCACCTCGCTGCTGGGGCCGACAAAGCACAGCCCAACGGCCTCGCAGCGACGGGCGAATTCGGCGTTCTCCGCGAGAAAACCATAGCCGGGGTGAACGGCATCGCAGCCCTGCGCCTGGGCAATCGCGATCAGCTGGTCCATATCCAGGTAAGCCGGTACGCCACGGCCCTTGAGCGCCACGGCGCTGTCGGCCTGCCGCACATGCAGGGAGGCAACATCGTCTTCGGCGTAGATGGCGACCGAGCGGATGTCCAGCTCACTGGCTGCGCGGGCGATGCGGATGGCGATTTCGCCCCGGTTGGCGATCAGCAGGGCGGCGAAGGGCGCAGTCGTAATGGGCATGATGGCTCCAGATTTTTATTCTGCAGCCATCTTAGGCGCTCTGTGCGCGAGGTAAACCAAGCCTTAGCGGGTGAGGGTTGGGCTATTGATGCGGGTGATAAGGTGCCGCTGGGTTAGCTGCGCCGCTCGACGATATAGCGCGCCAGATCGCGCAGCGGCTCTGCAGCCTGATCGAATGGGCGCAGTGCATGCAGGGCTTGGTCACGCAGTTCCATGGCATAGGCCTTGGCCGCGTCAAGGCCGAGCAGGGCCGGGTAGGTCGGTTTGTCGTGGGCCTGATCTTTGCCCTGCGTCTTGCCAAGGGTGGCAGTGTCGCTTTCCACGTCGAGGATGTCGTCCTGCACCTGGAAGGCCAGGCCGATGGCGCGGGCGTAGATGTGCAGGGCTTTTAGTGCGTGTTCATCGGCCCGGCCACTGGCCAATGCGCCGAGCTGTACGCTGGCTTCGATCAGCGCGCCGGTTTTGTGCCGGTGCATGATTTCCAGGGCGTTCTGGTCGAGGGTCTGGCCCACTGAGCCGAGGTCGATGGCTTGCCCACCTACCATGCCGGCCGGGCCAGCGGCGCGCGCCAGGGCGCTGATCATGGCCAGACGCAGGTCGGCGTCATGCGGGTTGTGTGTGGCATCGCTGAGCACTTCAAACGCCAGGCTCTGCAGGCCATCACCGGCGAGAATCGCGCAGGCTTCATCGAAGGCGATGTGGGTAGTCGGCTGGCCACGGCGCAGGTCGTCATCGTCCATTGCCGGCAGGTCATCGTGGACCAGGGAGTAGGCGTGAATCAGCTCCACTGCGCAGGCGGCCGCATTGGCGCGCTCCGGCGCGCCGCCGAGGGCTTCACAGGCGGCGTAGGCCAGCAGCGGGCGTACGCGTTTGCCGCCATTGAACAGGCTGTAGCGCATGGCGGCATAGAGGCGTTCCAGTTCCGGGCGTGGGCTGCTCAGGAGATTTTCCAGGGCCGCATCGACGCGGCTTTGGCAGCTGCTCTGGTAGGCCGCAATCATGCCTGTTGGTCCGCGTCGAAGGGGGCTTCCTCAAGCTCGCCGTCGCGCTCCATGAGGATTTGCACTTTCTGTTCGGCCTGGGCCAGCGCAGCCTGGCAATCACGGGTCAGGCGCACGCCTTGCTCGAAGGCCGTCAACGAGTCTTCCAGCGACAGCTCGCCGTTTTCCAGACGCTCGACCAGGTTCTGCAGATCGGTCAGGGATTGCTCGAAGTCGAGCGCGGCTTTTTTGCGGGCGGCCATGGCGGATATCTCGGGGTAGATCGGGGAGTCGGAACCGGCGCGACACTAGCAGAGCCATGCCGCGCGGGCAAATCAGCGCGGCAGGTGGCTGGCGGCTGGCTGTCAGCCGATTACGCCGTAGCCGCGTGCCATCAGCACCGCTAGTAATGGGATGACCAGTAGCAGCAACAGTTCCAGGCGAATCACCATGATCACCATGCGCGCCTTGGCTGGACTGACCTGTGGCACTTCGCCGGCCTTGAGGCTGTTGCGCCAGTTAAGGAAGACAAAGGTCGGCACCACGGAAATCAGCCCGACCAGGATAAATAGGCCGACTTTTGCGTGAAACAGGCTGTTGCCCAGGTAGTAGTCCAGGCCCTTGCCGTACCAGAGCACCCGCGCCAGACCGGTAAACAGCACCACGCCGGCGCAGATGCCGTAGGCGATGTCAGTGATGATCAGGCTGCGCGCGCGGCGCACGTCCAGCGGTAGTTTGAATTGCACATGCTCGATGCTGAGCAGGGCGAACAGCAGAAATATCGACAGGTAGTGCAGATAGGCGGCAATGGCTTGGCCCATGGTTGCGTCCTTTCTTTGGGGTGTGTGATCAGCTGGCCAGCTCGACCCGGTTACGGCCATTGCCTTTGGCCTGATACAGCGCCTGGTCAGCGCGGTTCATGGCTTCGTTTGGCGTCTCACTAGGCGTGCGCAGGGCTGCGCCGATGCTGATGGTCAGGCTGAGCTGCTGCTCATCCAGTTCAATGGGCTCTTTGCTCAGGGTGTTGCGAATCCGCTCGGCAATGTGCAGCAGTTCCTGTTCATCGTGTACCTGCAGCAGCACCACGAACTCCTCACCGCCGCTGCGGGTGACGATATCTTGCGGACGCACGGCCGCATTGATGCGCCGGGCAGTTTCCCACAGCACCTGATCACCTGCGGCATGCCCGTACTGGTCGTTGATCCGTTTGAAATGATCAAGGTCGCAGAACAGTACACCCAGGTGTAGGCCGAGTTCGTCTGCCTGTTGTTCCTGCTTGAGCAGGAAGTGGTTCAGGCCGGCACGGTTCCAAAGTTGTGTCAGCGGATCGAGCATGGTTTTGCGTTGCTCGCGGCTCAGGGCCTCGCGCAGTTTTGCCGTCTGGGCACTTACATGGCGCAGCTTCAGGTAACCCTCCACCAGCACAGCCATGTCGACAAACAGACGCAATTGTTTGGCGGTGAGCTGCCGGGGCTCTGGGTCGATCATGCACAGCGTACCCAGTGGCTGGCCTTCTTCGGAGAGCAACGGCTGTCCGGCATAGAAGCGAATCTGCGGGTTGTTGATCACTACCGGGTTATCGTGAAATCGCAGATCGTTGTGCGTGTCTTCGACGATAAAAGGTTGAGTGCCAAGAATGGCGTGAGCACAAAAGGAGATGGTTCGTGGGGTTTCGGTGATCTCCAGGCCGATGCGCGACTTGAACCACTGACGGTCATGGTCGATCAGGCTGATCAGCACGGTCTTCACCCCGAAAACTTCACGTACTACCCGCACCAGCGTGTCCAGGTAGGCGTCGGCCGGGGTATCGACCAGCTCGTTATCATCGAGAATCTGCTGGCGCAGCACTTCATCGCAGGGCATTTCAGGACTGAGCATGGGGTGTTCCTGATTGACTGGGGGCGAACCATTGATTGGCACGTGTCAGACGATAAGCATAGCCACCTAGGCACAGACCGCGAAGGGCCATAAAAGCCAGCAGGGCCAGCCACAACCCGTGGTTGCCCAGCGTCTGCAGCCACCATGCCAATGGCAGGCTTAGCAGCAGGGCAAGGAGCATGGCGTTGCGCATTTCGCGGGCGCGGGTTGCGCCGATAAACAGGCCGTCGAGCAAGTAGCTCCAGACGCCGATGAGTGGCAACAGAGCTAGGTAGGGTAAATAGGTCAGGGCCATGCTGCGCACGGCGGCAATATCGGTCTGCAGGCCGATAAACCAGTGTCCACCCAGCCAGAAGAACAGGGCGAATACCAGGCTGGCCAGCAGGGACCAGGCCCCCGCCACCAGTAGGCTGCGTCGCAGTGCCTGGCGATCCCCCGCTCCCAGCGCATGTCCGCCGAGCGCCTCGACTGCATGGGCCAGCCCGTCTAGGGCGAAGGCGCTTAGCATCAGTCCATTGATCAGTAGAGCGTTGGCCGCCACAGTGGCATCACCTAGGCGGGTGCCTTGTACGGTGATGAGAAAAAATGCCGCTTGCAGCGCCATGGTGCGGATAAAAATATCGCGATTTACCGCCAGCAAAGGTCGCCAGTTCCTCCATAGCCGCAGCGCGGGCCAATTGATGCGCCCAGCTTGGCGCTTGATTGTCTGGCATGCCAAGTAAAGGCCGAGCAGCGCCCCACTCCATTCAGTCAGTACCGAGCCCCAGGCCGCGCCCGCCACTTCCCAGCCCAGCCCGAGGACGAACAGCAGGGTCAGGGCAACATTGAGCAGGTTGGTGCCAAGCATGATCAACAACGGCCCACGGGCGTTTTGTGTGCCCAGTAGCCAGCCGACCAGGGCATAACTGGCCAGCGCGCCCGGCAGGCCGAATAGCCGAATATGCAGATAACTGCGGGCGAGGGCGTCGAGCTGCGTTGAAGGCTGCATCAGCTCCAATATCGGTGCGCTGTGCAGGCGCATCAGCAGGCTGAGCGCCAAGGCAAGTACGCCGCCCAACAACAAGGCTTGTAGCAACACCTGGCGCAGCGCGCTGCCGTCCCTGCGGCCAGCAGCCTGGGCGGAAAATCCCGTGGTGCCCATCCGCAGAAAACCAACGCTGCCGACCAATAAGCCGTACAAGCTTGCTCCCACCGCCACTGCAGCCAATTGATGGGCGTGCGGCAAATGGCCGATCACCGCACTGTCGACCAGCGCCACCAGGGGCACCGAGAGGTTGCAGAGGATCATCGGCGCAGCCAGTGCCCAGACCCGTTTATGGGTAGGCGAGTGCTGCCAGGCATCGCGTAAGGCGTTTATCAAATGTGCTCTCAAACTTGATTGGCGTTAGCTGCAACGAAATGCGCGGGCGTGTGTCACAGGCGGGTTATTAAACACTGATCGACAAGCGTGCGCTGCCAAGCAATTTTGCATGTGTACGCGTAGAACCTGTTTATGGTCTTGCGAGCTAGAGCCCTGCAAGGCAAAGGCAGGCGAGAAACGCAGCGTAGCGGAGTAACAGCCAACGGCTGGCCCGTAGGGTGAGCGAAACGAATCACGCGGAGTGTACGAGTTGTACATGAGCATTACTCGTTTCACTCGCCCTTCGGGCCGCGCTAAAGCGCGTTAGCCGCAAGCGGCTTGTCGAGCCTGGCTTTAACGCAGCAGGGCCGACGCGCAGCAGACCGTTAACAGGTTCTTAGTTGTCGGCAGGTGCCTCGACTATAGTGTCAGGCCTCTGCACCTACCCTTGTTGGAGCCCGCAATGCCGAAGAATGGACTGCTTCTGGCACTTGTCCTGAGCCTGCTCAGCGCCTGTGATTCATCCACCCCAGGGCCTGCCGAAGTAACGGCGACCCAAACTCCCGCCGAGAGCAGTGAGGCTGCCAAGCCTGTGGTCGACCGCAAGGCGTTGGCCGAGCGTTACGCCGGCCGCGAGCTGACCGTGGTGGATGTCTCGGAGGTGCAGCTGGATGGTGCCAGCACGCTGTCGATCAGCTTCTCGGTGCCGCTCGACCCTGAGCAGAAGCTCGCCGAGCGTCTGCACCTGGTCGATAGCAAAGACGGCAAGGTCGATGGCGCCTGGGAGCTGACGGACAATCTGATGGAGGTGCGCCTGCGCCACCTGGAACCACAGCGCAAGCTGGTGCTGACCGTTGATGCCGGCCTGCTCGGGCTGAATGGCAAAAGCCTCGCTGCCGAGCAGGTCACCCGCCTGGAAACCCGCGACCTGCAAGCCAGTGTCGGCTTCGCCAGCCGTGGTTCCTTGTTGCCCACACGCCTCGCTGAAGGCCTGCCGGTGATCGCACTGAACGTCGACAAGGTGAATGTCGAGTTCTTCCGCATCAAACCTGAATCGTTACCGGCCTTCCTTAACCGCTGGGGCCGCGCGAGCAATCTGGACAACTGGGAAGCCCGCAGTCTGTTGCCGATGGCCGATCTGGTCTATGGCGGCCGTTTCGATCTGAACCCTGCGCGCAACACCCGCGAAACCTTGCTGCTGCCGATTGCCGGCCTGGAGCCGTTCAAGCAGCCCGGTGTGTACCTGGCGGTGATGCGTGAAGCCGGCAGCTACAACTACTCGCAACCGGCTACGCTGTTCACCCTGAGTGATATTGGCCTGTCCGCGCGGCGCTACCAGAACCGTATCGATGTGTTCACCCAGGCCCTAGCCGGCGGTGATGCCCTGGGTGATGTAAGCCTGGAAATCCTTGATGCCGAAGGCCAGGTGCTGGCCGAAGGCAAGACCGATGGCGCTGGCCATGGCGAACTGCCGCTGCCGCCCAAGGCCGAAGTGCTGCTGGCCCACCAGGGCGAACAGACCAGCCTGCTGCGCCTGAACACTGCGGCATTGGACCTGGCCGAGTTTGATATCGCCGGCCCCGTCGCTCACCCGTTGCAGTTCTTCGTGTTCGGCCCGCGTGACCTTTACCGTCCCGGCGAGACCGTGCTGCTCAACGGCCTGCTGCGTGACGCCGATGGCCGCGCAGTAAAAGCCCAGCCGGTAAATGTGGAAGTGCGCCGGCCGGATGAGCAGGTCAGCCGCAAGTTCGTCTGGCAGGCCGATGACAGCGGTCTGTACCAATACCAGCTGCAACTGGCCGATGAAGCGCCGACCGGGCGCTGGCAGCTGCTGTTCGACCTCGGCGATGGCCGCCAGCAGCTGTATGAATTCTCTGTAGAAGACTTCCTGCCCGAGCGCATGGCCCTGGAACTCAAGGGCAGCGAAGAACCCTACACCCCAGCGGAAAACGCTCAGTTCGACGTGACCGGACGCTACTTGTACGGCGCACCGGCCGCTGGCAATCGTCTCAGCGGGCAGCTCTATGTAAGGCCGTTGCGTGAGGCGGTGGCGAGTCTGCCGGGCTATCAGTTCGGCTCGGTTACCGAAGAAGAACTGAGCGAGGATATCGAGCTGGATGAAACCAGCCTCGACGAGCAGGGCAAGGCCAGTCTGGATATCGAAAGCCGTTGGAGCGATGCCAAATCGCCGCTGCGTTTGATCCTGCAAGCCAGTCTGCAGGAGTCCGGCGGCCGGGCGATTACCCGGCGGATTATCCAGCCGGTCTGGCCAGCCGAGCGTCTGCCGGGTGTGCGCGGGCTGTTCGATGGCGAGGAAGTCGACGCCGACAGTCTGGCCGAGTTCGAAGTGTTGGTGGCCGATGCCGAGGGCAACAAGCTGGCGGCTGATCAACTTAGCGTGCGCCTGATTCGTGAGCGCCGTGACTACTTCTGGAATTTCTCCGAAAGCGATGGCTGGAGCCATAACTACACCGAGAAATTCCTTACCCTTAGCGAAGAAACCCTCAAGGTCAGCGCTGGCGGCACCGCCAAGATCAGCTTCCCGGTGGAGTGGGGCCCGTACCGCGTCGAGGTCATCGACGGTCAGACTGGCATGCTCAGCAGCATGCGCTTCTGGGCCGGCTACCGCTGGCAGGACAACGCCGACGGCGGCGCCGTGCGCCCGGATCAGGTCAAGCTGGCGCTGGATAAACCGGCGTACGTCGATGGCGACACCGCTCAGGTCACCGTAACCCCGCCTTCTGCGGGCAAGGGTTACCTGATGGTGGAGTCCAGCGAAGGGCCGCTGTGGTGGGAAGAGATCGACGTGCCGGCCGAGGGCAAGACCTTCGACATCCCGATTGCCAAGGACTGGGCGCGGCATGACCTGTATGTCAGCGCCCTGGTGATTCGCCCCGGCGAGCGCAAGAGCAATGCCACGCCTAAACGCGCGGTCGGCCTGCTGCATCTGCCGCTGGAACGTGCGCCGCGCAAACTGGCGCTGACCCTCACTGCTGCGGAAAAGATGCGTCCTAATCAGCCGCTGAAGGTCAAGGTACAGGCGCGCAACGCTGACGGCAGCATCCCGAAACAGGCGCAGGTGCTGGTGGCTGCGGTGGATGTCGGCATCCTCAATATCACCGAGTACGCCACGCCTGATCCATTCGCCAACTTCTTCGGCCGCAAGGCCTATGGCGCGGACCATCTGGATATCTACGGGCAACTGATCGAAGCCGGCCAGGGGCGAGTGGCCAAACTGGCCTTCGGTGGTGACGCGGCGCTGGCCGGTGGCGGCAAGCGTCCGGACACCAGCGTGTTGATCGTCGCGTTGCAGAGTGAGCCGCTGAAATTGAACGAGCAGGGTGAAGGCGAAGTCAGCCTGAATATCCCTGACTTCAACGGCGAACTGCGGCTGATGGCGCAAGCCTGGACCGATGAGCACTACGGTATGGGCGAAGGCAAGACAGTGGTCGCTGCGCCGCTGATCGCCGAGCTGTCCGCGCCGCGCTTCCTCGCTGGCGGTGATGAAACCACCCTGGCCCTTGACCTGAGCAACTTGTCCGGGCGCGAGCAGAAACTCGATGTGCAACTGAGCGCCGAAGGCCAGCTGCGTCTGGCGCAGAATCCGGGTGCTGCGGTTGCACCGATCACCCTGGCGGATGGTCAGCGCACCATTCTGCGCATCCCGGTCACCGCGCTTGGCGGTTACGGGCAAGGGCGCTTCAAGGTCAGTGTCAACGGCCTGGCCCTGCCCGGTGAGGATCTGCCGCCGTTTAGCCGTGAGTGGACGCTGGGCATTCGCCCGGCCTACCCTGCGCAGTTGCAGCATTTCCGCGCGGTGCTGAAAGATGAAGCCTGGCTGCTGCCTGCGGATGCTTTGAGCGCCTTTGAAACGGCGGGTCTGGAAGCGCGGCTGGCGATTTCCAGTCGTCCGCCGCTGAATCTTGGCGAGCAGATTCGTGCGCTCAAGGCGTATCCGTATGGCTGCCTGGAGCAGACCACCAGCGGTCTGTACCCGTCGCTGTATGCCGATGCTGCAACGCTAAAACGCCTGGGCGTGGAAGCCGAGCCGGATGAGCAGCGCAAGCGGTCCATCGAGTTGGGCATCGAGCGTCTGCTGAGCATGCAGCGCTACAACGGCAGCTTCGGTCTGTGGGGCGCGGACAGCGACGAGGAATACTGGCTGACTGCTTACGTCAGCGACTTTCTCCTGCGTGCCCGCGAGCAGGGCTTTGGCGTACCGGAAGAGGCGCTGAAAAAGGCCAACGAACGCCTGCTGCGCTACCTGCAGGAACGCCACCTTATTGAGGTCAACTACAGCGACAACGCCGAACACAGCCGTTTTGCCGTGCAGGCCTACGCCGGCTATGTGCTGGCGCGCAGCCAACAGGCGCCGCTGGGTGCCTTGCGCAGCCTGTATGAGCGGCGCAGTGATGCACGCTCCGGCTTGCCGCTGGTGCACCTGGCTGTGGCCCTGCAGAAAATGGGCGACCAGCCGCGTGCCGACGAGCTGCTGACCGCCGGCCTGGCCCGTGGTCGTGACAGCAATAACTGGCTGGCCGACTACGGCAGCCCGCTGCGCGATCAGGCGCTGATTCTGGCGCTGCTGGAAGAGCACGACCTGGCCGGCAATCGCCGCGAAGAGCGGCTGTTCAACCTGGCCGATGAAGTGGCTGGGCAGCAGTGGCTGTCGACCCAGGAGCGCAACTCGCTGTACCTGGCCGGGCGCAACCTGCTGAGCAAGCCGGAGCCGAGCTGGAGCGCCGCGCTGCAAAGCGGCAGCCTGGCTTTCGAGCTGAGCAATGCGCAGCCGGGGCTCAAACTCGATGGCAGCGACCTTACTGCGCCGTTGAGCATCCGTAATTCGGCAAGCAAGCCGGGTGATACCCCGCTGTATCAGCAGCTGACCCTGTCCGGTTACCCCAGTCAGGCCCCAGCTGCCGGTGGTGAAAACCTCAGTATCTACCGTGAATACCTAGGTATGGACGGTGAGAAGCTGGACCTGAGCAACCTGCAAAGCGGCGAGCTGGTGCTGGTGCACCTGGCCGTATCCGCCCAGCAGCGCGTACCGGATGCCTTGGTGGTTGATCTGCTGCCGGCGGGCCTGGAGTTGGAAAACCAGAACCTGGCACAAAGCTCGGCCAGCCTGGATGACGCCAGCAGTGCGGTGAAAGAGTGGCGTGAGTCGATGCAGAACGCGGCGATCAAGCACCAGGAGTTCCGTGGTGATCGCTACGTTGCGGCGCTGGATGTGAACGGCTACGACACCACCCACCTGCTGTACCTGGCCCGCGCTGTTACCCCGGGAAGCTACCGCGTGCCGCCACCGCAAGTAGAGTCGATGTACCGGCCGAACTGGCAGGCCCTGGGCACCACGCCGGGGCGTCTGGTGGTCAAGGAGCGCTAGAACGCACAAGGCCCGCCAAATTGGCGGGCCTTGTTGTTTAGCCGGTGTGATTTAGCTGATCAGACCGCTCAGCAGCCACAATCCGAGCACCAGCCAGATCACCCCAGCAATGATCGAGCGGCGTATAAAGGCGCGTACCGCCAGGTACAGCAACCAGAGACCAGCCAGCAGAACCACGATGCTGAGCAATGATGGCGTTACCCCCAAGGCCTTGGACATGCCCGTGATAAAGCTGCTGACCGCGCCGCCGAGCATGCCGAAAAAGCCGCTCAAGCCTTCGACGATAAAGCGGATCACCGAGCCGACTGCCTCGCCAAGGGATTCAAAAAAACCTTCTACACCCATAGTTCTCGTTCCACTCGACCCTGCGTTGATTGCTGCTGCGCGCCAGTGTGCCAGTCATTTGGCAGAATGGCAGCGCTGTTGGCCGGTTGGGCCGTTAATTGTGGTTACAGACCCGCGATGCAAGGAATGGATCAGCGCATGACCCGCGTTAAACAGTTGTATTGGTTGGCTCTGTGCGTGTGGCGTAACCGTCTGTGGTCGCTGCTACGGCGTCCTTGGTTGGGGCTTCCGCTGTGCCTGCTGCTGGTTCTGGCAGCCGCTGACCGGCTATTTCCGCTGCCCTTGCCTGGCGATGACCTGGCCCGCGTGGTGCTGGCCGAGGACGGTGCGCCGCTGTGGCGTTTTGCCGACCGTGATGGCGTCTGGCGTTATCCGATCAGCCCCGGTGAAGTGTCGCCCTATTACCTGGACGCGCTGCTGACCTACGAGGATCGCTGGTTCTATCAGCACCCCGGGGTCAACCCACTGGCGCTGGGCCGCGCGGCCTGGCAGAACCTCAGTGGCGGGCGCGTGCTGTCGGGTGGTAGCACGCTGTCGATGCAGGTGGCGCGGCTGCTGGATCCACATGCGCGCAGTTACAGCGGCAAGCTCAAGCAGTTGTGGCGCACGCTGCAGCTGGAGTGGCACCTGTCCAAGGATGAAATCCTCACCCTTTATCTCAATCGCGCGCCGTTTGGCGGCACGCTGCAGGGGGTGGCGGCCGCCAGTTGGGCTTATCTGGGCAAATCACCGAGTCAACTGACCCGCGCCGAAGCCGCTCTGCTCGCTGTGCTGCCGCAAGCGCCCAGTCGTTTGCGCCCCGATCGCCACCCCGAGCGAGCGCAGGCGGCGCGCGACAAGGTGCTCAAGCGCCTGGCCAGTTTTCAGATATGGCCGCAGTCGGCAATCAACGATGCGCTGGAAGAACCGGTGCTGCTGGCGCCGCGTCAGGAACCGCGCCTGGCCCCGTTGCTGGCGCGGCGGCTGAATACGGCGGGCAGTCCAACGCTGATTCGTACGACGATCGATGCCGCGTTGCAGCGCCGCCTGGAAGACCTGCTGCTGGGCTGGCGGGCGCGGCTGCCAGAGCGCACCTCGGCGGCGATTCTGGTGGTCGAGCAACCCAGCATGGCGGTGCGCGCCTACCTGGGCTCAGTGGATATCGGCGATGCCAAACGCTTTGGCCATGTCGACATGATCAACGCCGTACGCTCGCCGGGTTCGACCCTGAAACCCTTTCTTTACGGCATGGCACTGGACGAGGGGCTGATCCATTCCGAATCGTTGCTGCAGGATGTGCCGCGACGTTATGGCGATTATCGCCCGGGCAACTTTGCTGCCGGTTTCAGCGGCGCGGTGTCCGCCAGCGAGGCCCTCGCCACCTCGCTCAATCTACCCGCTGTGCAACTGTTGGAAGCCTACGGGCCGAAGCGTTTTGCCGGCGAGTTGCGCAGTGCCGGCGTGCCGTTGCTGCTGCCGCCGCTGGCCGAACCTAATCTGGCGCTGATTCTCGGCGGTGCCGGCAGCCGCCTGGAGGAATTGGTCAGCGGTTACAGCGCCTTTGCCCGTGGCGGCATGGCCGCACGTCTGCGTTTGCAGCCACAGGATGGGCTGCATGAGCGGCGCCTGCTGTCGCCTGGCTCGGCCTGGATCGTGCGGCGCATTCTCAGCGGCCAGGCCCGACCGGACCGTGACCCGCGCGCGCAGCTGGTGCAGCGCCCGAGCCTCGCCTGGAAGACCGGCACCAGCTACGGTTTTCGCGATGCCTGGGCGATTGGCGTGGCACCGCGCTACCTGATCGGCATCTGGATCGGTCGACCGGACGGCACCCCGGTGTCCGGGCAGTTTGGCCTGGCCTCAGCCGCACCGCTTCTGCTGCAGGTGCATGATCTATTGGTCAACCGCGACAGCCAGCGCGGCATTTCCCTGCCGATTGACCCGCAACCTAGCTCAGTCGGTGTAGCCGCGATTTGTTGGCCGCTGGGCCAGCCACTCGACAGCGACGACCCCAACTGCCGGCGCCAGCGCTTTGCCTGGACGCTGGATGGCACCACACCTCCGACCTTGCCGGCGCAGGATCAACCGCTGGGCTTGGGGTTGCAGGAAAGCCTCTGGGTCAATGCCGCCGGGCTGCGGGTTGATGCCAGTTGTCCGGGGGCCAAGGCACAGAGCCTGGCGCTGTGGCCGGCGCCGCTGGAGCCCTGGCTGCCGCGCCGTGAGCGGCGCAGTGCGCGCCTGCCGGCGGTTGATTCGCAGTGCCCACCATGGCATGTACCCGTTGCCGCGCCGCTGTCGATAGTCGGTGTGCGCGAAGGCGACCGTTTACGCCGTCCGGCCGGCAGCGCCGAACCGTTGCGTTTGCGTCTTTCGGCCTTGGGTGGCAGTGGCCGGCGTTGGTGGTTTGTCGACGGCCAGCCGGTCGCAGAAACCACGGCCGACGTGGCGCTGAACCAGCTGTTCTCTCGCCCCGGTCGCTATCAACTCAGTGTCCTCGACGAGAGTGGTCAGACCGCCAAGCTGAGTTTCAGCGTATTGCCGTGAGTGTTGCCCAGAAGGGCCGCGTTGAAAAATCAACGCCCTGTTGTGCCAAGGTGCTCAAGACGCCGGGTTGCGGGTCGATAGGGTTATACATCGGCGAGCGTTTGAGTTTGTATACAAAATTGTATTCAATTGGCTCTTCGAATAATAACGAGAGGGTATCCCCATGGGTTTGTGGAAGCGCAGCATTCAGTGGCAGCTGATTCTCAGCATGGGCGCCGCCCTGCTCACCAGTATTTTGATCGTCGTGGGCGTTTACTCGGCAGTGGTTAACCGCCTGACTGAACGCTTTCTGGTGGAAGAGGCCTTGCCGGCGAGGGTGCTGGCGATCCGCAACGACCTGGAACGGGTACTGACGGCACCGATCACCGCCAACGCCGGGATTGCCGCCAATACCTTTATTCAGGATTGGCTGGCCGCTGGCGAAGATGAAGGCCAGCGCGACGCCGTGGCGCGTTACCTGGAGGGCGTGCGTACGCAGCAGAACGCCATGACCACCTCGATTGCTGTGTTGGAAAGCGGCAACTACTTCACCGGCGAGGGCCTGGCCCGGGTAATCAGCCGTGATCAGCCGGAAAACCAGTGGTTCTATAAGCTGGTCGACAGCAGCCGTGATCAGGTGTTGGAAATCGATATCGACAAGGGCACACGACTGCCGACCCTGTTTATCAACCAGCGGATCAAGCAGGGCGGCAAAACCCTCGGTGTTTCTGGCTTGGGGTTCAGCCTCAAAGCCATGTCGGAAATGATCCGCGACTTTCGTTTTGGTGAGCGCGGTCAGGTGTTTCTGATCGATGCCCAGGGCGAGGTCAAGGTGCATCCACAGGCTGACCTGAGTGGCAGTGGCCGCCTCGCCGAGTTGTTTGGCAAGGCGCCGGCGGATGAACTGTTGAGCAGCGGTGGTAAGGCAGTACGTTTCGAGCGTGATGGTGAAACCTACCTGGCGGTGGCACAGAAGCTGTCCAGCCTGGATTGGCTGCTGGTCAGTGAGGTGCCGGAAGCGGAAGTCTATGCCGAAGCGCGTCAGGCGCTGCTGATGACCAGCGCCATTGGGGTGGGTGTAGCCTTGCTGTTCCTCGGCCTAGTGGTGCTGTTGGCGCGTGGCCTGGTGCGGCCGATCCGTCAGGTGACCGCTGCACTGGTGGAAATTGGCGGCGGCGGTGGCGACCTGACCCGTCGCCTGGATGAGTCCCGCGAGGATGAGCTGGGCGATCTAGCCCGTGGCTTCAACCGCTTTATCGGTGGTCAGCGCAGCCTGATCAGCGATGTGCTGGCGACCAGCGAGCGTTTGCGTGCCTCGGTCAGCCAGGTCGCGCAGGTGGTCGACAACACTGCTGGGCGTTCCGGCCAGCAGCAAGAAATGACCGATATGGTCGCCACGGCGGTGCACGAGATGGGCCTGACCGTGCAGGAGATTGCCCGTAACGCCAGCAGCGCCGCGCAGTCATCGCAAAGCGCACGGGACGAGGCGCAAGGCGCGCGTAATGAGGTGCGCCAATCCATAGGGCATATCGAGAGCATGTCCACTGATATTGGTAATGCCGCCGCCGCAGTCAGTGAGCTGGCCGAGCAGGTGGCCTCAATTGATCAGGTGCTGGCTGTGATTCGTGGGATTTCCGAGCAGACCAACCTGCTGGCGCTAAACGCGGCCATCGAAGCGGCGCGCGCGGGCGAGATGGGCCGTGGTTTTGCTGTGGTAGCCGATGAAGTGCGCACCCTGGCCAGCCGCACGCAGAGTTCGACCGATGAAATTCAGCAGATGATCCAGCGCCTCAAGCAGGGCGCGGAAACGGCCGTGAGTTCCATGCATGCCGGTCAACGTGCGACCGGTACTGGTGTGCAAGCCAGTCAGCGGACGGGTCAGTCGCTTAGCGCGATTACCGAACAGATTGAACGCATCAGTGATATGAACACCCAGGTGGCCACCGCGACCGAGGAACAGTCATCGGTGACCGAGGAGATCAACCGCAACGTGCAGGGCATTGCCGACCTGGCGCATGCCACCGCCGGCGAGGTGCAGGTGTGTAAAGAGGACTGCAAGACCCTGCGCGGTCTGGCGGATGACCTGGCTAAGCAGATGAGCAGTTTTCGCTTGTAAGCCTAAACAGGCGGCACGCCGGTGCCGCCGCACTCAGGCCTGCTCCAGGCGGTTACGCCCGGCAGCCTTGGCCTGATAGAGCGCATCGTCGACGCGCTTGAAGAAGCTTTCAGCGCTGCCGTCACGGCGCATGTCGTAACAGCCCACCCCAAGGCTCGTGGTCAGCGGCAGGATTGCCCCCGGTACATTGAAGCCTTCACGCTCCAGTTCCAGGCGAAACTGCTCGGCCAGCAGGCGTGCCTGTTCCAGCGGGGTGTTGGGCATTAGGATGCCGAATTCTTCGCCGCCCAGGCGCAGCAGCGCGTCGCTGTCGCGGCGGAAGTTCTGGCGCATGCGCTCGGCAAAATCGCTCAGGCAGCTATCGCCACAGGCATGTCCGTACTCGTCGTTGATCCGCTTGAAGAAGTCGATATCCAGCAGTACCAGCGATAGCGGTTGGCTCTGCCGCTGGGCGTTGGCCACCATCACCGGGAACAGGCTGTTGAACTGATAGCGGTTGCCCAGCTGGGTCAGGCTATCGGTGCAGCTGAGGTGTTCGAGGCGCTCCTGCTGGTCGAGCAGCTGCAACTCCAGCTTGAGCGTGTTGTGGTATTCGCGGTGGCTGCGGTTCAACGCCAATAGTAGGTAGCTGAGGTAAAAGCTCAGGGTAATCAGAAGGGCGTACTGCTCGCGCCATGCCAGTGCCAGCGTGAGCAGCCCCGGCAGGTAAATCAGCAGCAATGCCAGGAGCGCGCGCTTTTTGCGCATGGCGAAGTTGAAGGCCAGGGCGGTGCTAAAGGCGATGGTGCTCAGGGTGGCGATAATCGCTGAGCTGCTGAACAGCGGATGGTGCTGCGCCAGGGCATGGGCAGCGCCCCAGCTCAGCGCGGTGATCAGAATCAGGCTCCAATGCAGGTTGAGCCAGCGGCTGAGTGAATCGTTGCTCTGCTCCTGAGGCAGGCGGTGTAGCAGGCGTAGAGCCAGCAGCAGGGCAAATAGGGCGATGCCGATGACACCCGGCAGCACTAGGGCGGCCGGGTCATTGCTGAACGCCCACGTGAGCAGCCAGGCCAGCAGATAATAGATGCCACCCAGTGGCGAGCGAATGCGTGTGTCTTGCGCTTCGCGCCAGAGGGCGAAGGCATGTGGTTGGCGAGGTACTTGGGCTTCAGCCATGGCTTGTGATCACAAATAGCAGCGTTATAGCAGCATAACTCTTTGCTTTTGAAAAAGCTGTCACATTGCTATCGCGCCTTGGGCGACACCCAATGCCGAGCTGGCATGCGCCAGCACGGGCTTACAGCATGATCGCCGCGCCGAACTTAGTGGCCGAGTACCCGCTCAATCGCTTCAGGATTTTCGTGGGTGCCGAAACGATCAACGATGGTGGCGCTAGCCTCGTTCAGGCCCAGAACGTGGACCTCAATACCTTCGCGGCGCAGTTTGATCACCACTTTGTCCAAGGCGGCAACGGCGGTGATGTCCCAGAAGTGTGCCCGGGACAGGTCGATGGTGACCTTGCGGACGGTGTCCTTGAAATCAAAGGCGGCGATGAATTTGTCGGCAGAGCTGAAGAACACCTGCCCAACCACCTTGTAGGTACGCTGGCTGCCCTCGCTGTCGAGTTCAGCGTTGATATAGAGGAAGTGGCCAATCTTGTTGGCGAAGAACATGGCCGCCAGCAGCACCCCGACAAACACGCCGTAGGCCAGGTTGTGGGTGTAAACGGTCACGGCCACGGTGGCGAGCATCACGATATTGGTGGAGAGCGGGTAGTGCTTCAGGTTGCGCAACGAGTCCCAGCTGAAGGTGCCGATCGACACCATGATCATCACCGCCACCAGCGCGGCCATGGGAATCTGGCTGACCCAGTCGCTGAGGAATACCACCATCAGCAACAACACCACGCCGGCCACCAGGCACGACAGTCGACCACGGCCGCCGGATTTCACGTTGATGACTGACTGGCCGATCATCGCGCAGCCCGCCATACCGCCCAGCAGGCCGGAGGCGATATTGGCCACGCCCTGGCCTTTGCATTCGCGGTTCTTGTCGCTGTTGGTGTCGGTCAGGTCATCAATGATGGTCGCGGTCATCATCGACTCCAGCAGGCCCACCACAGCCAGCGCAGCGGCGTAGGGAAAGATGATGGCCAGGGTTTCAAACGTCAGCGGTACATCTGGCCAGAGGAAAATCGGCAAGGTGTCCGGCAGCTCGCCCATGTCGCCGACGGTGCGGATATCCAGGCCGAAATACATGGCCACGGCAGTCATCGACAGGATGCACACCAGCGGTGAGGGAATGACCTTGCCCAGCTTAGGCACATAGGGGAACAGGTAAATGATGGCCAGGCCCGCCGCACACATGGCGTAGACCTGCCAGGTGACGTTGGTCAGCTCCGGCAACTGCGCCATGAAAATCAGGATGGCCAATGCGTTGACGAAACCGGTGACCACCGAGCGCGAGACAAAGCGCATCAGCGAGCCGAGCTTGAGGTAGCCCGCGCCGATCTGCAGCACGCCAGTCAGTAGGGTCGCTGCCAGCAGGTATTCCAGGCCGTGGTTTTTCACCAGAGTGACCATGACCAGAGCCATGGCCCCGGTGGCGGCGCTGATCATGCCTGGGCGGCCACCGACAAAGGCGATCACTACGGCGATACAGAAGGAGGCATACAGGCCGACCTTGGGGTCGACGCCGGCGATGATCGAGAAGGCGATGGCTTCCGGGATCAGCGCCAGCGCCACCACCAGACCGGCGAGCACATCGCCGCGGATGTTAAAGAACCAGGTGTTTTTCAGGCTTTGCAACATGGTCAATTCCAAAAACTGGGGTCCGCAGATGCACGCAAGGGCAGGGCGGATGGGCTAATAAACGCTGGGTACAACGAGAGCAACGCAGCCTTGCGGCCAGCGTGCAGGCGCACAGCTACGGCAACGGGTAAGCCGCCGGGCTATGCAGGGAGGGGCGAAGCGCTATGGCGGCGTAGGCAGCCAGCGGGATGGTTGGGCCAGTGTCATATCGACCTGTCTCGATCCATTCGGGCGAAAAGGGCGCTCACCTTAACACATGCCTCTCAGTCTTCGCCGGCCGCGGGTTGTGGCTCTGCGAGTTGAACTCAGCAGCAGGCGGGGACTCATACACCCGCAGCCCAGCGTCTGGCCCGACCAATCGACACCCTTACAGCCGTGCTGTCATGTTCACGCAGCACACTGCTGTTTCCCGTAAGCACGCGAGTATGACTATTCATGATGTCCGCTGCGAAAGGGGTGCTAGGACGGCTACCTGATGTAAGCCCATGGAAATGGGCGCTATTACTGCTGGTGCTGACCCTGGTTTACCAGATAGGCGTGCAGCACCTGGATAACCGTCTGTATTTCTGGATCAAGACCTCCTGGCATGAAACCGAATGGGAAAGCCGCAGCCTGTGGCTGCCCGAGTACCAGGTGCGCATCGATGCGCTGCCGATTGCCGGAGTGAGCAACAACCTGTCCGGCCTGACCTACGACGAAGGGCGCGACCAGCTCTGGGCGGTGGTGAATAACCCCGAGGAGCTGCTGGCCCTGAGCAAGGAGGGTGAGCTGTTGGCGCGTTATCCGCTCAGCGGCTTCAGCGATGTCGAAGGCATCACGTACCTGGGCGATAACCTCTTGTTACTGGCTGAAGAGCGCGATCAGGCGCTGGTGGTGGTCGAACTGCCGGAAAAACCCGGTGCTCTGTTTCGCGAGGATTACCGGGCGCTGACCCTGGGCATTGATCTGGGCGGCAACCAAGGCTTTGAAGGGGTCGGCTACGACCGCGCGGGTGACCGACTGTATGTGGTCAAGGAGCATTCACCGCGCAAGCTGTATGAGGTGCGTGGCCTGAAATCCAGCTTCCAGGGGGACTTCAACCTGCAGGTAATCGATCGCCAGGCCTGGATCGATCACAAGGTGTTTGCCACGGACTTGTCGTCGGTGCATTACGACGAGCAGACCGGGCATCTGGCCCTGCTCAGCGATGAGTCCAAGGTGCTGATCGAACTGGATGCCGAGGACGGCAAGCTGATCAGCTTCCGCTCGCTGCTCAGTGGCTTCGCCGGGCTGCAAGGCAGCGTGCCACAGGGCGAGGGTCTGACCCTGGATGATCAGGGCAATCTCTATCTGGTCAGCGAACCCAACCTGTTCTACCGCTTTGAACGCGAGAGTCGGCCTGGCGCTTAACCGCGCCTGATCAGCCAGATGCCGGCGACGATCAGCAGCAGGCCGCCGACTTTGCCCGCAGTAATCGGCGCTTCGCGAAAGCCGGCCCAGCCGAAGTGGTCCAAGGTCAGGGCCATGCTCAGTTGCCCGGCGATCACCAAGGCCATAAATAGCACGGCGCCAACCTTGGGGCCGGCAAAGGCGGCGGTGGCGATAAACATCACCCCCAGCAGGCCGCCACTCCAGTGCCACCAGGTCAGGCCTTTCAGCGCGCCGAGGCTGGGGAACTCGCGCTGGGCCAGCACCAGAATCAGCAGCGCAAGGGTACCCACGGCAAAGGACACCAGCGCGGCGGCCATCACGCTCGACACCTGTTTGGCCAATTGACCGTTGATGCCCGCTTGCAACGGCAGGCAGGCGCCGGCTACGAAGGGCAAGGCCATCAACCACCAGATCGGGGCAGGCATGGGCATATCTCCAGGTGGGCAAGGAGCGATTATGCCGCAAATGCGCCCCGCGCCGTCAGCCTCACCAGGGCAACGCCTGGCCTTGGTAATCGAGGAATGTGCAGCGTCGGCGACCCAGCTCTGCGGTGATCACCTGACACAGACCGCTTGCGCTGTCCGCCACGCTCAAGGGGGCATCCGCGCCTCCCATGGCCGTGCGCACCCAGCCTGGATGTAGGGCCAGCAGGCTCCAGGGCAGCTCGGCATAGTGGCTGCTCCAGCTCAGCAGCAGGCTGTTCAGCGCCGCTTTGCTGGCACCGTAGAGCGGCATGTCGAGGGCACGGTTGAGCTGCAGGCTGGCCATCTGCGAGCTGATAAAGGCCATCACCCCGCCGGTTTCGATTCGACCGGCAAGCTGTTGCGCCAGGCTGATCGGCGCGACCGCATTGGCGAGAAACAGCTGGCCGATCTCCGCGCTATTGGCCTGGCGCGGGTCCTGATGCGCTGGGCCATAGACGCCGGCATTGAACAGCGCACAGGTCAGCGGTTGGTCGCCCAGGGCGTGGTCAATCAAGGGGCCCGCTTCGCGTTGCTCCAAGTCGCACTCGATCAGCTGCAAGCACTGACCATATTGCGTGGCCAGCGCCTGCAATTCATGGCTACCCGCCAGGTTGCGGATCACGGCGTGCACCTGCCAGCCCGCCTGCACAAAGGCCTGGGTCAAACCCAGGCCAATGCCGCGTGAGGCGCCGGTGATCAGGATATGGCGGCTTACGGCCACTGCATTTCACCCTTGAGCACCTTGGCGCTCAGTTCCAGGCTGCTGGCGTCGAGCAGCTGTGGGTACTTGGCTTTCATTGTCTCGATCAGCGCCTGGCTGTTCTGTGCCTTGGGCAGTGCTACTTCTAGGTCATTCAGGTAGTTGCGGGTAAAGCGCAGGTCATCCAGGCTCAGCGTCGGTTGGCCCATAAAGTGCCCCGGCACCAGGGTCTTTGGCTGCAGCGCTTGCAGTTCATCCAGGGATTTCAGCCAGGATTTACGCGCCTCTGCGGTTTGTGCATCGGCAATCCAAGGGTGAATGTTGGCGTAGGTCAGCACACCGCCGACCACGGCCTTGATGCTCGGAATCCATAGGCTGGTGTGCTTGGGGTCATGGCCGATCAGCTCGATGCGCTGGCCTTCCAGGCTCAGGTGGTCGCCTTGCAGGGCTTGCGGCACCATTGTGCGGGCCGGTGCGCTGTCCTTAAGGATCGGGGCCCAGTAGGCCAGCTTCGGTTCACGGCTTTTCTCGATATAGGCGATGGTCTGCGGCGTGGCCAGGACCTTGGCCTTGGGGAAGGCGCGGGTCAGGGTGTCCAGGCCGAAGTAGAAATCCGGGTCACCGTGGCTGATAAAGATGGTGGTCAGGGTTTTGCCGCTGGCTTGGATGCGCTCGACGAGCTCTTGCGCTTCACGGTTGGAGAACTGCGCATCGACGAGGATGGCCTCGCGTTCGCCGCTGATCAGCGTCGAGGTTACCGGGAAGATGGCCTTGTCGCCTGGGTTGTAAACGTCCAGGGTCAGCGGTTGGGCGAGGGCGGTGGTGGCCAGGGTCAGCAGGCTGGCGCTGGCGAGCAGGCTGCGCAGGTGAGTGATGAGCGACATGGTGAACTCCTGTTGAGTGAATGAGTTCATTTTAGTTGCTTTAAATCGATCAAAAAGCCCGTAATCTGCGCATGTTTGTTGCGTTAAATGGGCTAATTATGGATCGCCTGACGGCTACGCGGGTTTTTGTCGAAGTGGTGGAGCGTGGCAGCCAGACCGCCGCTGCCGATGCGCTGGAGATGTCGCGGGCGATGGTCTCGCGTTACCTCGGCGAGCTGGAAACCTGGGTCGGCGCGCGCCTGCTGCACCGCACCACGCGCAAGCTGAGCCTGACCGGTGCCGGTGAGCAACTGCTGGGGCAATGCCGCGAGATGTTGGCCATGGCCGACGCCATGCAGAGCGTCAGCCGTACGGACGAGGCCGCGCCGCGTGGCACCTTGCGCATCGCTTGTAGCCAGTCGCTGGCTCAGGCCTGGTTGGTGCACGCGCTGGATGACTTCACCCGCCTGTATCCGCAGGTCAGCGTCGATCTGCTGGTGGGCAGCCAGGCGGTCAATCTGGTGGAAGCGCGTATCGACCTGGCCCTGCGCATCACCAATCAGCTCGACCCCAACCTGATCGCCCGCCAGCTGGCGGTGTGCCGTTCGGTGGTGTGCGCAACACCCGCGTACCTGGCCAGGCATGGCACGCCGCAGCGGCCCGAGGACCTGGCGCAACACAATTGCCTGAGTTATGCCTATTTTGGCCGCAGCATCTGGGAGTTCAGCCGTGCTGGTGAGCCGCATGCTGTGGCGGTCAGCGGCAACCTTAGCGCCAATGAATCCATGGTGCTGCTGGAGGCCGTGCTGGCCGATATCGGCATCAGTTTGCAGCCGCGCTATTCGGTCGGCGCGTATTTGCGTTCCGGGGCGCTGGTGCAGTTGCTGCCTGACTACGAGCCACAGCAATTAGGTATTCACGCCCTCTACGGAACGCGCCGGCAGATGCCGCCGGCGCTGCGCGCTGCTGGATTTTCTGATCCAGCGGTTGGCGGATCGGCCGGACTGGGACTTGTAAACGGTCTACAGGAGTTTGCTGAACTGGATCAGCGCGACGCGCTGGCCCTTGGGGTCGCGGCGTTCGACCACGCCGCTGAGGGCATAACCGAGCTTGGGGTAGAGCAGCAGACCGGCACTGTTGGCATTGAAGCACGATACCTGCATGCGTTTGGCGTGGTAATGCTCGCGCGCCAGCTGCTCCATCACCGCCACCAGATAGTGCGCCACGCCATGGCCACGGGCCCAGGGTGCGACCATCAGGTTGCCGAGGGCGCAGTGGTCGTCGTAGTGACATTGGTAGAAGTTGGCAAAGCCGGCTAACCGGCCATCGAGCAGCACCACGGTACTGTCGCGGCGCTCAGCCATGGCGGCGGCCAGCTGACCGATGCTCAGCGGCCAGTCGGCCTTGGGGTAACAGAAAAACAGCTCATCAGCGTTCTGCGGGAAACCGACAATCTCGGCCAGATCAGCCGCCGCCGCGGGGCGATGGCTGAGGTGTGGGGTTGGGCTCATGCAACATCCTTGTGGGTCAGCGGGGTGGGCACGCTGCTGCTCATTGAGGCGGGTACTGGCTCAATACGTCCTCCACGCTGCGGCGAATCGCGGCCTCGCGCTCGCTCGGGCTGGGATGTGGATTGCGCAGCACCTGTTCAGTACTGCCGCGCCAGACCAGTTTGCCATCCTTGCCGTCGAGCAGGTCGATCTGCAGGGTGCCGACCTGATAGTCCAGGGTGCGGGTTTCCACGTAACTCGGGCCGCCCCAGAAGCCGCCGCTCCAGGGATCACCCCAGGCGCCGCCGAGCTGGGTACTGACCTGCTGCTGGCGATTGTCGACGATCATCCACACCTGCACCTTGAGATCGCCTGGCGTGTTTGCCGCTGCCGGGCGCAGGCCGCGTTGGTCGAGCTGTTGGCTGACCGCCGTGCGGATGCGCTGGTCTGTCAGGTCGCTTTTCAGGCGTGGGTCATCAGGTTTGTATTGCACCGCCGGTTCCTGCCAGCTCCAGCTGCGGTAGGCGGCAAAGTCCCGGTTAGGGTCGAAGTCGCGCTGCAGCTGCGCGGTTTGGCAGGCGCTGAGGATCAACAGCATGGGCAGTAACAGCAGTGTTGCACGCACGGGTGCTCTCCTTTAATACAGCAATCAGTTTGGCGGGTATGCCGTCAGGGCCTGTTGGACCGCATTGCGCAGCGCGGCGGCGCGTTCACTCTGGCTGCCGCTGCTAAGGGTTTCGGCGCTGGCACTCCAGACGGGTTGGCCATCCTGGCCGTCGAACAGTTCGATGCGCACCACCATGACTTCTTCGGTATAGCTGCGCACCAGCGGCGCGCTGCCCCACATGCCGTAGTCGTTGCCATACCGACTATGACCGTACTGGCTGCCGTAGTGTTCGGTGACCTGGCGCAGGCGTTGCTCCAAACGCAGCTCGGCGCTGACCTTGAGGTCGCTGGTTTTACCGGCGCGATGTGGGCGCAGGCCGCGCTGGTCGAGGGCATTGCTGAGGGCTTCCTGCACCTGCTCGGAGCTGGCCCAGGCCGTGCCGGCAGGCAGGCGTTGCCAGCTCCAGGTAAGGTAGCGGCCGAAGTCGCGTGGTTTTGCCGGATAGGCGCTGAGATCCAGTTGCTGGGCCGCCTGTGCGGGTGCAGGCGGCAGGGGCTTACTTTCGGCGGTATACGGGTTGTCGCTCTGGCAGGCTGCGAGGCTCGCCAGTAGCAGTAATGCGCCCAGTCTTTTCATTGAGTGTTCAGCCTCCAGTGAGAGGGCAATCAGCGAGGCCGGCAGATCCAGTGCAGATAACGGCCCAGCCCGGCAAAGCTGGGGTGGCGGCGGTAGGCCAGCTCCATTTCCAGCAGATCGATCAGCTCGGCCTTGGCCTGGAAGGGTTGCGGCATATAGTCGTGAAACACCCGCACGCCACTCTGGCTTTCGACCTGCCAATTAGCCTCAAGTTGCGCCGCCAGCTCGCGCGGATCAAGCGGCATCTGCGGGGTCAGGCTCTGTTTTTCCCCGGCGAACTCGGCCTTGCGCAGTTTGCGGAAGTGGCCCTTGAGCAGGTTACGGTAGATCAGCGCGTCCTTGTTGTAGAACGCCAACGACAGCCAGCCGCCGGGCGCGCACAACTGGTGCAACACCGGCAGGATGCTGTGCGGCTCGGCTAACCATTCCAGCACCGCATGGCAGATCACCAGGTCATAAGCTTGCTCAAGCTGGCCGAGCAGGTCCTGCCAGGGCGCTTGGATAAAGGTGGCGTCTTGTCCTGCGGCGGCAAAGCGCTCGCGTGCGCCATTGAGCATCGGTTCGGCGGGTTCCGTCAGCGTCACCTGATGGCCGCGCTCGGCCAGCCACAGCGACATATGGCCGAGGCCCGCGCCGATATCCAGCACCCGCAGTGGGCGTTCGGGTAGCGCTTCGGCCAGGTCAGCCTGGAGTACGGCCAGGCGAATCGCGCCCTTGGCGCCGCCATAGATCTTCTCGGCAAAGCGTGTGGCCAGTTCGTCGAAGTGACGATCACTCATTGGATGCGCTCCCGAGGAAGCGCCGTTCGTTGTCGGCCAGCTTGGCGCGCACCACCTGTTCCATATCCAGGCCCAGCTCGCCGCACAGCAGCACCAGGTAGAGGATCACGTCGCCGATTTCCTGGCCGGCATGGGCCAGGTGTTCAGCTGGTAGTTCGCGGGACTGCGCTTCGCTCAGCCACTGGAAGATTTCCACCAGCTCGGCCATTTCCACGCTGGCCGCCATGGCCAGGTTCTTCGGGCTGTGGAATGGCCGCCAGTCGTTGTGGTCACGAATGGCGTGCATGCGGGTGGTCAGTTCGGCGAGGTTCATCAGGCGCTCCAGCAAAGAGGAGCATAGCTTCGGGGTTTGCCGGCCGGTCTTCAAGCCGGCAAACCGATACCGCAGGTTATGGGTAGCCGCTTTCGTTCGGGTTGTTAGTCACTTCCAGCACGCGCCAGACGTTGGCATAGACACTTTCCTGGGAAAACGTAATGCGCCCCTTGCCTTTGTACAGCGACACCACGCGGGCGACGTCCTTGCCTTTGAAGTTGAACGGGATCCAGGCCTTGCCTGTCTGGTGCGAGAAGGTGGCGGTCGGCGCGCCGAGCAGCGCATTGACTTCATCCATGCTCATACCGGTGCGTATATCGCTGAACGAACCGCTGCCCTGGGCGGCGGTCTCTGGTGCAGCAGCGGGCGTCAGCGTTTGCGTGCTAGTAGCCGCTTGGCCTTGGCCGGCGCGGTAGGCGTCCAGGTTGACGCTGCCTGCGGTGTAAGGCGCGCCACCGGCGCTGAGGCTGTCAGCGGCTTTCTCGCAATGACGGTCGAGCTTGCGGTTGTCGGAGTTGGCCACCACTTCGCTCAGTACCGGCTTGTAGCGGCCGTTACCCGAGCTGGCCAAGGCCTTGCAGACCCAGGCGAGGGCGTCTGAGGTGGTGTTATCGGAGGCGCTACGGTACTTCTGCAGCAGCACTTCGGCTGCCACGTCGAGGGTTTCCTGGTCACGGTAGCCGCTGTGGTAGATGCTCTGCGCGGCCTCGCGAATCGACACCGGACCGCCCTGCACCAGCTGATTGACATAGCGCTGCCCGGACGCGTCCAGGGCATGGGCCTGCAGTGCGCTGCAGGCGAGGACGAAGGACGTGGCAAGTACGGCGGTGTTTTTCATGCTGAGGCTCTCTGATCCATTGGAGTTGCCGTGCGGGTCAACCATGACCGCGTGGGCGCAGGAGTCGACACGATAATCGGCCCCCGCAAAAACGCCAAGCCTTGCGGTGCGCCTAGTCCAGCGGCTGCCAACTGCCGCTCATATGGCTCAGATCATTCTGGCCAAGGAGGCTGAACTGGCCATGGCTGCCGGGTTCGCTGGCCAGCAGACGCACCTCTGCCGGCAACAGCACCGGTTTCTGGAAACGCACGCTCACGCTGTAACCGGCATCCGGTAGGCGTGCGCCCAGTTCGGCCAGGGCGCGGCCCTTGTTCCACAGGCCATGGGCAATGGCGCGGGGAAAACCGAACAACTTGGCGGTGGCGGCAAACATATGGATCGGGTTGTAGTCGCCGGCGATGCGCGCATAGCGCCGGCCGATATCTGCGGGGGCGCGCCAGTGGGCCAGGGTGGTCTGGGTAAGCGTGGTTTCGGCTGCGCGTTCGGCCGTTTTGCCGTCCAGGCGCAGAGCACGGCAAAGGATGCGGCTATCGCCTTCCCAAAGCAGACCGAGCTGGTCGTGCAGCTGGGTGATCAGGCTGAAGGTCACACCCTTGTCATGGGGCTGCAGGTCTTGCACCTGCACGCTGACGGTAAAGGGCCCGAGACCGCCGAGGGGGCGCAGCACGCGAATATGGTTTTCCAGATGCACCAGGCCGAGCAGCGGAAAGGGAAAGCGCGTATCGGTGAGCAACTGCATTTGCAGGGCAAACGCCAGAATATGCGGGTAGGGTGCGGGCAGCCGATGCTCATCGCTAAAGCCGCAGATCTGCCGATAGCGCGACAGGTGCTTGGGGTCTACCGTGACCTGGCAGCGCACGCCCAGCTCGGGCAGGCTGCGGCCGGTCACACGGCGGCGCAGGGCGGCGCGCAGAAAAAGACCGGGTAGCGCGGGCGGGGCGGGCAGGTCGAGCCAGTCGATGGCCATGGGGTCACTCCTCAGAACGGTGGCAGCAGCTTAGATGGCGCGCCTGTATCTGCATTGGCCGTGCTGCCTGGTTATGTGGCGGGGCAGTCAATTGCCTGCATTCACGCCTTGAGCGCATGGCCTAAAGCTGCCTAAGATGGCCGCGCCTCGCACACAATAAGAACTCTTCAATATGCGTGACCTGACTGACGACGTGGCGCTGATGCGCCCCGTGATCGACGCCCTGCGTGCCAGCGGTACCGACCCTGATCGGGTGCTGGCGCGGGTTGGCCTGCCGCCGGGTGGTTTACCTGCCGGGCGCTTCCCCCATGCCGCCCAAGCGCTGTTCTGGAAAGCCGCCATCGACGAATGCGGCGAAGAGCATGTCGGCCTCTACCTGGCTCAACACCTGCCGGCCTTCCACGGCCTGCTGCTGGAGTACCTGTTTCTTTCCAGTGAAACCTTCGGCGAAGGCCTGCGCCATGCCCTGCGCTATGTGCGTCTGCTCTCCGACACCCTGAATGCCAAGTTGGAGGTGCAGGACGACCGCGCGGTGCTGCTACTTGGGCTGGTTCCCGGCACGCCGCGACACTTCCCGGAGATGCTCGCCGGCGCGGTGATCCGCCTGTTTGATGCGCTGACCGAAGGTGATTTCACCCCTTATGAAGTGCAGTTCATGCACACCGAAGGTGCGCCGGCCGAGCGCTATCAGCAGGTCTACGGCTGCCCGGCGCAACTGGGCGGCGAGCGTTACGCGCTGGTGTTCAATGCCTCGGTGCTGGACAAGACCTCACGGCACGCTGCGCCAGAATTACTGCGCATGCACGAGTCGCTGGCGCGCCGGCAGCTGGCTGAAGTCGAACGTCTGGACCTGGTGCGCAAGGTACGTGAGTTGATCGGCGAATTACTGGTCGACAGCGGCGCGACCCTGGAGCAGGTCGCCGCGCGATTGAACATGCCGGCGCGGCGTCTGCGCGAGCGCCTGGCCATGGCTGGGGTGCGCTTTAACGACCTGGTCACCGACTACCGTTGCCGTTTGGCCAAAGACCTGCTGCTCAACACCGACGAGCGTATCGAAGTGATCGTCGAGCGCACCGGCTTCTCTGAGCCGAGCACCTTCTATCGTGCCTTCAAGCGCTGGGTCGGCGAAACGCCAGTGGAGTTTCGCAAGCGCGGCAAGCAGTGATGGCTACTGGGCGAAATAGGTCGCCCAGAAGTAATAGAGCGTCATCCCGCTGCCCACGCTGATCACCAGCAGGCGCAGGAACTTGGCCGGCAAACGTTGGCCCAGTGCACCGCCGACATAACCGCCGACGGTGGCGCCCACCAGCAGAATCACCAGCTCATACCAACTGACTCGGCCGGCGATGATAAAAGTCGCGGTGGCGACGCTGTAGATCACCGCGGAAATCAGGTTCTTCAGGGCATTGGCGCGGGCCAGCGGGTGGCCTTCGATAGAAAACGCCGCCAGTTGCAGAATGCCCATGCCGGCACCGAAGTAACCGCCATAGATCGATACGCCGATATGCGCGGCCAGTGACAGTGGGCCGTGCGGCGGTTGTGCAGCCTCGGCACGGCGAGCAGCCAACCAGCGGCTCAGCCAGGGACTGGCTGCAAACAGCGCGGTGGCGGCCAGCAGCAGCCAGGGAATCAGCTTGGCAAACACCGCATCGCCGCCAACAAGCAGCAACAGCCCACCCAGCAAGCCGCCCGCCAGCCCGGCCGCCAACAACGGCAGCAGATAACGCCCCAACGGCCGCAGCGAATCCCGCGCCGCCCAGGCCCCAGCCAGGCTGGCCGGCCACAGCGCCACGGCATTGGTGGCGTTGGCCGTCACCGGCGGCAGACCCGCAGCGAGCAACGCCGGAAAAGAGAAAAACGTGCCGCCACCGGCCAGGGCATTCATCCCACCAGCAGCAAAACCGGCAAGCACCAGCAGCAGAATCTCGAACACAGGCATGGCAAAGGCTCGGGCAAAAGGTCAGCAGCTTACCCAGCGCGCGCGGTGGGGCCAAGTCGACCAAGGTTGTTGGCGCATGGGTTGGCCGCATTGCGGGCATAAAAAGCTGTGTGGAGCCGTTTTTAACGTCACGCAGCGACGGTTAGAAGGGTGGCTGCCATAAATTACAGGCAATAAAAAAGCCGGCTTGTGGCCGGTGTTCTTATTAAATATGTTGTTGATTTTAAAATACTTTATTTTTGCTTGTCGTATTGACCCACACTTTGACCCCCACTGATGCGGGTTGCTGCCCTGGGAAGCTGATCTCAGATGTTCCTAGGGCTCATCATTTCATGCTTCGCTAGGACGGCCCTGATTGCCTCCTGGATCTCGCGCATTCGCTTCTCGGCAATCCTGTTAGCTTCGGACTCCTGCTCAGCCGAAAGTTCGGGGGTCTGTTCGTTGAGGTATACCTGCCAGCCAGCCAGTCGTCTCAGGCTGGCGTCCAGGTGCTTGGTGGTCACTTCGAGCCTGATCTTGTTCAGCTCCTGCGCAAGCTTGCTTGAGTTGCGGGTGATTGTTTTCTCCAGGGCCTCGCGTCGCTTTCCCTCTTTCTGATCTTGGCTCGACTGCAGGGCGCCTGCGATCAGACTTTCTATGATCGCTGTTTCGGTGGTGTCAGCATTTTTTGCAAGGATTTTTAGCTTGTCCTTGGTGTTGAGAGGCAGGGTGAACGAGCACGTCTTTCGACCGCCTTCTGCTTGCCGATAGCGCCGCTGTCTGATGGCGTTTCTCAGTCGTTCAATGAGCTTCACGCCTGCGACATCTGACTCCAGGGTGCGGATCGAGTCGCCAAAGGTGATGAAAACCATGACGGGCGACGGGTCGGGCTTAGGCTCAAGTTCATCAGGCCATCGATTCAGCAGGTAGTTTGCGGCCCACACTGTCTCCTCACGATCGAGCTTCTTTAGCCAGCCCGGCTTATTCCCGGTCGTCTCCATCCAATTTTCTCCTGTTGCTGAGCGGTGCCGCTGCGCGGTGGATGCTCAGCTAATTGCGTAGTGTTAACAGCGATGTTAACTGTCTCGTTAACGGATTTTAATAATGAACTGTTAATGGATGTGTTAAACGAATTGTTAACGTATCCGTTACATGAATTGTGAATACTGATTCTATAGGTATAAAATCACTTAAAATCTATGTTTTATCCGGGCTTATTTGCGCATGATAGCTCTGTCATCACTAATAGATGTTAATGCTGAGTCAAGATTTTTTCTTCAGGCTTTGATGCTCAGAAAGCCTGACTGGCTGGGTGCGCCTTATGAGATCAAGTCGGTAGCGAAGGAGCTCTGCTTGACGGAGAGGTTCGCTAGAGATGCGTCGAGGGAGCTGATCAGGGCTGGGCTTCTGATAGAAAATAAGCAGCACGGTGGTCTTGGGCGCCCAGGTGTCGGTTACGTAGCCTCGGAGTACGTACGCAGAGTGCTTTGCGAAGTGGACAGAGATCTTGCCCACCACGAGCTCATCGTTCGCCTTTTTCTTGAGCCGAATATCTATGCGACTGGGCTGGAGGCCACGTCGACATCGATAGCTCAGAAGGAAAAATCATCCCGTCCAGCTATCCGCAAAGATGGTCGGCCTGCCGCCCCGGGGGCTAAGGGACGGCTGGGCGCTGCAAGTCGTGTTTTATTGGCGGCTCTTCTTAGCGAGGCCGATAAGTGCGGTGTAGTGGCGGAGCTTAGCGGGCGCAAGCTGAGGGAAATGACGGGGCTCGATTCCTCGTCGATCAAGCACCAATTGAATCGTCTGTTGAGCTTGGGCTTTCTTCGAAGCTATGTGCCGGGGGTGTCCAATGGGGTCTTGGTCGGCTCGAAGACTATGAGCATCTACTACCTGAACCTCGACCACCCCCAGCTCCCAGTGAGGCAGGGGAAGCAGGAGCGGGGCTTGGTGGTGTATGCAGTTAAAGGGCCGCAAAAGTACGACCTGGTCGAAGCTGCGCTGCCTTCAACGGTGCAGCTAGCAGGGGTGGATAATCAAGTTAAAGAGATGCTTTATCACAGGCTGGCAAGTCATGCGTCACAGCTGCTGACGGCTCTCTGGTCTGATCCTAAGTGCGATATTGCCGATCTGAAGGCTGCAGGCTTCGAAAGCGTTGGCGGTAAGTCAATCGAGCCACTGACGGTTAGCCCCGAACCGAGCGAGCCTGACCGATGGAGTGACTTCAAGGAAAGCTTGCATGCTGAGGCGTGTCGATGGGCCGAAAGCATCTACAAAGGGCTGCGCCGTATGAACGTATGGCCAGAATACAGCCCACAGCTGGTGAGGCTCATACCTGCACCTGACGCAGGGGATGGCTGGAGCGTCGTGTCGCTGATTGTCTATCCAGCGCCCAAGGCCAGTAATACATGCCTTTGGGTATGGGACGTGCGCGGAGGGAGGTCTGACCCGTATGTGGGAGAGGAGGCGTTGGGTTTGGAGCTGCGCTACAGGCTGGCGCTCTTGACCAAGACCAAGGTGCCCTAGGCCAAGCTAGGGCGGGTGATTTTTTACTGCCCCTGCAGATCCTCTGAGCCACAGAGGAGCCTGCTCATGCGAATCATCCGTCTGAAAGAAGTCATCGACTCGACCGGCCTGTCTCGGTCGACCCTGTACAAGTACATCGGCGAAGGCACCTTCCCGAAACCGGTATCGTTGGGCGACCGCTGCGTCGGCTGGGTCGATAGCGAGGTGCACGACTGGATCCTGGCCAGGATTGAGGAGCGTGACCAAGCAGAGGGCGCGTCCACGCGTCCCATCGGCCATCTGAGCATGGCCAGCTAGAACCGCCACCTGCGCCATGATCGGCTTCGGCTGGTCATGGCGTTTATGCCGACTCGAACAGCTTTGGGCTCTCAGCTAACTCTCCCAAAGCTCAATGCGGCAAATCTCTCGACAGGCTCGGCAATGTTGCTCCCCATTGCCCGGCCTGCTCGGGGGGGACTGCTCTGGTCAGGGCTGCATCTATTGATATAGCTGTTAACTACCAACTCTTACTAACCATCACTACCCATCACCACTGACTACACCAGAGGGAAAGAAGACCAGTAAAAAGAAACACACCACGTACCTGGTATGCACCAACAACCAACCAGGTACTCAGCCATGAACAACCGCAAGCACAACACCCACCTCTCACAGTCCGACATAGCCCTGCAGATCGAATCACTCGTCCAGGCTATCGAGCGCAGCGATACACCCGCATTCCGGATTACGCACAAACGGTCAGGCTATGAGCAAGTCGAGCAGACCAGACTCTCCCGGTCCTTCACCAACGTCCAGCAGATGTACAACCTGTTCGATGACCGAGTGCCATACGACTACAGCGAGCACCTGTTAGCGTTCCGGGAAGCCTGTGACGACATCGGCCTTCAGCGTTCACCCAATGGCCCTGTCTGCATGAGCGAGACGGGGACGTACTGGCTCAGTCATCACCAGAGCATGAACGTACTCACCGAACGGATCCGTGAGTTGACCCGCCAGCAACGGTATCGACGCAAGCCGGGGGATCGTCGGGGGCTGGCCAGGCAGCAAGAGATGGAGATCAAGGCGTACACGGATGCTGTGATGAGCCTTTACTCACGCACTACGGTCATCAGACTGGACCTCTACTACCGACCTGAAGCTCGGGCAAGGCAGCGCGTCGAGCAGGTCTTTGATCACCTGGATGATCTGATCTATGAGCACAGCCGTAATCCGATATTCGAGCACCTGATTGGCTACACCTACTCAGTGGAGCACGGAGATCGCAATGACGGGAGTGGTTATCACATCCATGCGGCCTACTTCTTCAATGGCAACCAGGTATGCCGGGATGTTTGGAAGGCGATTGAGATCAGTGAGCTATGGGAGGAGGTCACGCGTGGTCAGGGCTATGCCCACAGCTGCAATCATGAAAAGGAGGGGTATGGCGATAGGCGTGGAATCGGCCATATCCAGAGGGATGATCAGTCAATACGGCCTCATACGCACTACGCGATGAAGTACCTGGTCAAGGACGGTCAGCACCTTCGCTTGAAGCCTGCTGGGGCGCGCTGTCTGCGTAAGGGCACTCTGAACCGTGTTCGTCGCAGATAGATGAATGGGAAGGCTACTTGGCCTTTGCAGCCTTTAACTCGGACCGACGAGTGGGCTATGCGCAGAGAATTGCTCTCCCCCGCATAGCCAACTCGGCTGGCTTGGCATCCCGTCGCCGGGCGTCGTTCACATCAGCTGAAGTAGTGCGGCACCTTGGTCTTCCAGTCGCTGATGAGGACCATGTCGCACACGACCTTGGTGTCACCGGCCACCACAAGCTCCAGTTCACCCGCCTTGGTGGTGCCGTCCTCGCGGAAGTGCTGCGTCATCAGTTCTAGTAGCTTGCGCTTGTACTTCGTGTCGTCGTTCCCGGCCAGTTGGTCGCCCTTGGTCTCGACGACCATCACCTTGTGCTGGCCACCGGTCTCCTTTAGCCCGAACAAGAAGTCGGGATAGACCTTCGCCTTACGCCAGCCCTGCACGTGATAGTGGCCTGACTTCGCCACGTTGCGATGCCACCAGACCAGCGCAGCCTGCTCGTCGATGTAGCAGGCGAAGTCGCGCTCGTCATTGTTGAGTTCGTCTTCCAGTACCGGCTCCAGCACGCTCTTCTCAATCGGTGCATCTGACTTGCGACGCAAGCTCCGGGACCCTTCCGGCAGGTCGGATGTGATGGTGTGTGGCACGCGCCAGTTGCCACCGTCCGCACGCAGTCGGAACTGAATGTCACCTTTCGCCACCGCCGCGATGAAGTGACCCTCGGCCATGCGGTCGCGCTCAGCCAGTAGGTGCTTGCGCAGTTCTTCCAGCAGGTAAGACGCCATCGCGCCGATAGTCTTTGCCTCGAAGCCCCGAGCCACCAAGCGGGCATAGAAGCGTCCGACCAAGTCACGCGCAACCCATGGGTTCACGACAATGTCAGACACGATACGCGTCGCATAGACGGGGTCGAACAGTACCGCGTCTTCAGCAGCGATAGCGGCATCAGTCTTAAGCAGTTCACCCTTGTCCGCACCGACAAAGCTAATGCGCGTGACCTGCGTTCGCTCCAGATGAGCTCCCGGCTTGATGCCATCAGCGAGCGTGTCGACATCCACACCGTTCCAGTCGACAGCCGCCAGTACGTCCTGCTCGTAATCGAGGTCACGAGCGACCGAACCATCCACCCACTTCACCACCGGCAAGAAAATTTCGACTTTGTTGAACTGGCTACGACGCTTCAGCACCTGCTTGGCCTTGGTCGTTCCAGAACCATCACTCGTGTCCCGAATTTGGTCCACGAGGTCGCCCATGCCATCCTCCTCCAGCGCCTTCTTGATGTTCGTAACGACATCGCGGGTTGATGCGTGGTGGCATACCACATAGCACTGGTCGAGCGACGGAACGCCGGTCTTGCGTGCATAGGGCTGACGCAAGATACGACCCACCAATTGGGTCATGGCCGACAGGTTCGAGTTCGCGGCCAGCGAGCACAATAGGTACGCGAACGGGCAGTTCCAACCTTCCTGCAAAGCCGACTTCGTTATCACCACCCGCACCCGGTTGTTCGGGCTGAGCAGGTCTTGGTTTTCCGGGTTCTTCAGGTCGTTGACCTCGGCGCTCTTAACTGCAATCTCCGCGTCGTCAAGGCCCAACAGCTTCAAGTAATCGCGCACGTCTTCGGTGTGGATGTAGCCCGACTCGCGCTGCTCCTTACCCGTGCGCTCCACCTGCACCAGCATGATGGGGCGGATGTAGGTCGCTTCGTTCGCATGCAATTTGTCTGCATCGGCCTGTAACTGCTTCAGAAGGTCCCACGAGTCACGAATGCAGTCGCGCCAATCATCCCCAGCCTTCACCTTCAGGTTGATAGGCAGCTTTATCATGTCCTCGGCTTCGAGGTCTGCGCCACGCACGTCCACCAGCCAGTTGGCGTAGGTCGGCGGGGTGTCGCCCAAACGGTCACGGGGTGTGCCTGACAACTCCAGCACGAAGCTGGGATTGAAACCGTAGATGGTCTCCATCGCCTTGGTCGAGTACGCCTTGTGGCCCTCGTCGATGATGGCCATCGGGCGAATCAGGCGCAGCACGTTGCCGAGGCTGTCCTTGATGATGTTCGCCTGCCCACCGGGAATCAGTTCCGCGTAGCAGTCAAGGTTGGGTATCTCAGCCTTCAGCGCGTTGTGGGCGTCGTAGTCATCGCCCACTGGGAAGAAGCCCCGGACGTTGCCACGGTCACGGAAGAAGCGCAGTGTCTCCTTGGTCTCGCGGTTTGCGGACTGGAGCATCAACATCATCACGCACAAGTGCGTTTCCACGTCCCGCGCATCGAGCGGGTCGTCCTTGTCTAGCACCTTCACCTTGCCGGCGCTGACCTTTTCCAGCAGTTGCCGGTAGGGGTGCTCACGGTTCGCCAGTTGTCGCTTGGTTTGGGTGTAGATGGCCTCGTTGGGCACCACCCACAGCACAAAACCTGTGTTGCTGTTGAGCAGATGGCTAAACACCTTCTGCACCGCTGCCGTGGCCAGCAAGGTTTTGCCGCCGCCGACCGGTACCTTCGCGCAGATGCTTGGCACAGCACGTCCTACCCCGTCCTTGCGCGGACTGTAGGGGATGTTTGTGCGGCTCGCGGGCAGCCAGCCCTTCGCGTTCAGTTCAGTCCAGGTTTCGCCGCAGAAGTCCGGCAACGGGATACCCAGGTCAGGATTTGCGCGGCGCAGTTCCTCGACCTTGTCAGCCTTGTACTTGCGCTCCTTCAGTTCAGACAGGTACACATCGAGCGTGTCCAGCACGCGCTGCTGATAGTCCTTGTACTCCATGGCTCACTTCTCCACACGGTACAAGGCGAATGGCAGCGGCGAAAACTCTACGCCCATGGGCAGCAGATCCTTATTCGGGACGAACTTGGCTGCTGCGAACACCAGATGCTTTTTGCCGGACTTCGCTGCAGCAATCTTCTGCGCGAGGTTCAGCGTGAGTGCCGCATCACGGGACTTGAGGAATTCAAGCTCAGGGCGATAGACCAGCCACACGTGGTACTGGCTCGACTCGCCCAAGTACCACTCGACCTCATTAACCTTGGCAGGCTCCAGCGCAGCCATGGTCGCCGTATGGAACAGCCATGAACCCAGCGAAAGGTAGTCCGGCAGCGCCTCGCCGGTCAGCAGCTTATCGAGGTCCAGCGGTTCGCCCAGCGTGCAGTAGGTGAAGCTGCCGCCCAATCCCTCGACCTTTTCGGTTACCTTCTTCTCACCGACCACAGTGAGCGTGTCGTTCTCGATTTTCTTGGTGATTTTGTCGAAGCGATGGCCTTCGAGGTTTTCAATGCCTTGGATTTGCGCCAACAGCTTGTCTGCCTTCTTCAGGCTAGTGAAGGAAATCTTCGTTGACAGCAGCTGCTCCTTGGTCGTGCCCTCAAAAGCATATCCGCCGATAACGCGCCGAACTCTTTCCGCAGTAAGGCGGTCAGCATAACTCTCACATTCCACCAAGATGAATCGACGGTTACCACTATCTCGTTTGTTCAGGCGAAGAATGGCATGCGCGGTAGTCCCCGAGCCTGCAAAACTATCCAAGACCAAACTATCAGGGCGAGTCGCAATCTGAAGAATCTTCTCCAATAGCCTCACAGGCTTCGGTGTTGCAAACTGTTCTTCAAGATTGAATGCTGCCAATTCCTTGCTGGCCTCATCAGTATGTCCAGAGTTGTCGTGCGGCCACCAAGTAGTCGGAACGACGGTTTCCGCATGTTTCAAATAGCGCTTGTATGATGGTGCGCCATCTTCGTTTTTACCGAAGTATGCCAGTCCTTTTTCGACCAACTCTAACCACTGCGACTCTTCCCGCGACCAATGCCGTCCTTTTGGCGGATACTTGAGTGAGCCCTTAGGGGTTTTAATTGGATAACAGAGGTTCTCTCGCTCTTCCGGCGCATCCCAGGGTATCGCCCTCCAAGGCCCCTCTGGATCTTTGTCTAGGTTTGAATATTGGCGCGCTTGCTTCTCGTCTCGTTCAATCTCATTCCTCAATTTTTTCCAGGTTTCAGGTGCTTTTGAGTAGACAAGAATGTGGTTGTGAGAGTTGGAAACCGACGCATCACTTGAAACCGAATAACGAGCCTGCCAGACGATGGAGGCAACGAATGCCCCTTCACCGAAAATTTCATCCATTAGCATTCGCGCCCGATGGATTTCATTATCGTCAAGAGTCATCCAGAAACTGCCATCTTCAGCGAGCAGCTCATGGAGCAATTTCAACCGGGGATACATCAAACAGCACCACTTGTCGTGGCGCAGCATGTCTTCTTTATCCACTGGATTCGTCGTGAGCCAGTCCTTCAGAATGGGGCTGTTGACGTTGTCGTTATATGACCACTTTTCGTTGCCAGTGTTGTAGGGCGGGTCGATGAAGATGCAGTCAACCTGTCCCGCATAGAACGGCATAAGCGCCTTTAGCGCGTGTAGGTTGTCGCCTTGGATGATGAGATTGCCGTCCAGCGCAGCACCGCCGACAGACTTGTTGGCGTCCGGCTGGAGAGGCCGATACGGCACCCCGAGGTGGTGGTTGAAGACAAACTCTTTCCCCTTGAAGTGAAGTTCCGGCATCGCTCTGTTCTCATTCCTATAGTTGTGCAAAGCCACAGGCCGCAGCCTTCGGCTCTTCCTTTATGTTCTCGTAGCTACTGCTCAACCCCGAGCGGCAGCACCTTGCAGGAAGGGCATCAATTCCTGCAGGTCGGCTGTTGCGTCTCCAATATGTCCCGCAGCAGCCGAAAACATGTGGCTGCTATCAGTCGAGTCATTGCAGCTCCAAGGATACCGGTTCTTCGCCCATCACGGACCTTTCATAACCAGTAACAGCGCTGGTACAGAGCAAAAGAAAAACTGGAGCCGGTTGGACAGCCTTTCGACTGCCCATCCAAGCCCGGCACTCAAAGGGTTTATGTGATTTTCTGCTTTCGGTAGATCCAGCACGCAAACACCACGGCTATCAGCAATGGTGGAAAGCGCACCATTAGAATCGCCAGCAGCAATACACCTAAACAGCCCGATAGAATCCCGGCAAAGATCATCACAGCACCGAAAGTGCGTAGTAGCCGTTTCATGCCTCCTCCTTTATTCGCTCTGCTTGTGCATCCAGCTTCTCAGCCAACCTGGTTTTGGTGGCAGTGACTTGAGGGTTGATGGCTGTCGGGCTTTCTCCTTCGGGGTAGAACTCCTCAACGATCGCGCCGGCATCCTCCTCGCTGTCCTCGAATGCACCGTTGCCGAATCCGCGTCGCGCAGCCTCATCCAACGCGGCCTGATTGAAGCCAGCAGCCTGGCGCCGTGAGTCGAGTTCATTGGCGGTCACAAGTGCTTCAGCCATGTCCATGCTGCCGCGTACTGTCAGGTCGGCGTAGAAGATCGGCGTACCATGACTCTGGCGAGTCGACTTACCACGCAGACGCAACTCCAGCGGCAGACAGGCCAGGCGGTTACCCGAGATGGCCTGGAAGTAATGCAGGCGAGCGGCGAGGGTGCGGATGCTGTTGAAGCCAGTGGTGCGAAACACAAAGCTGCCCAGCGGATCCTCATCGCCAATGACCACGTTCAGTCGGCCGTAGGGCTTGCAGGCACCGCCTTTGGCGAGTGGGCAGGCATCTGGTGAAGGACAGGGCAATGACTGCATACCGTCCTGTGTGACCCGCTTGCAGGTTTCGCCATTACCGACGCAAACCGGGCGCCCCGATTGCCGGTCGAACAGTGTGTAGTCGGCTCGGAAATTCAGCTCAGGTTCGTTGAACAGCAGGCGTACCGGAATGCTGCGCAGCTTGTCGTCCTTGCCCTGACGTAGCTCGTCATTGAGCGGGTGCAGCAGCCAGCCGTCCTTGCCTTGCACCTGTGAGGTGATAGTGAATTGGTCATCCTTCTCCGGTAGTCGTTTGCCGTTCTTCTCGATGACCTTGCCGATGGAAATCCGCCCGAGTACCGGCGGCGTGATAGCCAGACCTTTGAGCATGGTGTGTCTCCTGGAAATGAAAAAAGGCCAGCCACGCCGGGTGAGCGGCATGGACTGGCCAAGTGGGAGGGAAGGGTTGGAGAAGTTGGGTTTCAGCCGACCAGGAAGCGCCGTGCACCCGGTTTCAGTAGCGGGTACTTGGCCTGCAGGTAGGGCTTGTCTTTGAGCAGTTGAGCGACATCGAGGCCGATGCTGTCCTTGGCCTTGCGCCAGCTGACATAGCCGCTGGTGAACTCCGCCCGACTGGCATCGCCCATGGCCTGCTGCAGCATCTGCTTGAGCTCAGACTCGCGTTTTTCCTTGTCAGCAATCGACTGACGCACGGCTTTCAGCTCGATGTAAGCCGCTGACAGACCAGCATGCTGGCTGAAGTCGATGACCTGGCCGTTGTCCTCCGGGTAGAGGCAGCGCAGTGCCGACTCAGCGGAAGCCGTGCCATCAGCCGGTGGTGGCGTATCAGTCTCCACGTAGTGCCAGAACTTGCGCTCCAGCTCGATCAGGCGGGAGATCATCTGCTCGTCCCGCTCGATGCGGTGGATCTCCAGCGTCTGGCCACCGAGCAGCACGGCGACATCCGCCGCCTGTTTGCCGGTGACGGCGAGCTGGTGCATCACTTGCAACTGCACATACTCCGGCACGCCTTCCTTCCAGAGGCGTGCCCCGTTTATGCCCGCGGTCTTGCATTCGAGGATCTGCACATCGTCGGCCCCGATCACCTCGCGGTCGATGTTGGCCAGCATCCAGGGCAGCTGGGGATCGGGATGCTGCAGCACGGCGTTGATGCGGCGGACCTTGTGCTTGGTGCGCTTGCTGTAATGCCAGGCCACGATGGGCTCCAGGACGTTGCCCCAGTACATCGGACTTTCCTCATCCTGGGGATCGGCCTTCGGAAGCCCAGCATCACGACCGGTCTTCTCCATCCAGAGTTCCAGCTGCGACTTGTAGGGGTTGAGTCCTACTGCTGCAGCTGCATCCGAGCTGCCGATGCCTTGCTTGCGGATCTGTAGCCAGTCCTCGCGTGGCAGTTCCTTGGTGCTGACCAGGCGCAGAGCCGGGCGGGATTTGCTGGTGCTGCGATTCAATGAAGTAGCTTTCATAGCGGTCACCTTGCAGAAATAGAAACGCCCGACCTGCAACGAAGCGGGTCGGGCGTTATGGGGTGGGGAAAAGGTCAGGCGACTAATTGCAGGGCTGTATCCAAGGCGCGTTGCTTGATCTGGGCACCCTGGCCGAACCAAGCTGAGTCGAGGCGGTATTCAGTGCTGCGTGCTCGGCGTTCGTGATCGACGTACTCGGTTACGGCATTGAGCAAGCCCCAGGCTGTGCCGCGTGCCGAGTCCAGCTGGCTGCCACGACCACGACCTTCGTACAGCTCCTGCACTTTGCGCATAGCGCGCTCGTTCGGCAGCTGCTCCGGCAGAGCGCCGGTTGGGCTGGTCTCGCACATCACGTTCATGAAGAAGCCCAGTGCCTCATGCCACTGCACCTTGCGTTCAGCCAGATGGCGCATGCGGTACATGAAGTCGTCCCATTGCGAGACAGCAATGCCGAGCTGCTTCTTGACCAGATCGCCGTCGAAGCGGGTGCTGTGCGGCACCTTGATCGCACGGCTGGTGCCGTCCAGGGCGATGGTCAGGGTGTTGTTGCAGACCACGCGGATGGTGGTGGGCGTTGCGGTGGTGGCCAGGGTGCCGTCGCAGGAAGTGGCCAGCAGCAGGTAGCCATTCACCTGGTCGTTGCCCTTGAGTGCAGCGCCCTGTCCGGTGCGTGCCAGCGCCCAGAACTTGCGGCCGCCCTTGAGCACACCAGCAGTTTCCAGCTCGTAACCGGAAACCTCGGTCAGGTCCCGGTAGAACTCCAGCACATCCTTGGGCTGCACGGTGTGGTAACGCTGCGAGACCACCGACAGCGGTGCCTTGGTGTCTGAGCGGTAGAGTGTTGGCGCTGATGGAAAATTGACCCACCCTGCCGATTGAAATTTGACCCAGGGCGGATTGCTGATTTTGTTACCAGCAACTGTGGATAAGTCTACCAGCGCAGCTGCTGTTGCCCCCACTCCT